>CAJJPG010000023.1 GCA_905193585.1 uncultured Oscillospiraceae bacterium
CGCCCCGACAGTGCAAAATACCGTCGGGGCGGTGGTTTAAGCCTGTACCGCCGCTTTAACGCGGCGGTACTTTAAAAATTTGAAGATTTAAATTTCTTCGGTTCAGCCGAGTTCGCCCGCACCATGATCCGGGCTTTCGGGGCTTGCGGTAACAATATCATCTACTGCGAGAGCAACTACTTCAAGCTCTGCCGATTCAAATGTTTTCTTCATTAATTTATACATTCCTTTCTACCGGCTCGTTATGCTGCGCATATCTGAATTATTGTGTATATTGTCACTGAATTGCCGTTGCCGTCAACATAAGTAACATAAGCTACAGCATAAATATTCTTTGATGTATAAGCGTTTCTTAATGTCAAAGTATATTTATAAGAACCGTTATTGCTCAGTTTGTCCTTATCGGGAGCTACTGAGTCGCTTCTGTAAACGTCGCCGTCTTCTGCCGCGTTTTCAAGCGTAAGCTTATCTTGTTTGTTGGCGTCCGCCGTGTAAAGTATACCCGCAGCGGAAATTTCATTCCCGGAATCAATATTCCAAGCAGCGGTAATTACAATATACTGTTCGTTTGCGCTTACAGTGTTTCTCTCGCTTACAATCAGCGAAACAAGGGGCGCTTTTTCAACGGATTCGTCGCTGTATTTGGCTGTAAGAGCCGTATTGCCCGAAATGTAGAACTTGTATACTTCGTCATAGCTTACAAGCATATCGCCTACGTACCAGCCCGCAAAATACTTTCCGTCAGGAACGTTGGCTGTTACGGTAACAAGCTCATCATACTTGTATTCGCCTATAAATTTGCCGTCCACCGTTACGGTGTAAAGCTTATCGGAATCAACCTCATATTTGGCGAGTACGGTGCAGGAAGCGGAAACAGTAATCTTACCGTCGGTAACGGTATACTGATTGCCTTTTTCATTAAACCAGCCTACAAATTTATATCCGGCATGGCTTCTTACTTCGGGAACGTTTATTGTGCCGTCTGCATTTGCTCTGCCCGAACCGAGAATGTTGTTTCCGAAATCTTTAAATACAACATACGCGGTGCTTACCGTAGTATTGTAGAAGACCGCCTCGATCGTCACGTTATCATTCAGATAGAAGCTGTAAGTCGGGTTTTCGCTGAGTATACGTCCCTCGCTGTTTATCCAGTAAAGGAACTTGTAATTTACGTCGGGTTTAGCCTCTACAGTGAAATGGGTTCCGTTTTCGTACAGGCCGTTTTTGAAGCTTTCATACCATGTGTCGCTGAGTCTGTTGTTGATAGTATAGATTACTTTGCCGCTGGTACCTATTGTAACCGTGAGTTTCTTTGTTTCAGTAACAGCAGGTTTAGTTGTAACGCCGTAAGTACCGTCGCCGTTATTCTTGGGAATGAATCCGTCAGCACAGCAGTCGGCAGGAACAGCGCTTGAGAACGTACCGCCAGAAATTGAAACCGTTGATACCGATGTTTCACGAACAAGTACGGCTTGTTTTCCGTCGGCACCGAGTATCTGACCGCCGGATATGGCAATGGCAACTACGTTTGTTTGGCTGGCGTCGTTACCGATTTCACGAATGGCAGTTGAATACAGACTCTTAATAACGGCGTCACCTGAAATGTTAATCTTCACCTGTCCGGCATAACCGACGTAGGAATCAATCAAAATAGCAGAGCCGTCATAGCTTATGCCATTAGTTTGGGAATATTCATCACCGATAACATCATCGTTGGCAATGCCTCTTACTTCACCGCCGCTTATATTTAAGGTGCCTGACTTAATTCCGATTCCGCAATAGCCTTCAACTAATCCGCCCGTAATATTAACATTGCAAAGCTGCGGCAAATACATTGCGAGTTTATTCGATAAAACTTTGGCTCCGTCATAAATATAAATGTCGGTAGTGCCCTTATCAGCGCCGTTGCCCTGAATAGCCGGCATCATTATTGCCTTGATAGTACCGTAAACTTTCAGTATCGGGTTATGATACTCTTCAGAATCCTCAAAGAGTATAGCCGGGTAGCAATTTTTAACATTCGCATTGGCATATACCGTGGTATCCTTATCAACGGTCACATTTGCATTTCCGTTAATAAGCAATAACGGTCTTTCAATAGCTGCGCCTTCTATATTTACATTCTGCAATGAAAGCTGACCGTAAACATTCATAGCGCCGTAGTTATCGGCAACATTAATAGTACCGTTTTCAAATGTAACGCTTGCAGTATCAGCTATATTGAACATATAACTGCCGGTTTTGCCTGTCAAGGTTTTTCCGTTTAAATCTATTATAAGATTTTTCGCAATAGAAAGTGTACTGTTAACCTCTATATCTTCAAGCAGTTTAACAGTTTTTCCCTTTGCGGCTAACCTTATAGCGTCTGCAAGAGTTTCATAATTTTTACTGCCGACCGCGGCAACGTACTTGCCTTTCTTTACGCCGTATGTGCCGTCGGTATTTTTCGTCGGGATATAGCCGTCTGCACAATATCCGTCTGAAATTTTCTTATTAAATGTACCGCCGGAAACTTTTGTGCTTCCCGCAGCCGCATTTGTTTCACGTACAGTCCATGCGGTTGAGTGTGTGCACAGATTCTTGAACGTACCGCCCGTAATTACCGTAGAGGGTGAAGAACTGCTGCTCTTATCGGTGTGAATAACCTGCGCCTGTCCGTACGGAGCACTCTTATCGCCCTGAATGAATGTACCGCCGCTTATCTCAAGCTTTCCGTAGTTGAAGATAACTCCCGTAAAGCCTTTTGAAGTTCCTTTTTCAAGCGTGAATGTACCGCCGCTGATACTAAGCGCGGCTCCGGGTTCATTCTTAACAACATCCAATCCCCCGGTATATGTACCGCTCTTGATTGTAAGCGTGCCGAAGTTGTCAATCATAGAAGAGCCGGTGTTGCCCGCGGTTGCGGTTATGCCCTCAAATGTAGCAGTACCGTTATTCTGAATGGTATAATAGCTGTTTGCAGTGCCTGCAATGCTGCCGTTTTTAACGGTTACAACAGCGCCCTTGGCAATGGTAAGGGCTGCTGTGCTCGCGGCGCCTGTGCCGGTAAGCGTTTTGCCGCCGAGGTCAAGCGTAATGCTCTTGTTAATCAAAACGTCCTCGGTTGTGTCGGAAAGCAGTGTTACTGTATCGCCGTTATTTGCCGCTGCAATAGCCGCATTGACGGTTTCGTATTTAACGCCGCCGACTTCTGCTACATATGTGATGTCCTTTACGGTGTATGTGCCGTCGGAATTCTTTGATGAAGTTAATCCCGCTGCGCAGTAGTCTCTCGGAATTTCATTCGAGAACGTACCGCCCGAAACGGAAATAACATTGCTCTTGCCGAATTCGCTTTCGGTTTTGTTCTCCCAGGTATAAGCCTTAAGAGCTTCGCCTTTGGCAGATTTAAAGGTGCCGCCGGTAATTGTAACATTAGCGAGACCTTTATAACCGGGACGGTTTACAACGGAAACCGCCGCGCCGTCCTGAATTGCACCGTCGTTTTCGGTCTTTTCAACCGGGTCGCCGGTTACATTAATTGTGCTGCCATTGCTTATATTCAGGCTGCCCGAGCATACCTGAACGCCCATAGTCTTTGCAGTAATCTTGCTGTTTTCGATATTGAGCGCACCGCTGCTCGGGAAATAAATTCCGAAGCCGTTCGGTACATTAAGAGTACTGTTCTTTAATGTAACGGTATCGTTTGTGTTGTTACCGTTGGTTTCAATTCCGCTGTTACCGTTAGAGATCATTTCAACGTTCTCAAATATCAGTGTGGAGTTGTCATACGTTATAGTACCGCCCATTGCTGACGGAATAAGTCCGACCAAAGTATTACTGATGACTTTACCGTTCTTAACCGTAAGCGTTGCATTAGGGTGGTTAATCTCAAATGCCGCGCTGTTGACACCGGTTCCGGTATAAGTCCATGTGTGACCGTTAAGATCAACCGTGCGTTTTATACTGCCGGAGTTGAATGTCCCGGCTTTCTCGTAGTCACGCAGCAGAACAATATCTTTACCACCGCTGTCAGTCTGAGCCTTGAAAGCCTCATCCATGGTGTAATACTGTGTGTCGCCTACTTTTGCAAGGTAAGCTTTTGCAACGCTGTACTTGCCGCTTTCCTCAGTTATTGAAGAGCTTTCAACCACATAGCGGGTAGGATTTTTATCGAATGTACCGCCGGTAACTTTGATTGTAGCCTTAGTATTATCCGTAATAGGATTAAGTCCGTTATTATAGGTGTAGATACCAAGTGTGCCGGTAATCTCGCCGCCCGTAATGAAGATACGCGCCTGTTTATCGGCAGCGTCTCCATAGTTAACAGAGGCAACATTGCCGTTAACCTTACCGCCGCTTATTTCGAGATTACTGAACGCAGCGCCTGTGCTGTAAACCCAAGAAGATACGGTACCGTTTACGGTGCCGCCCTTGACAGTTGCTCTGAGCCAGTTTTCAATCGCATAGCTGTTGGCAGAGTTGATTGTGCCGCCGTTCAGGAAGAGATCACCGCGGTCAACCTTGATAACAACAAAGTTATTCTGAGTGAAAGTACCGCCCTTAATGTTCAGTCCGGGATATTTATCAACGCTGTCATCACCTATGCGGACAAGTGACGCTCCTTTTCCTTCCGAATTGCCGCTGTTATTCTTAACATTGCCGCCTTCAAAGGTTAACCAACCGGCTCCCTGAACATCAATAACGTAGTGTGAAGAAACACCGGAGTTTTCTGCAGTGTCCTCACGCATAATGGTACCGGTTTGGGCTGTGCTGGAATCTTTAACTGTGACCCTTGCCGTAACGGTAAGCGCCGGTTTGCCCTTAACGGTTCCGCCGTTCAGCGTGTAGCCGTTAAGATCAAGTGTAAGCTGCTTTGCTATTGTTACGTTTTCTTTCGTGTCAGACACGAGCGTAACAGTTTGTCTCCTGCCTGCCGCGTCAATTGCAGCCTGTAGGGTTTCGTATTTAACGCCGTTTAGCTCGGCTACATATTTGCCGGATTTTACGCCGTAAGTGCCATCAGCGTTCTTTGTGGGAATAAATCCGTCAGCGCAGTAATCAGGATTTACTTCATAAGTAAATGTACCGCCTGAAATAGCAATATTTGCAGGCACATTGCCCGAAATACTAAATTTACCGTTGAATGTACCGTTTTTAATATTAAGCTGACGGCTCTGACCCTCGCCTATTACGCCGCTGATTTCAATGTTACCGTTAATTACGCTATTACCTTCAACAGTGACAGATACCGAAGGATAGCTACTATAACGGCAAACATCAAACGCAAAGGGATACATGCTTATTCCATCTGCATTGCCTGTTTTTATTATTGAATCCTTAATAACAGTATTACCGTTATTGTTTGAAATGGTGTATACAGTCTGTTTTCCGCCTGATACAGTCATATTATCCAATGTAAGGCTGCTGTAATTCTGAATCATAATAGCCGGAGCGCCCGACCATTCGGTTATATCATCACCCGCAACAGACGCGTCGCCGTAAATAAAACCGTTTTTCATGGTTATTGTATTGCCCGCAAGTAGTTGGAAACCGTTGCTTGCCGTGCCTGTGCTGCCAACAAGCTTTCCGCCTACTGTATATGAATGTTTGGCAAAATCAATAGTAATTCCGGTTGGATATTTATTTTTGTCTACCCTAATGCCGTCACCGCTGCAATCTGCAAGCAGAGTTACGGTATCACCATCTTTTGCTGCTGTTATGGCAGCTTCAAGGGTATCGTACTCTGTAACGCCTATTTTGGCAACAGTTACAGTCTCACCCTCAGCAACTGTAGCAAATGCTACACTCGGGATAAGACTTAAGCACATTAGGACAGACAACAGCAAACTTAACAGCTTTTTGCCTATAAATGACTTATTCATTGTTTGTATCATCCTTTCATAATATTTTTGGGGCTTTTGCCCCGAATGAAAACTAATCTTTCAATTACTCCTCCCTTTTAAATCCGACAGAATATGCGGATTTCAGTTGAAAAACGCATATCGGTTTTTATTATCCGGATCAGGCTTTTTGATTATTGAAGCAGGCTTGCGGTGGCTTTTCACTCAAAACGGCACAACTGTTTCCTTAATCAAGAATATTATAGCATTTATGTTTTCAAAATTCAATATTTAAACAGTATTTTTTGGTAGAAAATCCCGTAATTTTTTTGCGTATATTTGTTATAATTGGTATGCATACCAAAATTAGATATTAGATGTTAGATGTTAGATATTAGATGTTAGAAAATACCACACAAGTCAGACTTTAGATGTTAGACGGTAGGTGTTAGATAAATACCCCTCAGTCACTAACGTGACAGCCGCTGACGGCGGCGGTCCCCTCTGTTTCGGCAAAGCCGAAAAGAAGGGAGCCAAAATCCGCTCCTCTGTTTGCTAACGCAAAAGAAGGGAACCTATGGGCGGCACAAAAAATCCCTTGCGAAACATGTAAAAATTTGTTATAATCAATACGGATGACAATTATATAAGGAAACAGGATGCGATAATGTGGCGTTAAGAAAAGGAAGTATTGAAACTAAAAAAAGAATACTCTCTGTTTGCGTGCGTTTGTTTTTGGAGCAGGGGTATAATCAAACGCCAATAAGTCAGATAATTAAAGAGGCGGGCGTATCGGCAAGCACGTTTCAAAACATTTTTCGCACAAAAGACGGCGTATTGATAGAGCTGATTGAATTTATGTTCAGCGGGCAGTTCAGCGCGGCGCGCAGCATTGCGGGAAATACGCTGCCGACGGTGTATACATACGCCGCGGAAACGGCGCTGCAACTGGTTTTGACCGAGCTTAACGAAAATTTGCGCGATGTTTATTTAGAGGCTTATACCGTGCAGGCAACGGCGGAATATATTCATCAGCAAACGGCGATGGAGCTGTATAAAATTTTCGGCTGTCATTTTCCGGGATACAGCGAGAGCGATTTTTACGAAATGGAAATAGGCACGGCGGGCATTATGCGCGGATATATGGCTGAAAAGTGCAATATTCATTTTCCGCTTGAAAAAAAGCTTGAACGCTTTCTTTCGCTTACGCTTTTGGTTTACAGAGTGCCCGAAGAAGAGCAGCGGGAAATTATTGCTTATATAAAGAAAATAGATATTCGCAAAGTGGCGAACGAGGTTATGCAAAAGCTTTTCGCCGCGCTTGAAATGCACTTTGACTTTACGTTGAGCTGAAATTTTCCGAAAGAAGGGTGGAAATATGCCGGAAAAGAAAAATATCAACAAATTAAGCGGAAAGCATTTTCAGTTTGATAATTTGTTTTTGGAACACCCGCTTAAATGCGGGTTTATTGATTTATACCAGATAGGCGAGCTGTGCTGCGAATCGAATTTTGTAATAAACGAGCATAAACAGTGGCTTTGCGAAATAACGTATGTAATTTCGGGCGAGGGCACGGCGTATACGGATAATAAAGCGACAAGGCTTTACCCCGGCGTTGTTATGGTTAATTCCCCGGGGCATTTGCATAAAATTGTAACGGCGGGCAACTCGCTGCTGAGATTCGCGTATATGGGCTTTATGTTAAACAAGGGCGCCGACAAAGAAAAATACAGACCCTTGCGTGAATTTTACATGAACGAGCCTTTTTATGCCCGCAAAGCCGCCAACGATATTCTTAACCCGTTTATGAAACTTGTTAACGAATTTTACTCGCACGGCGCGTACAGCGATAAACTTATTACGAGCTACTGCGAGCAGCTGATTATTTTAACCGCAAGAAATTTTTCGGACAGTATTCCGCTGACTCCCGACAGAAAGGTAAACCTCGGGGTGGGCGCGGCGGTGTATTCGGCGGTAAGGTATATAGATAATAATATTGAAAATATTGAGAGCATAAGCAGCATTGCGAAACACCTCGGGTACAGCGATACATATTTATCGCACACCTTTAAAAGAAAAACGGGGGTTACGCTGCAGGAATATATACGATACAAAAAGATCGATTACGCGGCGCAGCTTTTAAGGGACGGGGAGATGACTCCGTCGCAGTTGACCGAGCTTTTGAATTACGATAGCTTATCCTCTTTTTCAAGGTCGTTTAAAAAGGTGATGGGCGTTTCGCCAAGGCAGTATGCCGAAAAATACAATAGACAAATAAAGCCAACTCAAAACTAAGGCACAGCTATATATTAATTGCAGCCGCGGCAGTATAATCAAAGCAGAAAAAAATCTGACGGAGGTTATAAAGTATGGAAAAAATCAAGGTTGCAATCATAGGCTGCGGTAATATTGCCAACAGCGCGCATATTCCCGCATACATGGCAAACCCCAAGGCAGAGATTGTCTGCTTTTGCGATATTATTCGCGAAAGAGCCGAGGCGGCGGTGGAAAAATACGGAGTGGGCAGAGCGGTTACGGATTACCGCGAGCTGCTGAACGACAAGGAAATTGACGCAGTTTCGGTTTGCACGCCGAATAATGTTCACTCAACAATTTCCATTGATTTTATGCGCGCGGGAAAGGACGTGCTTTGCGAAAAGCCCGCCGCGAGAATTTACAGCGAGGCGCTGGAAATGCAGAGGGTGCGCCGTGAAACGGGACGTTTGCTCAATATAGGCGTGTGCAACCGCTTTAATTCATCGGTCAACCGCATTAAAGAGCTTATTGAGGCGGGCAGACTCGGCGAGGTTTACGAGGTTTATATAAGCTTTCGTTCGCACCGCTCAATACCCGGGCTCGGCGGCGCTTTTACCACAAAGGCAATTGCGGGCGGCGGCGCGCTTATAGACTGGGGCGTGCATTTTCTTGACCTTGTTATGTACTGCTGCGGCGACCCCAAGCCGATAACCGTTTCGGGGCAGGCTTTTTCAAAACTCGGCAGGAATATAAGGGAATATACATATACCGATATGTGGGCAGGCCCGCCGATTGAAAACGGAACGTATGATGTGGACGATTTCGTAACCGGACTTATACGCACGGACGGACCCACTCTTACCTTTAACGGCGCATGGGCGCAGAATATCGGAAAAAGCGAAATGTTCATTGACTTTATAGGTGATAAAGCGGGCGTCCGCCTTGATTACGGCGCGGGCTTTACAATGTGGTCGGCGGAAAACGGCGCGCTTTTGGAAACAAAGCCCTCCTTTAAAATGGCTAACGCCTATCAGGTAGAGGTTGACGATTTTCTTGACTGCATTACCGAGGGCAGAACAAACGCCGCGGATATTGATAACGCCGTAATTACCTCCCAGATTATGCAGGCAATTTACGATTCGTCGGAACAGCACCGCGAAATAGTGCTTTAAAGCGTAAGGGAGGTATAAAGCCATGATAAAAATAGGCGTAATTGACCATTATCTTGACCAGTATCATTTTTTAAGCTACCCGAAACTTATTAAAGAGGCGTCGGGCGGTGAAATGGAAATATTGTGCGCATGGGCGGAAACGGAGCATGAAAACGGCAAAACCAACGCTCAGTGCTGCGCGGAGCAGGGAATAGAGCTTTTAGGCTCGCCCGAAGAGGTTATTGAAAAGAGCGATTGCCTTATAGTAATGTCGCCGGATAATCCCGAGCGGCACGAGGAGCTGTGCAGGCTTCCGCTTGCAAGCGGAAAACGCACATATATAGATAAAACTTTTTCTCCCGACAGGGCTACCGCCGCGCGCATTATAGAAATGGGGAAACAGGGCAACACGCCGTTTTTTTCCACCTCCTCGCTCAGGTACGCCGAGGAATATGCCGATATAGATCGCAGTAAAATACAGTTTATAGCCAGCCGCGGACCCGGTGAATTTTCGAATTATGCAATACATCAGATAGAGCCGCTTGTATGCCTTATGGGGGTTAATATCGGCAAAATAATGTATTTGGGTACCGATAATACCGTCACGTTTATTTTCAGCTACCGCGACGGGCGCGTTGCCACAATGTCGCAGCTTTTGGGCGAGTGCGATTTCGGCATGGCAATAAGTTTTGCCGACGGCAGTGCAAGGGTGATTGAGGGCGCAACCGATTACGGAATGAGATTTATAAACGATCTTGTGGGATTTTTTAAGGACGGCATAGTGCGTGTTCCGCCCGAAGAGACTCTGCAGGTTATGACCGTGCTTGAATACGGCAAAAAGGCAATGGATAACCCGGGCGTTTGGGTGGAGCTGCCCGAAAACAAGACCCGGTGACTGCCATGAACGGTGAATTTAAAATAGGCATTATTTCCGATATGCTGCGGCTGCCGTTTAAAGAAAGTATTTTAAAATGCGCCGGACTCGGCGCCGACGGCATACAGCTTTATGCAGTTGAGGGGGAAATGGCACCCGAAAATCTGACAGATACGGATATCCGGGAGCACAGGCGTTTTATAGAGGATAACGGGCTTACCGTTTCGGCGGTTTGCGGCGACCTCGGTGGGCACGGATTTACAAGGGCGGAGGAAAACCCGCTTAAAATTGAGCGTTCAAAAAGGATTGTTGACCTTGCACTGAAGCTCGGCACGAATATTATCACAACGCATATAGGGGTAGTGCCAGAGGATGAGACTTCCTATGAGTATTCCGTACTGCATAACGCCTGCGAGGAGTTGGCGCGTTATGCGCACAGCGCGGGAGCGTTTTTTGCGGTTGAAACAGGGCCCGAGCCGTCGGGCAGGCTGAAAAGATTTTTGGACGGTCTTTCTTCAAAGGGCGTGGCGGTA
Source organism: uncultured Oscillospiraceae bacterium (assembly GCA_905193585.1). GTDB lineage: Bacteria > Bacillota > Clostridia > Oscillospirales > Acutalibacteraceae > UBA737. The sequence continues at coordinate 10,638 of CAJJPG010000023.1, forward strand.
AATTTAGACCCCGCAAACCTGGTTATGGTAACGGGGGACGACCCCGTAAACGCGGTTTATACGCTTAAGGATTATATTGTTCATACCCATGCCAAGGACGGAATAATGCTTAAAAAAACCGACCCGAAAATCATTTATGACTTTTTTGCCGAGGGCGGTATAGGCGATTTAAGGCTGGATAATTGCTTCCGCGAGGTACCGCTCGGGAGCGGTAACGTGCCGTTTAAAAAGTATACCGACGCGTTATCGGAAATAGGCTACAACGGATTTTTAACCGTTGAAAGAGAGGTAGGAGCCGACCCCGTGCGGGATATTGCGGCGGCAGTGGATTACCTGAAACGTTTATAAGTTTTTTATACAAAGTTACCGTGTGTTTGCTTCGGTTTAACGCACGGCGGCTTTGTGTTTTGTACGGCGGGTAATAAACCGTAAAAAATTAAATAAATATCTTGACAAAGGGGCTTTGTACGGCTATAATATTCTTTGTGACGATAGAGGTGGAAGTATGGTTCTTGATTTAAAACGCATTTTTGTCAATGAAAATTCTTCCTTACCGATTGAGTATGCTTTGGATATGAGCGACGTTGAGTTTTCGGGCGTTTATCCGCTCAAAAAGCCCGTTAAAATCAGCGGTACGGTTACTAACAAAGCAAGCCTTACCGTGCTTAGCGCTGTTATAACTTATGAATACAGCGCCCCCTGCGACCGCTGCGGAACGGAAACGGCAAGGGAATATACCGTTAAAATAGACAAGTCTTTAGCCCCCGCTATTGAGGGTGAGGAAAGCGACAGTATTCTGCCGGTGCCCGATATGAAACTTGATCTTGACGAACTTATATATTCCGAGGTTGTTGTGAGCGTTCCCATGAAGCATTTATGCAAAGAGAATTGCAAGGGTATTTGCGAAAAGTGCGGTAAAAACCTCAATGAGGGCGAATGCGGATGCCCCAAAAGAGAGATAGATCCCAGGCTTTCGGCGCTTGCCGATTTGCTGAAGGACTAATACTTATTTTTTTAAGGAGGTGCTCAAAAATGGCAGTACCTAAGAGAAAAACATCAAAGGCAAGACGTGATAAGAGAAGAAACAACGTCTGGAAGATAAGCGCACCGACACTGGTAAGATGCTCAAATTGCGGTGAATATAAGCGCCCGCACAGACTTTGCTCTGCCTGCGGTCATTATGACGGACGCGAGGTAGTAAAGGTCGGCGAGTAATTCGTTTGTCTATCTTGTAACGGGGCAGAGGAGGAGTGTATCCTCCTCTGCTTTAATCTTATATACATAAAGGAGGCGGCTGAATGTCTGTTGTAATATCGTCCGTTACCCCGGGCAGCCCGGCAGATAAAGCGGGACTTCGCGGCGGCGATACGCTTATTTCAATAAACGACAATGAAATAGTTGACGTTTTGGACTATAGATTTTATCAAGACGTGACCCGCCCCGTTTTAAAATATATTGACGAATCGGGAAAAATTAAAAAAGCGAAAATTAAAAAGCGGGAATACGATGAGCTGGGGCTTGAATTTGAAACCTACCTTATGGATAAGCAGCACTCCTGCCGCAATAAGTGCGTTTTCTGCTTTATAGACCAACTGCCGCCCGGAATGCGCGAAAGCCTTTATTTTAAGGACGACGACTCCCGCCTTTCCTTTCTTTTCGGCAATTATATAACCCTTACCAATATTTCCGAGCACGAAATTGAGCGCATAATAAAAATGCACATAAGCCCTATAAACGTATCGGTGCATACAACCAACCCCGAGCTGCGCGTTAAAATGATGAAAAACAAAAATGCGGGCAAAGTGCTTTCTATAATAGACCGCTTTAACGCTGCGGGAATAAAGCTTAACTGCCAGCTGGTGCTGTGCCCCGGATATAACGACGGCGAGGAGCTTGAAAGAAGCCTTACAGACCTGTGCGCCCTTGAAAACGCCGAGTGTATAGCAGCGGTGCCCGTGGGCGTTACCGCTTATAGGGACGGGCTTGAAGAGCTTGAATCCTTTAATAAAGAAACCGCGGGCGCGGTTATTGATATAATAGACCGTTTCGGCGATTTTTGCGAGAAAAAATACGGCGAAAGACGGGTTTACGCGGCAGACGAATTTTATATTTTAGCCGAGCGCGAAATGCCGAGCGCCGAATACTACGGCGACTTTTTACAGCTTGAAAACGGTGTGGGAATGTGGGCGCTTATGAAAAAAGAGGTAGAAGACGCGCTGGCTGATACGGAAGCGACAAGCGGCGCGCCCCGCAAGGTATCGCTTGCAACGGGCGAGGCGGCGTACCCGCTTATAGCCTCGGTTGCAAAGCTTTGTGAAGAAAAGAGCGCTGGGCTTGAATGTAACGTATACGCCATTAAAAACGAATTTTTCGGCGGTAAAATAACCGTTTCGGGGCTTGTTACCGCCACCGATATAATAAAGCAGATAGGCGATAAGGATTTAGGCGACGAGCTGCTGATACCCGCCACAATGCTTAGGAGCGAGGGCGATATGTTTCTTGACAGCATAACGCTGACTGAACTGTCCGAGCGGCTCAATATTAAAATAACCCCCGTTGCGAATGACGGATATGAGCTTACCGAGGCAATAATAGGAACAGAATAAAAGAGAGGTGCTTTAAAAATGGCAAAGCCTGTTGTAGCGGTTGTGGGCAGACCGAATGTGGGAAAATCCACCCTTTTTAACAAGATAATAGGTAAACGTCTTTCAATTGTGGACGATACCCCGGGTGTTACAAGAGACCGTATTTACGGCGACGGCGAATGGCTCGGCAAAAAGTTTATGCTGGTTGATACCGGCGGAATAGAGCCTGACGGCGGCGACGTTATACTGGCGGGTATGCGCGCGCAGGCGCAGCTTGCTATTGATACCGCGTCGGCTATAATATTTGTTACCGATATAAAGGCGGGCGTTACCGCGGCGGATGCGGAGGTTGCCGCAATGCTGCAAAAAAGCGGCAAGCCCGTGGTGCTTTGTGTTAATAAGTGTGACGGAATAGGCGAGGTGCCGCCCGATTTTTACGAGTTTTACAACCTCGGAATAGGCGACCCCATTGCGGTGTCCTCAGTTCACGGTCACGGCACGGGCGATCTGCTTGACGCGGTTATAGAGCATATCCCCGAGGAAGAATTTGAGGACGAGGACGATGATATAATCAACGTAGCCGTTATAGGCAAGCCGAACGCGGGTAAATCGTCACTCATAAATCAGATCGCGGGTGAAGAGCGCTCGCTGGTATCCGATATTGCGGGCACCACGCGCGACGCGATTGATACCCACATAGAGCGCGACGGAATAAAATATAATTTTATAGATACGGCGGGGCTGAGAAGAAAAAGCCGCGTTGAAGAAAAAATTGAAAAATACAGCGTTTTACGCGCCAAAATGGCGGTAGAGCGCGCCGACGTGTGCGTTATTATGATAGACGGCACCGAGGGCTTTACCGAGCAGGACTCAAAGGTTGCGGGGCTTGCGGTTGAGCAGGGCAAGGCGTGCATTATAGCCGTAAACAAGTGGGACGCCGTTTCAAAGGACGGCAGAACAATGGACAGCACGCGTAAATCCTTAATGAAGGATTTTTCGTTTATGCCCTACGCGCCCATAATTTTTATATCAGCCAAAACGGGGCAGCGAGTCGATAGGCTTTTTGAGCTTATTAAATATGTATACGAGCAGAACAATATGCGCATTTCAACAGGTATGCTCAACGATATTTTAGCCGACGCCACCGCACGCGTTCAACCCCCGACAGATAAGGGCAAGCGGCTTAAAATTTATTATATGACCCAAGCGTCCACAAAACCGCCAACATTTGTTTGCTTTTGTAATAAGGCGGAGCTTTTCCATTTTTCGTATCAGCGCTATTTGGAAAATCAGATACGCTCAACCTTTGGGCTTGAGGGTACTCCCGTGCGCTTTGTAATTCGTGAAAGGGGCGAAAAATAATGGTATTTGCGGCAATAGCCGTTGTTATAGCGGCGTATTTTATAGGCAGCGTAAATTTCGCGGTAATATTTGCAAAAGCCTTTTTGAAAAAGGATGTGCGTAACCTCGGCAGCGGCAATGCGGGCGCTACAAACGTTATGCGCACGGCGGGCTTTCTGCCCGGCATACTCACCTTTGTGTGCGATGCACTAAAGGGCTTTATAGCCTCATACTTCGGCAAGCTGATTTTCGGGCTTGTCATGTCCTCCGGCATTGACTGGTTACACCCAATTTACGGCGCGTACCTTTGCGGCATTGCCTGTATGTTAGGGCATGTTTTCCCTATATACTTCCAGTTTAAGGGCGGCAAGGGCGCTGCCACAAGCGTAGGTATATACGCAGTGTGCTGCCCTATTGCAATTATATTGGGGCTTTGCGTTTTTGCGCTTGTGCTGCTTACAACTAAAATTGTATCGCTCGGCTCGCTTGCCGCGGCGCTTACGGTGGTTGTGCTGTCTATAGTATTTTTTGCGGGCGACGGTAATATATTTGTTGTGGCGGCTTTAAGCATTGCTATGGGAATAATTGTTTTTGCAAAGCATAAGGATAACATAAAACGCCTGATTCGCGGCGAAGAAAAAAAGCTTACTTTCGGAGGGAAAAAGAATGGCTGACATTGCTGTTTTGGGCGCAGGCGGCTGGGGTATGGCTCTGGCAATTTCCGCAACGGGCGCGGGTAACAACGTTACAATATGGTCGCCTTTTGAAGAAGAGGTGAAAATGCTTTCGGAAAAACGGACTAACGAGCGCCTGCTTGCGGGCGTTACCCTGTCCGAGAGCATAAAAATTACCACCGATATGTCCTGCGTAGAGGGCGCAGCGCTTACAATTATTGCAACCCCCTCTACCGCGGTGCGCAGCGTGGCGGCGCAGCTGTCGGGGTATAAAAATTACGGTATAGTAGTAAATGTTTCAAAAGGTCTTGAAAAAGGCACGCTGCTGCGGCTTTCGCAGGTGATAAGCGACGAGCTTAAAAACCCCAAGGGAGTGGCGGTATTATCGGGCCCTTCGCACGCCGAGGAGGTTGCGCGCGGAATACCCACATCTATTGTAGCGGCTTCCGATTCGCACACAACGGCGGAAATAGTGCAGAGCATTATGTCAGCTGAAAATTTGAGAATTTACACATCTGACGACCTTATAGGCGTAGAGCTTGGCGGCGCGCTTAAAAACATAATCGCCATAGCCGCGGGCTTTTGCGACGGTTTAGGATTGGGTGATAACTCAAAGGCGGCGCTTATAACGCGCGGGCTTGCCGAAATGACAAGGCTCGGCGTTTGTATGGGCGCTAAGGAATACACCTTTGCCGGGCTTACGGGTATAGGCGATTTGGTAGTGACCTGCACCTCGCGCCACAGCCGGAACAACCGTTTCGGGCACAAGGTGGGCGCGGGTATGCCTATTGACGAGGCTTTAAAAGAGGTCGGCACGGTTGAGGGCTACTACGCGGCGGATATGGCGCATGCATTAGCCCGAAAATACAAGATTGAAATGCCTATAATTGAGGAATGTTACGCGGTTTTATACGGCGGAAAGGATGTAAGAAACGTTACAAATGACCTTATGCGCCGCCCGAACCGCAGCGAGCACTAAAGGGGTAAATTTATGAAAAGCAACCTTTTTATGCCGACGGATATACTCTTGCCGACAGAAAAGCCCGAAAAGTGGGCGGTAATCGCCTGCGACCAATACACATCGGAGCCCGAATACTGGGAAAATGTGCGCAAAACGGTGGGCAACGCACCGTCTGCCTTTAATATTATTTTCCCCGAAGTGTTTTTGGGAGAGAATAACGCCGACAGAATTTCAAAAATAAACGCGACTATGAAAAGCTACCTTGAAAACGGCGTTTTTAAGGAATATAAAAACACCTTTGTTTATACCGAGCGTACGCTTAAAAACGGAAAAACACGGCGCGGCATAGTGGGGCTTATCGACCTTGATAATTACAGCTACGAAAAGGGCAGTAAAGCGCTTATACGCGCCACCGAAGCAACCGTAAAGGAAAGAATACCCGCAAGGGTTGAAATACGGCGCGGCGCTTACCTTGAAATGCCGCACGTTATGCTGCTTTGCGATGACCCCGAAAATATTCTTATAGGCGGGCTGCAAAATAATATAAGCAATTTTGAATGTCTTTACGATTTCGACCTTATGTGCGGCGGCGGGCATATTCGCGGTTTTGCGCCCGATAAGGCGGCGGCAGCGGCGCTTGAAAGGCATACCGAGGAGCTTTTGCGGAAAAACGGCGGCGACCTGCTTTTCGTTGTGGGAGACGGCAATCACTCGCTTGCCGCAGCAAAAGAATGTGCGGCGCTCGGCGGCTCACACTACGCGCTTGTTGAGGTTGTGAATATACACGATACTTCCCTTGAATTTGAGCCTATTTACCGCGTGCTTTTCGGCGCAGAACCGCAAAATGTCATTGAAGATTTCATAGAAAAATGCGGCGGAGAATATCAGGGAGCAGGCGCGCAGCGATTCACCTGCGTTTACGGCAATACCGAAAAAGTAATATCGGTACGCCCCGCGTCAAAACTTGCCGTGGGAACTCTGCAAGCCTATTTGGACGATTACTTAAAGGCACACAAGGACGTTAAAATCGACTACATACACGGCGAAGACTCCCTTAAAAAACTGGCAGGGGCAAAAAACGCACTCGGCTTTTTGTTTGACGGAATGAAAAAGGAAGAGCTTTTTGACGCGGTGCGGCAGGACGGCTCTCTCCCCCGCAAGACTTTTTCCATGGGCGAGGCTGACGATAAGCGCTTTTATCTTGAATGCAGAAAATTATAGTGTCATTGTGAAAGGACTGTTTTTAAAGCGAAACAGTCCTTTTATTTTTGCGTTAATTTTGGTATACTAAAGATAAGAGGTGCGATTATGAAAATACTGAATTTCGGTTCCTGCAATATCGACTATGTGTATCGGCTCGACCATATTGTAAACGGCGGCGAAACAGAGCACAGCGAGCGGCTGGATATTTTCCCCGGCGGCAAGGGGCTTAACCAATCGGTAGCCTTAGCACGGGCGGGAGCGGAAGTATTTCATGCGGCGGTTTTCGGAAACGACGGCGGTTTTCTTTCGGATATTTTAAAAAGCAACGGCGCGGATGTTTCCCTTTCCAAAACCGTGAACGAGAAAAACGGCCACGCAATAATACAGGTGAACAACGAAGCTGAAAACGCAATCATAGTTTACCCGGGCACCAATCATTTAATAAATAATGAATATGCGGACTATGTTCTTTCGCGTTTCGGCAAGGGCGATTTTCTCATTTTGCAAAACGAGATAAACGAGCTTGAATATATAATAAATACGGCTTTCTCACGCGGAATGAAAATAATACTCACTCCATCGCCCATACGCGAAAATCTTAAAAAAATCGACCTTAATAAGCTTTACTGCTTAGTTATGAACGAGCATGAGGCGCAGAAAATGCTCGGCGGAGAAACCGCGGAGCAATGCCTTGAAAAAGCCGAAAAGGAGCTGCCCGAAACGGCGGTAGTAATAACGATCGGAAAGCGCGGCGCTGTTTACTCGGACAGAGAAAAACGGGTATATCAGGCGGCATATGAAGTAAAAGCAGTGGATACCACCGCGGCGGGAGATACGTTTACCGGGTATTTTGCGGCAGGATTGTGCAGGCAAGATACGATTGAGAAAATTCTAAAGCAGGCTGCCGCGGCGGCGGCAATTTCCGTATCGCGGAACGGGGCTGCGCCCTCAATACCGCTGCTTGCCGAGGTGTGCGGGCTTTTGCCCTCAATGACCGAGCGCAAAACCGATAAAAAGCCGACGAGCAGCTTAAAATAACCGAAAATTATATTGAAAAGAATTTAAAACAGGCGTCGCTGAAAGGCCTTGCAGAGGAACTGAATTATTCCTATAATTCGGCGGGAGACCTTGTAAGAAGATTGATCGGTATGCCGTTTACGGAGTATTTGCAGACAAAAAGGTTAAACGAGGCTATGCGGCTTTTAGAGGAAACCTCGCTTTCGGTGCTTGAAATTTCAAACGCCGTAGGCTATGAAAACGACAGTTTTTTTCGCAGAAAATTTAAGGAAAGGTTTTCGGTCACACCCAAGCAATACAGAATGAATAAAGGAGTAATAAAAAAATGACGAAAGAGCAATTCATAAAAAATTTATCGGTTCCCGAAGGAAACATCGACGTGGTAATAGATACCGACGCATTTACTGAAATCGACGACCAATTTGCAATAGCCTATTTAATTCGCTCGGTCGAAAAGCTGAACACAAGGGCTGTTTATGCCGCTCCCTTTCATAATGCAAAATCAACAGGCCCTGCCGACGGCATGGAAAAAAGCTATATGGAAATTGAAAAGCTACTTAAATTTCTTAATGCCGATATTCCGACTTTTAAAGGCTCAAAAAGCTATTTGAAAGATGAAAAAACGCCCGTTATATCCCCTGCGGCAGAGGATCTTGCGGAGCGCGCAAACGGTTATTCGCCCGAAAATCCGCTTTATGTTGTGGCAATAGGCGCAATTACAAATGTTGCGTCAGCCGTTTTGCTTAACCCCGCAGTTGCGGAAAATACCGTAGTGGTATGGTTAGGCGGTCATGCCCACCACTTTTCCCATACCAAGGAATTTAACATGATTCAGGACATTGCCGCCGCGCGGGTTGTAATGGGGTGCGGAGTGCCTTTTATACAGCTGCCATGCTGCGGGGTTGTAAGCTCGTTCCAATTTTCACGCCCCGAGCTTGAGCATTGGCTGCTCGGGAAAAACGACTTAGCCGACTACCTTGTGAAAAACACTGTGGATGAGGCGGAATCGTATGCCGCTGGAAAGCCCTGGACGCGCACTATATGGGATGTTACCGCGGTGGCGTGGCTACTGAATGACGGAGAGCGCTTTATGAGCGCGCGGCTTATAAATACGCGCCTGCCGGATTATGACGGATACTACGGACCGACCGAGCCTACACAGCTTTGTAATTATGTTTACTTTATCAATGACGATGTGCTTAAAGAGGATCTTATAAACAAACTGCTCGGGGAAATTTGATTTAAAGGCATAAAAACGGTAAAAAAGGGGCTGTCGAGTTAAGACAGCAAAAAACAACCGGGTAGCCCAAAAAATGGGGTGCCCGGTCGCTTTGCTTACTGTATAATTAAATTGCTAAAAATAAC
>CAJJPG010000024.1 GCA_905193585.1 uncultured Oscillospiraceae bacterium
TCGCCTATGGCGCGCTCATTCTTTCCTTTGTTTTGTATGCAGCAAGGTTTATACAGTACATCGGTGTCCGCCCCTTAAAATGTAGAATTATGTGTTATTTTGTCGAATAAAAAAAGACCGAGCGCCAAACTTGCTTTTCACAAGCTCGGCGCTCTGTTCTGTACTTTGGCAGTATTCTATTTTGTGATTCCAATTGAATCACATATTTCTTTAACTTTTCACACTATTTAAGCCTGTAAAAATCATGTATCATGGACATACGCAAAACCACACATAACAATTTCAAACACACAAAACATCCACGAGTGCACAATGTGAAACTTCCTACCAGGAATTCATTGAACGGTAATATGAAATGTCTCAAAAAAATAAGCTCTTTTTACTCAAATAAACATTTCCTGATAAGTCGCACATATTTTTACTTTAAATACTGAACCGTAATTATTGCATTACATTAATAAAGACAAACTTCGATAATGTACTTACCTTTAAGCTGTGCATAACGATTGCCCTATCACAATTCGAGCTGTATATTACAACTGCTTGGGTACCGAAAGGATTGCGAAATCAGCAAGACGAGGTGCGGTAAATATAACTGTCGCCTTCTTTAATTATATTAGCAACCTTTAAATAGAATTTTTCTGCGGCAAACATTTCTTTCAGCTGTCTTCGGAGAGCTTATCTATTGCGCCTGGTCGGCAACAATCTGCCCCAAAAACCTGCGATATAGCATAGAAAAACGTTCTTTAGAATATACAGGTTTTAGAGCACCCTATATTTGTTTTTGGCGGGTGAAGTCAAGTAAAGCAAGTTAGCAACAATCACTGCTTCATACATCTCATGAATATCAATTGCCTAAATCATTGTCTTGACGATTTAAGCGTGCGAGATGCCTGTCAATAAGGAAATAAACGTTTCAACCCTTGAAAGCTCAAATTGTAACACTGCATTATGCGCCAGATAAGCTCCACGCGAAATATTTTTTCTGTCACCTATAGCTGCGTAAAGATGGTATTCGGGTTTTACCTCACAAAAGCTTGTCCGTAACACCATATTCATTGTAATAAATGTAGTTGTCGGAATTGTTTATGTAGAGTGCCAGAAAACCCTTTGTAATTTACTCGCCGTTAACATACGCCCTGTAAAATCCGGGTGTTGAAACGCGTAACACATATTTGCCGTCCCCGCAGGCACTGAACGCCCGCCTTATAAGCGGTGCGGGAACAAAGCTGTCAAATGTTGAATACCCCGTGTCCATTCCTATATATTTTTTCATTTAACGATCTCCGTTTTAAAATTTTTGCTTTTCCTATACGGGTATATTTTTTATATTATAAGCCTTTTGCCCTTTCACTGCATTTGAAAAAGCCATGGGGAATGATTTTTCCCTGCGCGGCGGGGTCAAATCTTTTACCGCATATGCCGGCAGACTCAAACAGCGTCCTGCCTATGTTTATATATTCCGCCTTTCCCGGGCATAAGGGATAAAAGCCGAGCGCCGAAAATATAAACCACGCGGACATTGTCCCGTTGTCCTCATCCCCCGGGAAGCCGTCTGTCTCCGGGCTGAAAAGCTCGTTACATATTTTATTGACCCAATAAACGGACTTTTCCCTTTCCCCGAGGTAAGCGTAAATATACGGTATATGAAAGCTCGGCTGATTGCTTATTGCGCACTGCCCGAAATCCACCGCCGCCATTTCGGTCATTTCGTGTATCTCGATGCCATACGCACCGACCTTATAGACAGGCGGCGTTTTGAAAAATTCATCCAGTCTTTCAATCAGTTTCGGCACGCCGCCGAAAAGCTCTGCCAATCCGTCAATATCGTGCTGAACGGCAAACGTTGTCTGCCATGCCGAAGCCTCGGTATACTCCCCGCCCCATGCAAATGGGTCAAAGTCGGGGCGCATATTGCCCAAGCTGTCTCTGCCGCGCATAAACCTGCTTTCGGTATCAAATATATTTTTATAATTTTTCGATGATTTACGGTATTCCCTTTCCGTTTCCGTATCTCCCGATATTTCAGCCGCTTCGGCAATGCAAAAATCTCCGTACGCCGCGTCCAACGTGAGGTTTACGCTTTGCTCTTCAACATCATTCGGCACATATCCGTATTTTCGGTACGCTTTCGCTCCGTTTCTTCCGAACCTACGGTCCGCCGATTCGTTTACGGAATGGTGCAGCATACCCCGCAGCGCCGTCTCGAGCAATTCGCCGCTTATTATTCCCTTAACCGCACCGTCGGCTATCACCGCGTCGATAAGCGTGCTCGGCATACAGCCCACCTCGCCTATCGACGGCCATCTCGGCAGCCAGCCGCAATCCCTGTAATCCTGAACAAATCCCTCGACAAAGGCTTTATAATCCTTCGGTGCTATTATTGAAAACAACGGGAATACGGTACGGTAGGTATCCCAAAAGCCGTTATCCGTATATCGCTTGCCCGGTCTTATTTTGCCGTCGTACGGGCAGTAGTGTATTTCATGCCGTTTGCGTCGGTTTCATACGCCTTGTGGGGATATAAAAATACTCTGTAAAGGCAGGAATAAAAGGTTCTCAGCAGTTTTTCGTCATCTGTTTTCACTGAGATTAAAGAAAGCCTTTCCTCCCATAGCTCCGCTGCTCTTTTGCGTGCGCCGTCAAAGCCGTCGGGTGCTGTATCTCTATCGAGATTTATAAGCGCCTGCTCTGCGCTTATATACGACACCGCAAGCCAACACTCCGCCTTTTCACCCGAAATTCCTATATGCGCTCCGCTGTCGCAAATCACGGTGCTTTCCGCGTTAATATCTCCCTTATTGAATTTAAGCACAAAATACATTTTAAAGTTTTCGGCTTTATCGTTCGAGTGCTGATCCGTCCACCCGTATAAGGCTGCGTTTTCCGTATCAAGCTCGGCGCGGAAATTGCCGCCCTCGGGGAACACCGAAAACCATTTATCCCCCTTAAAGCCGTAATTAAGCCTTATATACGCCCCCTTATCCGTCGGTACAAGACAAAGCTCGCAGCCCGAGCGTAAAAAATACAGCCGCATATAGTCGGGGCGCAGAACCGCGTCCTCGGGTCTGTAGCCGCTCCATCTTTTATCGGGCTCGGTAAATATTCTTTCGCTCTGCGGCAAAAGGGTCAAAGCGCCGTAGTCGCCTATCCACGGGCTTGGCTGATGCGTCAGCCGCACGCCCTCCAAGGAGCGGCTGTCGGGGCTGTAAAACCAATTTTTCACAGCGGAATCGGTCTGCGGGGCAAACCCAGCCATTGCAAACGGCAGCTGCGTCATCGGCAGGGTATTTCCGTTTGAATACCTATATGATGATTTTGCTCCCTGCTTTATATTTACAAATTCCAATATGCTCATTTATTTTAACACTTCCCCTCAAGCAGCACCGCGCTCTCCGCAGGTACGGTAAAGCCGTTTTGCGGCAATTTGTGCAGTTCATTATATTGCTATATTCTGTTTATCCAAATCGGTAAATTCACCTATGGTTTTATCTGCCTTGCCTGTTTCGGCATTTGCAACACCGTTTAAAGTAACGTTTTCAAGCTGCAAAAATCCGGTTTTACCCTCGCTTAAATCCAAAAGCACGGCTATGTTTTCAAAATACGCGCGGCTCAATGTCAGCCTGCCTATTTCTCCGCCGGGCTTTACCTTTAAAAAGCAACCCTTTTCTTTTTCCGTATCGGCTCTTGTCATATCAACATCGCGTATAATAAATCTTTCCACTATGCCGCGCAGCACGGCATACACCGTATCGGCGTTATCAACGCTGTTTTCGTTTATTTCAAGTCCGTCTATAAGCAGCGTGCCTATTTTCGGTTTCTTTATAAATTCACGCCCGAAATCATGGGTTGGGTAGCCTATCTGTAACAGGTTTCGGTTGTCATACGGGCGGTGCCACTTTATATTTCTTAACGTCAGCGACTCAATATCCCCGCCTATGCTGAAAAGGAAAAGCGGGTGATCGCACTCGGGCGGCATCAGGCTCTCTTCGCTTCTCAAATCTATATTTTCAAAGGTTATGCTTCCGAAATTACCGTAGGTATCGCTTATAAACCACGGGTTTATGTAAAATCCCATTGAACGGCATGTTCCCGTTACATTTCTTACGGTCACGCGGTCAAGCCTGCCGCTCATACGGGATAAAAGCCTTATTCCCTGCCATGCGTGGTCTAAAAACACGCCGTCTATAAGCACGTCGGTAATTGAAGAAAGCCCGTCCCGCTCGTCGGGCCCTATGTTCATAAAGTCATCCTCTGTTCTGCCGCCCACATTGCGCATGGTAAGGAACTGACCCGGCCCCCAGAAATGGAAACCGTCCTGATTGCCGAGCGGTATCTCGTTTTCAAGCTCTATCCAAGTATTTTCAATATTTACATGCTTAAAATTGCCCACCGTAAAGGCAAACGTGCGCTGATCCCTTACGGTCACATCCATTACGTTAAGATTTTCAACCCCTATAAACTCCAGCGCTACCGTAAGGTGGTGGCATTCGTCCGAAACATACCGCTTTGGCATGTTCCGTGCCACCGCGTTCGGGTCGCTGCTCGGAACATCATGCGCTTGGTGCAGGCAGTTGTGGTTATACGTTCCGCCTATAAGGGTTATATTTTTGGTTCTGACATTTTCATCATAGCTGAACCTTGCGGTAGATAAAACCGCGCAATCGCTGTTATCCGCAAGGTAAAAGCCGCAGCTTTTATCCATGCACTCAATGGTGGTGTTATCGTGAACCTTAAGCCCGCGCACAAGCGCCGCGCCGTCCATAATAAGGTGGAGTCTGCCGTATTCGGGCGCTTTATCCAGCACCGCCTGCAATAAATCGGTAACGTCGGTTCCGCCGCCGCTTATAACGCTGCTGTCGAGCTTTGCTATGTCGCTTGCATATATTTTCATTGTAAGTCTCTCCTGTTTCTTTCTATTTCGGCAGTAATATTATCCGCAAGCAGCACCGAGCCGAAATCACCCGGGTGCAGCCATTTATCCGAAAAGAAATCTTTAACATGCGGGAATACTCTCATTCCGTCTATAACCGAATACCCCGAAAATTCTTTTTTTATATCCTCAGTCATTTCGGAAAAATCGCCGCACGACGCCGGTCTGTCAAGACAAAGCGGGGCGGTATTCATATCCGTTCTCCAAAGCGGCGTTATTATATACTTTTCCGCGCCCTTAAAGGATTTGCTTAATATTACCTTTATTTTATCAATTTCGGCTATAAGGTTTTCCCTTGTGAGCGAGCACCAGTCGTTCGTTCCGTATGCCAGTGTGATAATATCCGCCTGTTCTCCGCCGCATGCTTCAAGCAGCCCCGCGTTGAAACACAGCCCGCCTACGCCCTTGTTTACTACCGAAACGTCAAGCAGTTTTCCGAGTCTTGCGGCATATGTCATAGACGGGTGCTCCGTGCCGTGACCCTGCGTAATCGAATCTCCCATGCAAAGCATTTTCCGCTTTGGTGTGGCGGGTCTGAAAACGGACGCGTCCTTAAGTGAAATATCCCTGATTTCGCTTAATGCTATGTGGCACAGATATATCTGCACACGGTGAATACCCGCGGGCAGCGCAAATGAAAAATCTCCGCTGCCGCAGGCGGTATTATCCCCGTCAATGCCGAAACTTGCCGCATAAAGCCCGTCAATACACAAATCGTTTAAAAACCTGCCGCCCGCAAGATTTTTCTTTATACGCCAGTTAAGTGAAAGCGAGGACGCGTCGGTTTCAAAATCCATTATTACGCACGCGCCGGACGTACTGTCTTTTCTGTATCCCGCAGAAAACAGTTCTTCCTGCTCTTCGGTAAAGCGGTAAAACGATATATATCCGTCTTTTTCACCGTACCTGACCGCGCCCGATACGGCGCTTTTTATTTGCTCGGATGTAAGTATCATTGCTTGCTTTCCTCTTTCCTCATAATAATCGTTTTAAACTCTTTGGGCGCCAGTTCAAACTCTGTACCGCCGCTTTTAAATTCTTCGTACGTTTGCTCCGCCGCCGTGGTTAAAGCCAGCGCCCCGTCAAAGCGGACTGCGGTTTTTTGCGCGGTGCTTTCGGGGTTGAAAATCCTAAGCACATAGCCGTTGCCGCTTTCAGCCTGCTTGAACGCGCTTATTACCAGTTTCTTGTTTGAAAGAGCGAAAACGGGTTTTTCATCTATAAGCACATCGGCGTAAGGGTCCTTGCGGAAAAACAGTTCAAGCAGGTTTGTTCCCTGCACGGTGGTTCTGCCGCCGGTAAACTTTTTTTGATCGCACGGCATATAATGTGCGATAAGCGGGATTTTCAGCATTGCGGCGTATTTATAGCAGCTCTCGCCGCAATTCATAAAGGAAATTCCCAGCGAGCCGCTTACCGTTCGCTTGCACTGGTTTTCGGGGCACTTCCACTGTTCCCCGCCCGAGCGGTCTATTACGCCGGTGGATCTTACAAGCGTAAACGCCAGGGTATTTCCGTTTGTTTTTTCACATTCGTGCGCACCCGCGGTGAAAACCGCAAATCTTTCCTTACCGTTTTCAATATAGGCAAACGAGGTATCGGGGTGCGTGTTGCTTACCGTATCGGGTTCAATCTCCCCGTCTCTGCGTTCGATAATGTCAAACGGAATGTCGGCAAAAAAGCTGTTTGCGGATATGTCCGACGCTATATGCAGGCGCAGGCGGTGATCTTCCGCCGTATTTGCGACAGTATAATCCGCCCTGAGCATTTTTTCTCCGGCATTGAGTGTGAATTTCAGTTTAACCGTAATTTCGGTATTTTTATCCGAACGTTTTCGGTTTTCAAAATCATACCGTTCGGGAACGGATATTACCTTTTCAACTTCAAGCGTACTGCGGAAGCGGTTTTTTTCGGTAACCGTAACCCTTGCGGGTACGCTCCCAAAAAAGCGAGCCTCGCCGCACGGAGCATAGCGGTAGGCGTCGCCAATATCCCCGCTGTCCTCAATTTCCATAAGGTTTTCCGCCGTTCTGCCGCTGTTTTTATCCTTAAAACTTATTTTGCCGTTGTTATCTGCCGTGAGTATGAAAAACTCATTTTCTATTGATTTTTCGTCGTTTTCCGTCACACACATCTGTAGGGGCTGCCCCCCACCGCATTTGGTTATTTTATAGCCCTTAATGCTCATGGGCTCTGCACCATCCGAAAAGAAGTAAATATTATAGCAATCAGCCGGAAAATGACCGGGAAGATTTATCGGCGAAAATACATCCTGCGTTATTTTCTCATATGAGCGCACGGCAAACGGAACGTTATTCCCGTCCTTATCGGTTATTCTGAAATTCCGAACGCCGTCCTTTTCGGGGAATACAAGCCTTGCTTCAACCGTGCCGCCGAGCTCAAACGAAGAGGTATTGACAAGCACGAGCGAATAATCGTCAATATTGCCGCAGGCTGTTCCGTTATGGTATGCCGCAAGCTCCAGACCCTCGCGCAAAAGCCTGTCGCCGACTTCCTTTATCCGCAGATAGCGGTCTTCCATGTGCTTATGTATTTCATCCCTGCTGCACCCGCAAATTGAATCGTGCGGGTGATTTTTAAGCAGCTCTTTCCACAAATATTTCATGAAATTTGCAGGATATGAGCCTTTCATACATTTAAGCTCCAGCATTGAATAAAGCGGCTCAAGGCGGTTTTCAAGCATTGTTTGCGCGGCGACGTTCAAAACCTTTAAATAATGCCGCGAGGAAAGCGTGCCCTGTAAAACGTTGTTGTCGCCGCCCTGTCGCATTTCGCCGCGGTGCTCATAAAGCGAAATGCCGTTTTCGGCTATATAGGTTTTAACACGGTCGACATAGTCCGCCATAGACGTCTGAAAAACGCGCTTTTCACCGTATTTTCCGTTAACCTTTTCAAGCACGTTCAGCAGGTCTTCCTGCGCCTCAAGGTGATCCACCCCGTTCATACAAAGAATGTACGGGGTTACCGCCACGCCCTCAAAATTCTTTCCAACCTCTTCAACCAGGGTAAACGCCTTTTGGGCGTCATCGGGCAGGCGCTGTAAATTATTGTACCAGTCTTTCATGTGAATTGCCAGCAGTTCGGAGCCGTCCGCTCCTACCCACCTGAATTCGGACGGCGCCTTACCCGTCAATTGCGGTTTGAAGCCCCTGCCGAAAATAAAATTATCTATACCGAACTGCCCCAGTATCTGCGGCAGCTGCGAAATATTTCCGAACTGATCCGCCGCATAGCCCACGTTTGAGCATTTGCCGAACCGCTCGGCAATTTCGGTGCCTATAAGCAGGTTTCTGATTGTAGCCTCGCCGCTTGTAAGGTAAAAGTCGTTCTGCAAATACCACGGCCCCACCAAAATATTTCCCGAGCTTATCCATTTTTTTAATTTATCGGCATTTTCGGGATATATTTCAAGATAATCTTCCAAAACCACCGTCTGCGCGTCAAGGTGAAAAATATAATCGGGGTTTTCTTCAAGAATTTCAAAAAGATTGTTTATAAGCCTTGTAAGCTGTATCCTGAACTCCTCAAACGGGCGGTACCACTCCCTGTCCCAATGTGTGTGTGAAATAACGAAATACAGATTTTTCAATTAAGACCCCTCCGGGATTTGATTTCTTTTGTTCATAAAACAAACCGGCTTAATTACAATAGTATCATAAATTAAGCCGGCCGTCACGGAAAAATATTTTTAAATTATTTAATTCCCAGTATAACCTTGCGAAGCTCTGCCAGATCCGTTGCGTCAACCTTTTCGTTTCCGTTAATATCCGCCGCGTATACCACGTTTTCTTCGGCATGCGCCGTGCAGGCTTTTTTGCTCTTTATAAGATCGAGCAGATCGGTCTTTCCGTCGCCGTTCAGATCCCCTTTTCTGCTTGTTGCAGAGGTTATGCGGTAGCTGTCGGTATAAACGGTGGTCTGATAGCCCGCATTGCCCGTGCGGAACAGCATGAATTTTATATCCGACAGATCGGGGGCGCCGATTACTGTCGAGCTTCCGAAATTAAGGATTATTTCATTCCAGCCGTTGCCGACTATCTGCTTCTCAATGCCGCCCCATACAAATACGTTTTTATCCCAACCCTCGCCAAGCTGCAGCTGCGAACCGTTCCAGTTTGAAACCGAAGCCGCGTCTTCAACATAGAGCCAGAATCTTAAAGCGCCGGATTTTCCGTTTCCGGTAACGGCGGAAATATCCATGCCGTCAAACGACTGTCTTATTATCCAATAATCATGCCCGTTCACACCGGTGGTCGCCTTGTGGGCGTAATCGCCCGCTTTTACCTGCTCTGCGGAAATTTCATCGCAAAATCCGCCGCTCACCCCGTTTTCTTCGTCAATCAGGTTAAGCGTTACGTTTTCGGAGTAATTTCTCGTGACCTTAATATCGTCAATATAAAGCAGCTGTTCATAAGCGGTGTTTCCCGTGCGGATATTAAGGTAAGTAATATTTGTAAGGTCGGGCGTGCCGCCAACCTTGGCTGCGCTTGCAATCGGTAAGAAAATCTCGTTCCAGCCGTTTCTTACTATCTGACTGTGCATATCGCTCCATACAAAAACGTTGCGGTCCCAGCCCGCGCCCAGCTGCACCTGCGAGCCGTTCCAGTTTTCAACCGTGCTTTTATCCTCTATCCATACCCAGAAATGCAGTGCGCCGGCAGTTCCGTTTCCGGTAACCCCGCTTATATCTATCGCATTCGGAAGATTGCGGTCTGTTCTGAATATCCAGTAATCGCGCCCCGATACCGCCGTGCGCGCCTCATAGGATGTTTTTCCTACCTTACTGTGCCCGTCGGTTGCAAGAACGGCGCCAACAATTCCGTCGCACTGCCCCGCCTCGTCGTCTATAACCGTAACGTCGGCATGCGAGCCAGCGTCGGCGGTGATGCGCATATCGTCAATATAAAAGGTTTCCTCGGCATATTCCGCGCCCTCTGTTTTGGGGTAATAAATAATATTCAGGTAATTTACCGCGGAAAGATCCGGAATTCCTATTTTGCCGGTATCGCTGCCGAACGGCAGAATTATTTCATTCCAGCCGTTTTTGGTAACCATGTTGTTTATGCCCCAGGCATATATGTTTGTATCCCAGCCCGCGCCCAGCTGCAAAACCGCGTTACCCTTGGAAACAAAGGCTTCGCAGTCTTCCGTATAAAGCCAAAAACGCAATGCGCCTTTCGTTCCGTTTTCGGTTGCACGCCTTATGTCAAGCGTGTTCCCAAGACCTCTGTCGGTTCGTATGCACCAGCGCCAGTGACCGTCCTGCCCGGGCATGCACTTATACGAGGAAAGCCCCGCATAGCTTTTTTCTCGGCTTACGGCGGCGGCATATATTCCGTCCGAATAGCTTTCGTCGTTCAGCACACGTATATTATCCGACGGCGCGGTATCGGCGGTAATTTTAATGCTGTCAAAATAAACCGTCGCCTTATATCCCGCGTTTGCGGTACGGGTGTTTAAATATGTAATATTCGTGTAATCGGGGTCTCCGCCTACATGCTCCGCTGCCGAAAATGGTAAAATAATTTCGTTCCAGCCGTTATTTTTGATCTGACTCAACCAATTCCAATGGTAAACCTTCCTGTCCCATCCGGCGCCGAGCTGGGTTATGGCGCCTTTCCAGTTGGAAACGGCCGAAGCGTCCTCAACATAGACCCAGAACCTCAGAGCGCCCTTTGTACCGTTCTCCGTTAAAGCAGCTATGTTTAGAGCGGAGGGCAGCGAATCGCGGCGTATCATCCAATAATCATGGTTTTCCCAGCCGGGGGTCGCTTTAAAGGAATAGCTTCCCTCCTTGACTATCTCGCTCGACTGCAAAGCGCACCAGCCGGCATTGCCGCAGGTTTCATCGTCGATTACCGTTATATCGGTATCGGTAATACCCGCAGCCTGCGCCGTGCCCAACCCAGCAAAGACCGAAGCCGCCATGGCAAAAGAGAGAATTGCTGTGCTGATTTTTTTAAAAACTAAGCTTTTCACAATTTTAACCTCCGTATTATGTATTTGTTGTTGACAAAATCAATAATTTTTTCACGATTAATTGATTTTATGTATTGATTTTATCATATAAAATATGTGCTTTCAATGGAACTATGTCACTAATATATGTCTTGATTTCTCTTGTTTCAGCCCTGCTTTTTCCACGGAAAAAATTCGGTCTTCCCGTTCACCCGCCACCTCTGCGGCGTTCTTTCTCCGTTCAGCCAGTCAACAGGCTCTATGTCCGTTTCCTGAACCGAGGCAATTCTGAACGCTTTCTTCAGGTCCTCGGTAACCGCGTCCGTACAGGCGTCGCGCGAAGCAGAGACAAAAAACGGCGTTCCGCTTTCCGAGAGCAGCCTCAGCCAGCGACGGTTTTGCGCCCACGGAATACGCCTTGTTATTCCTATGCAATCGGCGTCCGCCTCATAAAACGTTTTGTGCTGACAAAGCCTGAAAGCAAGGCTGTTTACACCCATTTTCCTTGTTCTTGAAAACTTTTTCCCGCTTATGTCGTCGCCTATTCTGTTAATGTGAACATACCCCGCGGCAAGGTGCCCTATGCAGTTGCAGCCGATCAGGTAAGCTCCGTTTGAATTTTCAAATATGGTTTTGTAAAGCCCTTTTATTATCTCGGCGGAAGTTTTCGTCCTGTCGCGAAAATGCCAGCCGTGCGCCGTAACGTCCCGCTTCATTTTAAAACCCCAGCAGCCGAAAATGTCATATGTCGGAAAATCGTACTTTATAAGCTGATAGCCCCATACGGAAAATCTTTTCACGTCTTCGGCTATAATTTTAAGCGATTCCGGAACCGACGGGTCTATAATATCCTTTTTCCGCATAAGCCGGCATTTATCGGGTATGGCGGCGTCTCTGTTCCATAAAGGTCTGTACCATATGCCGGGACGGACGTTCAGCGCCTTAATTTCGTCAGCCAATCCTTTCATATCGGGAAAATCGCCGTTCCCCCTGTCCCATGGGCCGCCTATGTAATCGTCGGTGCGGCAAACCTGCCAGCAATCGTCCACCACCATAAACGGGCGGTTTTCAAGCCCTGCGCAAAGGCCGGCAATCAGCTCCGCGTCTTTAACTATCTGTTTATGGCTGCTTTTACCGTAAGCGTAATACCAGTTGTTTCCGCCGTACACAGGCTCTGCGGGCAGTATGGGGTTCGGGCACATTTTACGGCAGAAATCTTTCATTCCGTTCCATATGCCGCTTAACGGGTAGCTTTCGCAAATAACCGATGCGGCGGAAATACGCCTGTTTTTCAGAATTACACCATTGGCGCCGCAGCGCAGATCGGCTTTTAACACAATGCCGTTTTTCCTGCGTTTCCAGAAACAAAGCGAATTGCAGCCCGTCATAACCCCGTAAGCGGTCATCTGTGATGAATCCCGTTCAAAAAAGTACCACGGCAGCCATGCGTTTGCGGGCTTTTTCCAGGAAAGGTCGCCGTAGGCGCGCTCGAAAGCGTCACCCAGTACTCTTTCGGTTCTTCCGCATTTCCACTCCGCCTCAATGCCGCAAAGGGGCGTTGAATCCGCCGTCACCGATATTTCAAGCGAGCGCTCATCACCCGCAAAGGAAACAGTTATATCGTTATAAAAATACATATTTCCGTTTTTTTTCGGTGTAAACCTGCCGGTTTCGGTAATTATATAAATTTTCTCCGGTTGCAATAATTTCAATTTTCAAACCACCTGTTTTCCGAATTTCCATTCGGTTCTCTTATTTTTCACTGTTGCCGGACATCTCGGGAAAAGCATTGTCTTTCACCATTATTCCCTGATTTTTCCCGTCGTCCGCCGGATAAATTCCGTTTAAAATGTCTGTCGGAGTCAAACGGTATACCTTCTTGAACATTTTGGAAAATGCCAAAGGATCGCTGTATCCCACAGAGTTTGCCACTTCATTTACGCTTAAACTTTTTCGGTTTTTAAGCAGCTCCAGCGCATATACCATTCTTATCTGAATAATATACTGCTGCGGAGACATACCCGTGTTCTTTTTGAAAAGTTTACTGAAATATCTGCGGTCAATATTAAGATATTTCGCTATACTGTTTACGGAAAGCCTTTGAGAATAGTTTTTAATTATATATTCTATCGCAAGGTCGGTCTTGCTTTTTTCCGTATTGCTCGGACACTTGTTCTGTATGGCAAAAAAGCGGTACAGCACCGACAGCACATAACAGTTGACCCCCGTTTTCATTTTCCCCGCGGTTTCATAATAGCTGTTTATATCAAATATATCGGAAAAATCAAATATCGGGTTCTCGGGGCTTATATTGCACTGCCCCAAAAGTTCATTCGCCTTTTCGCCGGTAAAGCCCAGCCATATATAGCACCAGGGATTTTTTTCGTCAGCTTTATAGTAAACGCATTCGCCCGGAACAAATAAAAAGCCCTGACCCTTGCCGACATGAAACTTATTATACGAATTTTTAAATTCTCCCTCGCCCTCTGTCACAAAGTGAAGATGATAGGCGTTCCTTATACCGGGTCCCCAGGTATGGTTTTCAAGGCATTTTTCCTTGCCGAAAAATTCGGGATTCAGATCGCTGAAACCCTGATTGATAATTTTGACCTCGCTTAATTCTCTTTTTTCTTCCTGCACCGTAATTCACCCCGCCGATTTTATTTTTAGCGCGTTATCCCACAATACCGCTTCTTTCTATGCCCTGCACCAGCGCCTTTTGCCCGAAACAGTAAACGGCAAACAGGGGTATCAGCATCATAACCACCGCGGTATTCATCATTACGCCCGACATTGAATTGTTTACCGCCCCTATTGCGTTTATAACGCTTACCTTTGTTACAAGGCTTGAAAACATGGGGGTATTTCTCATAAATACGCCCGCGTAAAAATTATCCGACCAGAGCCACGCAAACGAAAGCAGAAACACCGCCGTCATAACCGCGCGCACCTGCGGAAGATTGATTCTGAAAAACGTAAGAACCGCGCCCGCGCCGTCCACCTTTGCCGCCTCGGAAAGCTCCTTGGGCAGAGAATTAAACTGTTGCAGCATAACAAGTATGAACAACCCGCATTTAAGCCCCAGCCCCGTAACCGAAAGCAGAATCATTGCCGAAAAGCTGTCCTGCAAATTAAGCACGGGCAGACCGGCTTTCTGCAGAATCCCGAACCAGTCGAAAAATCTGAATTTAACATACATCGGTCCGTAAAGCGTTTGAAGCGGGATTATAAGCGTAAGCAGCACCGCCGCAATAACGGCTTTTCTTCCCTTAAATTTATAATGAGATATTCCGTAAGCGATAAACGTTGTGCTGAACGCCTGCAGCAGCCCGTTCACTACGCTGAAAATCACGTTGTTTTTAAGCACGTTCCAAAAATCACCGTATTTCACCACGTTTTTAATATTTACAAGCGTAGGAGTTCTGGGTATAAGCCATACGGTAGGATCCCTTAAATCTGCAGCCGACATAAATACCGACGTAACCTTTGATATAAGCGGATAAATGATAACGTAGCTCAGCGCCGCTAAAAACAGCATGCAAACGGCGGTGGTAAGGCGTTTTTTAAGCGTATTGCCGGGTTTTAATTTTCTTTGCGTCATAACGCCGAAACCACCTTTCTGCCTATAACAAAAATCACGCCGAGCACCGCGGACGTAAGAACGAAAAACGACCACGCCATTGCACCTGCCGGTCCGTAGCCCGAATTATCGGTCGTGCTTTGAATAAGCTGCATTATCTGATTGGTTGAAACCGACAGAAGATCGATAACCGTGTAAACCGCGCAGACCAGTATGACGGGCGCGATCATGGGAATTGTAATTTTCCAGAACGTTTCCCACCCGGTAGCGCCCTCAACCTCCGCCGCCTCGTAAACCGACGGAGAAATTGACTGAAGCGAAGCCAGAAACAAAATTATCTGCACGCCGGAGCTTGTCACCACAGAATAAATATTGTCAATAAATTTAACAATATACTCTACCGAATCGGTTTTTAACGACATTGAGGTTAAAACGCTCTCTATGTTTGAAAGGTCAAACGAGCTGCCTGTTGAAGCTCCGCCGCCCAGTCCCTCCGCCGGCATTATGCTTTGCACCAGAGCCGACGTATCGGTTTTTGCAATTATTCCGGTCATAAGAATTACGGGAATAAAGAAAACCGCGCGGAAAAAGGTTTTGCCCGGCATATCCCTGTTAAGCAGAACCGCAACGAACAGGCTGAATATAAGCACAACGGGAACGGTTGAAAACATTTCCCCGAACGAAGAAACCAGTGTGGGAACATAATCCGGATTTACCGTAAAGATATTTTTGTAGTTTTCAAGCCCTACCGGAATAACCGAAAAGGAACTGCCGTTGAATTTCAGCTCGCTGAAGCTGTAAACCACCGAATATACGATCATATCGGAATAAATGAATATAAAGCCTATAATAAACGGGAGCGTAAAGAAATATCCGAATTTGTTTTCCTGCCCGGTCAGGCTTTTTTTGCGTTTCAAAATATCAGTACCCCCCAATTATGAAGTAATAAGCCTTGCGCTGCCTGCCTCAACGGTGCAGCCCTTGTATTCAAACGGCTTATCGCCGTAATTTACAATAATCTCCGCCCCCGACTCATATACGGTAGCGGTAACCTTATCGGAAAGCAGCATGTGACCGGTTATTATCTCATCCGACACCCTGCCGAGCGTTTCCGTATACAAATTGTAATACTGAATAACCGTTTCTTTAAGCGCGGCATAATTCACATTGCAGTAATCGCTGTAATCGGAAACGGAAAGATATTCCGTATTTTTTTCAGCCAGCGTAAAGGAAAGCACCTCGCCGTTTTCAATCGCCCTCAGCGCCGCAGTTTTCATGTCGCCCGAAAGATTAAGCGGACTTCCGCTGTATTTCACGGCGCCGTGCAGCAGCATTTGCAAAAACGGAACGCTGCGCGTGCAATTACCGTAATTTGATGACTCCGACGGCAATTCCTTAATAAACGAAGCATATTTCCACGCATATGCGTTTCCGCCCTCAACCATCAGCTTTCCTCTGCCCGAAAAATCTTTCAGTATGCCGCAAACGCGCTCCATACTCTCCGTCCTGCTGCCGCTGCGCGCCGAATTTCCCGAGGAAAGCGTTTTTGCAAGGTATGCCGCCGAAAGCCCCGTACCGTAATTGTAGCTTTTTAAAAGCCTGTCAGCGAATTTCCGCGCCGAAATATCGGAAACACAGAAATACGCTCTGTCGTAATAGCCCATTCCCGAGCCTGCGTTATAGCGGTAGGTTCTTGAATATGTGTGGTCAAGCTGCCGTGATGCGTCTCTTCTCAGAATAAAGCCGTCAAACAAGCTATTGTTTCTTATTACCGAAATGTCAACCGCCGCAAAAAGCTCCGTACCGCTCTTACCCGCCGTATTTACAAGTTTTGAAAATCCTTTGCGCCCGCCTAAAATTCCCAGCGGCTTTGCTTTATCAAACACCGTGTAATTCAATCCGCCGTTAGCCCAGCCGATAAGCTCCGCGCTAACGCCGCTAACGCCGTTTTCCGAAAGCTGCGCAACAATATCGGCAACATCGGAGTAGGTTGTGAGCGCATACAGCTTTTTGTCGGTAAACAATCCGTTATACTCTGCGTCCGCCGCACCGAGAAAAGAAAGCAGTATTTCGGTTTCCGCGGTATTTTTTCTTTTCAGCATGCCGTCTTTATACAGCTTTTCGCGGTATACCCCAGCCATATTGCCGTAGGCTGCGTCGTCAAGAAATATATATCTTACCGTGTAATTGCCGCTGTACGCACCCTCTGCATAACGCAGGTAGCGTTCAAGCGTTGCGTTTTCGCTATGGGTGTATTCATCGTACGCCACCGCTCCGCACTTAAAATGGGCGTATCTCAGGCGAGAGGTTCCCTCATCGCATACCGCCCTGACGGATAACTGCGCGTCGCCCTCATCGGCAATCGCCGCAAAGCCGCTGCCTCCGCGGCATACGCCGAATATCGGAGCCGAAGCGGTCTTAACATTATGCTTTGCGGGGTCGTACCTTAAAACAGTATCGTACCCGTAAAGCGGAATTTCCGCTGGCACTCCGCTGCTGGTCTCGTCCTTATTAAACTCCATAAGCGCTCCCGAGCCGTCGGGCAGCAGGAAAAATCCGCTGCTTTCGCTGTCGGACGCACCGAAATATTTAAGCACCGAAATGCTGAGCAAGGTATATTTTTCCTTATCATACTCAATTTTGCCTATCGGAACCGAAACGCTGAGTTCACCGTTTTCAAGCGTATATGTCAGCTCCAGTTTAAACACGGCAGATGAGCTGTCTGTCGGTTCGCTGCCTGTCGCTTCCTTTATGTAAGCGGTGCGGTCTGCGGCGGTGAAGCCTGCCGATATAAGTATACCGTTCAGCCTTTCGGTTACGGCTTTTGAGGTATTTTCTCTCAAAACATAAACGTTTTGGCTTTCCAGCGCGGGATATTTCTTTAAAATATCCGGGTCAGATTTCATCTTTTCTTTTGTATATTTGTTGTAGCTTTGTTTTAAGTATTTGTAATCGGCGGCAGACAGTTTTTTCTCAAAAGCGTTCATACGCTCCTCGGTGAGGGCATCAGGTACGTTCGTGCTCCCCGCGTTTCCGACGGTCATTACAGAGGTTATGCGGTTTTTCCCGCATGAGGAAACAATCTGTCCGTATTCGGCGCAATCCCTGAAAGACAAAAGCTCCTTTTCCGTAAGCGATGAATCCGTATAGGTCAGTATGACCGGAGAAAAAACTCTTTTCTGCTCGTCGGGCGTAATATCCGCTATACAGGGGCTTACGGGCGCCGACGTCCATATCTCTCCGGTGGACTTTTTAAGGTAAGCGATATTCGCGGTATTTTTATCAAAATAAACTGTTGCAATATCGTCTTCAAGCGCCGGTTCAAGCGTTTCAATATACTGCTTTACATCGGTATATACCGTAAGAACGGCTTTTTCCCCGTTATATTCCGTATTGCCGGCGCTTTGCGCGCCTGCGGGCGATACGCATAAAGACTGAAGCGCCGTAAGAAGAGCCGCAGCGAATGAAATATATTTTATTTTCTTCATCATGTAAGGACTCTCCCCTTTCACCTGAGCCTCAGCTCGGTTATAATACTGTCGGCAAAGTTAAATATTCTTCCCAGCAAATTAATAAGCAGGAAAATGAGAAAAACAATTACCGCCATACCTATGACCGTAAGCAGCATTGAGCAGATATTTTTGAAAAAACCGTATTGATGAACGGTAAGTATTCCCGAAAACAGCAGAAATACCGTCCATATGTATCCGAAATAAAGCAAAACGGTTATTATTCCCGATTCGTTTCCCGAGAGAAAAGCCGAAAGAAGTGTTGCCGCCGACGACGTTAATATTATCGGTATAACCGAATACCCCGCAACCGTAAAAATATCGGCAAAGCTCCCCTTTCCGTCCGAAAGGGACGTTATGCAGCGGTTTGATATGCAGAAGACCGCCAGCGCCCCCAGAAATACCGCCGCAATAAGTAGGAAGCTCACATATTTGCCCGTGCCCGAAACCATTCCCGAAATCTTTATCTGAAAGGCGGTGCACAATGCCGCCGCCAGCATGAAAATTCCTGCCGCAAGCGGGCTGCCGCGGTTTTCGCGGCGGGCGTCCCAAAAGCCGTCGAACGGGTGAAATATAATATACTGCCCGTAAGCCAGTTCGCTCAGCGTGCCCGTTCTTTTTGCGGCATTATACCTTGCGAGCCGCCCGAAAAGAAATACCAGGGCAGACAGCAGGGCTGCCGACGCTATGGGAATAAGAATAAACATTCGGTTTAAAAACGCGGTTCTTTGTTTTGAAAACGCAACGGAGTAGTTATCCCTGTCCCGTGCGGCGGAAAAGCATTTTAAAGCGCCGCTGTAATTCTTTTCGCCAAGATATATTTTTCCAAGCCCCGTATATGCCGCAGTCAGGTTTCCGTTAAGCGAAAGCAATTCTTTCCAGCCCTTTTTCGCGGCGGTATTATCTTTGTTGGCGGCGGCAATAACCGTTTCACGCAAAAGCGTGCCGTATTCCGTTTCCTCAAAAACCGTAACCGAGGAATTGTTGCTGTCAAGCGCGTATAATTTTCCGCCGTAATACGAAATTGCGGTCAGCTTTGAA
>CAJJPG010000025.1 GCA_905193585.1 uncultured Oscillospiraceae bacterium
TTAAGCTAAAAAAATCCTCCCTCTGACGAGGGAGGTGGCACGGCGCAAGCCGTGACGGAAGGAGAGAAAAATTTCAGATACATAGAAGCTATACCTTTTCTCTCCCTCAGTCTCGTTTCACTCGACAGCTCCCTCGTCAGAGGGAGCCTTTGTTTAATTACATATTTGCGCTTTATTTACTCTCGTTCTTCCCGCTTACAATAGCGAAATATGAATTGGAGGTAAATTTATATATAAGCGCGTAAAGCACGCTGAAAACCAGCACCGCGCCCGCTAAAACTATCAGCATAAGGGGAACAGTGTTAAGGTTAAAGAGTGTGAGCAGCCTGCGTATCATGGGGAAAGCAAAGCACAAATGCAGCGCCGCGGTTATAAGCGGCAGCAAAAATACCGTGAGCATTTGCGAATTTATGCTTTTTTGTATATCGCGCTTGGTCATTCCCACCTTTTGCATAATTTCAAAGCGCGATTCATCCTCGTAGCCCTCGCTTATCTGCTTATAATAGATAATTAAAACCGTGGCAAGCAGGAAAACCGTGGATAAGATTATTCCCAGGTAGAAAAGCCCGCCGTAGGTGCCGTAAAAATCGGCGCGCTCAGCCTCTCTGCACTCAACGCTCCTTGAGTAATACCCGCCAGTGCCGTTAATATCCATATCGCGCAGTCTTTCGCTTATTTTATCTGCGAGCTCAATATCGCGCTCGGCGGAAAGCCCCGTATCAAAGCTGTAATAAAGGCGCGGGCAGCAGAAATATGTGTCGCTTGTAAACTGACTGTT
Organism: uncultured Oscillospiraceae bacterium; assembly: GCA_905193585.1. GTDB lineage: Bacteria > Bacillota > Clostridia > Oscillospirales > Acutalibacteraceae > UBA737. The sequence goes on from CAJJPG010000025.1 coordinate 779, forward strand.
CACCTCGTCATACGCCTTTTCGGGGTTATTCATTACAACAAACACGCTCGGCACCATTTCAGAAGCCGCCCTGCCGTTGTTTATCATATCCTCAAGCTGCTTTTTAACGGTGTATTTAAGCTTGCCTAACGTAAGAGTTTTACCGTTATATTCCCGCCTTACGCAGTGAATGAAAATTTCACCGTCTTTAAGCGTTTCGCTTTTATTCATACAGCGGTTGTATTCGTCAAGAGATATAAAAATGACATTGCAAACATTCTTTATGGTAGACGCGTCCGCCGCGTTTACAAGCTCGGGGTTTGCCGTAAGCGTTCCGCCCGATAACAAACAGGCAACGGTAGCAGAGGTATACCTCTCGGTGTTTTTCAGCGCTGCGCCGAAATCGTTTACAACATTATCCACCTCGCGCACTATCATATCGGCTTTTTCGGCGGAGTATACCGTTTTTTCATCATACGGATTATAGTCCGTAGTAACCGATATGCTTTTCGGGTAGCGTGCGCGCAGGCTGTCCTCTGCGCCGAAATAAAGGCTGCCCGCGCCTAAAATCATTACCAGCACCATAGTGCTTAAGACGCAGATAGACGCCAGCCCCGCGCCGTTGCGTTTCATACGGTAAACCATTGAGGAAACCGAAACAAAATGATTTTTGCGGTAGTAATAGCGCTTGTTTTTCTGCAAAATGCGGCACAGCATAACAGAGCCCGAAATAAAAATCATATAAGTGCCCGCTATAACCGCCAGAACCGCAATGAAAAACCAGCCTATTGCAAGCAGCGGACTTTTAATCGATACCGCCATATAGTAAGCCGCCGCCAGTAAAATTATGCCGCCTATTCCCAAAACATAGTTGGCGCGGGGCGGTTTTTCACCCGTGTTTTCGCTTTTAATAAGCGAAATTGCGTTAAGCCGCCAAATGCTTACAAGCGATTTTAAGTAAAGCAGCAAAAATATTCCGCCGAAAATAAGCAGGGTATCAAGCACGGCGTTAACATTTACGGTAAATTTATAAGAGACCTTGCCGTTCACCATATAAACAAGCCCCGATTCGGCAAGCTTTGAAAGCGCTATGCCCGCCGCTATGCCCGAAAGCACCGATATTGCCGCTACGGTAAGCGTTTCAAACAAAAGCACAAGGCTTAAATTTTTCTTGCCCATACCGAGTATATTGTAAAGCCCGAATTCCTTTTTGCGGCGGCGCATAAGAAACGAATTGGTATACACCAAGAAAATCAGTGAAAAAAACGCCACCACCCAAACGCCGAGCCCCAGTATCATAACGGTGCTGTCGCCTCCCGGCATACTTTTTAGCGCGGGCATAGCCGCTAAATGGTGAATTATATAAAACATTGTAACCGTTCCTATACAAGTAAGAATATAGGGCAGGTAAAGGCGTTTGTTTTTTCTTATGCCGTCAAACGCAAGGCGCGGATAAATTGCTTTCATTCCCGCTCACCGCCTGTCGTAAGCAAAGTAAGGGTATCGGTTATCATCTGGTACATCTGCGTGTCGTTCCTGCCGCCGCGGTAAAGCTGGTGGAAGACCTCGCCGTCCTTTATAAACAGCACGCGTGAGGCGCGGCTCGCCGCCTTTACAGAGTGGGTAACCATTAAAATGGTCTGCCCGTCCGAATTTATCTGCTCAAATAAATCAAGCAGCTCGTCGGTCGATTTTGAATCAAGCGCGCCCGTAGGTTCGTCCGCTAAAATTATGCGCGGGTCGGTTATAATGGCGCGCGCCACGGCGGCGCGCTGCTTTTGCCCGCCCGAGACCTCATACGGGTACTTTTTCAGCAGCCCCTCAATTCCCAGCCGCTTTGCTATGGGTATAAGCCTGCGCACCATTTCATTATAATGCCTGCCGCTTAAAACAAGGGGCAGATATATGTTATCCTCTAATGTAAATGTGTCAAGCAGATTAAACTCCTGAAAAACAAAGCCTAAATTATCGCGGCGAAAGGACGCTAAGCGCGATTCCTTTATTTTCGATAAATCGTTGCCGTCAATTTTAACCGTGCCCTCGGTTGGCTTATCGAGCGACGCCAAAATATTAAGCAGCGTGGTTTTTCCCGAGCCGGACTCGCCCATTATAGCGACATACTCGCCCTCTTCTACACCGAACGATACATTTTTAAGCGCGGTAACGCGGTTGCCGCCAAAGCGCGAGGTATATATTTTTTTAACTCCGCTTACCTCTAAAATACTCACAACAAAAATCCTCCTTTGTGATTTCTGCCATAATTATAACAAAAGGGAAATATGTAACGCCATAACTTCGGCTTACAAATCCCCCTTAAATTCTAACGGTTTTGTAAGATTTACGCGCTCAACTTCGGCTCCCTCTGACGAGGGAGCCTTTGGTTTGCAAAAGAACTCATTCAATAACCGTCTTTTTTCTTGAAACGTCAATTAAAACGGTCGTACCCTCGCCTACCGCCGACTCGGCGCTTATTTTATGCCCTAAATTTTCGCAGATTTGCCTGCACAAATAAAGCCCCAGTCCGCTTGCCTGCCTGTCGCGCCTGCCGTTGCAGCCCGTGTAGCCGTTTTCAAAAATGCGGGGCAGGTCTTCGGGTGCTATGCCTATCCCCGTATCCTTTATTACAATTCTGCCGTTTTCAAAATATACCGATATTTCGCCCGACGGGGTGTATTTAAGCGCGTTTGAAAGCACCTGCTCTATAACGAACGAAAGCCACTTTTCATCGGTTATTATCTGCGCGTCGGCGGGGGTGTAACTAAGGGTTAATTGGCGCTCTATAAACTCGCCCGCAAATTTTTTCACCGAGCGGCGTATTATTTTATCAAGGTCGTATTCCTTTATTAAATAATCGGTGCTGTCTGCATTAAGGCGCAGGTAAGTCAGCACCATTTCAACATATTGCTCAATTCTGAAAAGCTCGTTTGAAAGCCTGCGGGCGGCGGGCGCGTCCTCATTTTGCAGCGCCAGCTTCATTGCGGCTATGGGCGTTTTAATTTGATGCACCCAAACGGTGTAGTAGCTCACCGTATCGGCAAGCCGCCTGTTGTTTTCGGCTGAAAGCCCTGTATAGCCCCGTTTTAAAATATCAATAAGATTTTGGTAGTCCTCTTCGGTTACGCCGTCGGGCAGGGGCAGGTCTTCAAGCAAAATCGACTCGGGGGTTTTAAGCCCCGATAAGGCTATGTGCAATTTACGCACGCGCAAAAAATCAATAATCGCAAAAATTACCGCCAGCAAAGCGCAAAGTGCCGCAGGGTAAAGCACCGCACCGAGCGGCAAACGGTAAAAATAAAACGAAAGCGCAAAAACAGCGCAAAAAGCAGCGCCCGCGGCTATGTACCGTTTGCGCTGCTTTAAGTATTTCAAGAAAAGCCCCATAGCAATTCCTCAATTCTCAATAATATACCCCACGCCGAATTTCGTGGTTATAAAGCCCTCAAGCCCCGCCGCCTCAAGCCTTTTTCTAAGGCGGTTCACGTTTACCGAGAGCGTGTTTTCATCCACAAAGCTGTCAGTTTCCCACAGCTGCTCCATAAGCCTTTCGCGGCTGACGACTTTACCCTTATTTTTCATAAGGGTAAGCAAAATGCGGTATTCGTTCTTTGAAAGAGGTATTTTTTCGTTTTTATACAAAAAGCTGCCGTCGCCCGTGTTAAGCATGGCGCCCTTATGCTCCAAAACAGGAACGGAGGGCGCAAAATCATAGGTTCTGCGCAGCAGCGCCTGTATTTTTGCTATAAGCACGCTGCCGTCAAACGGCTTTGCTATAAAATCATCCGCACCCATATTCATTGCCATTATCATATTCATATTATCCGCCGCAGAGGAAATAAAAATAACGGGCACGTTTGAAACGCGGCGAATTTCACCGCACCAGTGGTAGCCGTTGAAAAAGGGCAGAGAAATATCCAAAAGCACTATATGCGGGTCAAAGCGCGAAAACTCCGCCATAACGTTATGAAAATCCGTTACTATGCGCGCGGTTATATCCCACGCTTCCGCCTGTTCGCGCACGCCCTCGGCAATTCCGCGGTCATCTTCAACTATAAGCAGCCGATACATACACTGTCACCCTATTTAATAAACGAAAAGCCCAGCACCGCCACGCCTAATACCACCAGAATAATGCCCGTGGCGATATTGAGCGAACGCGGGCTTGCTTTGTTTGCTATTTTCGCCGCTATGCGGGCAAATACAAGCGTGAACACAATGCAAAGCACAAAGGGCAGCATATCGGGCAAGCCGCCTATTGCAAAGTGCGAAACCGAGCCTGTAAGGGCGGTAAAGGTCATTATAAAAACGCTTGTTCCCACGGCGGTTTTAAGCTCGTAGCCCATAACGCTTGTAAGCAGCAGTAGCATCATCATTCCGCCGCCCGCACCAACAAAGCCGCAAATAAAGCCGACCGCCGCCCCGCAAAGAGCGGATTTTATAATCCGGGTTTTAAGCGGTATTGCCGCCATATCTTCTTTTGTGGTCATAACTGGTTTTACTATAAACTTTATTCCGAGCAGCAGCGTCATAAATACCGAAAAATTGCCCATTGCGGCAGAGGGCACAAGGCTTGATACATAGCTGCCCACAACCGTGAAAAGCAGCACGCTTGCCATCATAACAACGCCGTTTTTAATATCAAGATTTTTATTTTTGCCGTATGTATAGGCGGAAACGGCGCTTGCCAGCACATCGGACGCGAGCGCGATTCCCACCGCGGTATACGGTTCAATCCCCAAAAAGGTTACAAGCATAGGAGTTATTACCGCCGCGGCGCTCATTCCGGCAAAGCCGGTGCCGAGACCTGCACCCATACCCGCAAGTAAACAAATTAAAATCGTTTTAAATATTATCATCCTTTTTTTCCTCCGCAGCTTCGGCGCGGTCAGCCCTTATATCCCGTATAAGCGTATAAACTATATATGCGCCGAACAGTACAAAAACTGCGGTGAGTGCCATAAAAATATAGCCGTAAGGCTTTTTCTCGGTCTTTTTCGCAGCGCCCTCTCCGAAAGAAAGGGTGGAAAAAACCTTTTCGGCGTAATCGGTATTTTCACCCGAAGCGGTATAAAACGAAAGGGTGTATTCCTTTTTTGAGGTCACGGTTATATACTGAATAAGGGTGAATTTTCCGCCGCTGTCCTCAGATAGGGCGGTAGCCTTAATAAATTTTATGCCGTTTTGCGCCACCGTTTCGGTGTGAAAGCCATCGCCCGCTATTTCGGGGGCTAAGGCGGCAATTTTATCATCCGAAAGGCTTGTAAGCTCCCCCACGCTTTCGGAAAAAGCGGTTGAGTTTTCATAAAGCCTTATCTGCTTTGTGTTTTTTTCGTTAATGGCGAGATAAATTATGCCGTTATCCGTGCAGTATTTATCAAGCGTATCGGCGGTTTCTTCCAATATTTCCGCAATTTTTTCGTTCGACTGCTTATCGCCGTAGACCAAAAACTCTTTACCTGGTTTTTCGGTAATTTCGGCGGCGGAAAGTGTAAGAGAAAGCGTTAAAACCGCAAATACAAGCGCCGACAGGCGCTTTATGCCCGCCCTAAGCATTATTCTGCCTTTTTGCGGCGGTAAACGTGTTTTGCATAAGCATTGCAATGGTCATAGGTCCTACGCCGCCGGGCACGGGAGTTATGGCGAAAGCCTTTTCCTTTACCGCGTCAAAATCCACATCGCCGCAGAGCTTGCCGTTTTCGCGGTTCATACCCACGTCTATCACCACGGCGCCGGGCTTTACCATATCCTCGGTTACAAATTTTGCCTTGCCTACCGCAGCCACCAAAATATCCGCATTTCGGCATATTTCTTTAAGGTTTTTAGTTTTTGAATGACATACCGTAACCGTGCCGTTTGCGTGCAGCAAAAGCATTGCCATGGGCTTGCCCACAATGTTTGAGCGGCCTATTACCACGCAGCTTTTACCCGCAATTTCTATGCCCTCATATTTAAGCATTTCCATTATGCCCGCAGGCGTGCAGGGTACAAAATCATAGTCGCCTATCATTATGCGCCCTACGCTGTAGGGGTTAAAGGCGTCAACGTCCTTTTCGGGGGCTATGCTGTTGATTATCAGCTTTTCATCAAGGTGGGGCGGCAGCGGCAGCTGGCAGAGTATGCCGTTAATGCTTTTCTTATTATTAAGCGTATTTATAAGCTCTAAAAGCTCTTGCTCGGTAGTGCTTTCGGGCAGAGCATATTCCTCTGAAACAATGCCGAGCGCCTCGCACGCCTTTTTTTTATTTGCAACATATATTTTTGAGGCGGGGTTTTCCCCAACTATTATAACCGCAAGCCCTACCGTAACGCCGCGCGCGTTCAGCGCCGATACTTCGTTCTGTATGCGCGCCTTTACGGCTGCGGATATTGCCTTTCCGTCAATTATCCTGCTCATGGGTTTCCTCCTGTGTTTCTTCGGTCGGTTCTTCCGCGTTGTCGGCAAAAACCGCCTCGTAATCATCGGGCTCTGTCTTTTCTGCCGCGCGGCGGCTGAAAACAACCAATAATACCGCGCTCGTTATGCAAATTGCAAACGAAAGCAGACAGGAGACCTTTATATTGCCGAGCATAAGGCTATCGGTTCTCAGTAGCTCTATTATGCCCCTGCCGAAGCCGTACCACACGCAGTACATAAGGGATATTTCACCGCTGAATTTGCGCTTTTTACTGAAATGATTAAGTACGAAAAAGCCCGCTATGCACCATATGGATTCATAGAGGAAGCAGGGGTGAACAAGCCCCTCGCCCATTTCGGATATTGTTTTATCGCTCTGCATGCCCCACCAGCTGCTGCCGGTGAACGCGCCGTATGCCTCTTGATTTACAAAGTTGCCCCAGCGGCCTATACCCTGACCGATAAGAAACCCGGCGGACGCCACGTCGAACATATTGAGTATATTAACCTTGCGTATATAGCACATAATTCCGCCCGATACAAACGCGCCTATAACCCCGCCGTAAATGGCAAGCCCCGCAAAACCCGAGGAATTACCGAAGCCGAAAAAATCCTTAATACCGTCTAACTTCTCGCCGTCAAATATAACGTAATACGCGCGGGCGGAGAGTATTGCAACAGGTGTTGCAACCAGTATAACATCAAGCATTTTATCGGGGTTGAGCCCGTAGCGGGCAGCACTTTTAAGCCCGTAAATAAGCGCCAGCAAAAAGCCCGCGGCTATAATTATGCCGTACCAGTATATATCCCAGTGCCCCGAGCCCAGCGGTATTGTAAAAGCAACGGGCGAAAGGGTGAATTTAAGCCCGAAAAGCGTTACGTTATAGCTCATATAAATTACCTCTGCTCCTCTGTGGGTTCAATTACCGAAAGCACCGATTTATCCGCGTTTAACAGCTGCAGGCGCTTTAAAACGTCCTCGGCGGTAATATTTTTAAGATATTTAAGCTCATCGAACAAGCCGCAGTCGAACATAGCGCAGTTTACAAGATTCATTGTAATGCTTTCCACGCTGTTAAAGGAGCGCACCGCGTCGCCGTACATTCCGCAGCGAACGGCGGAAAACAGCTTTTTATCAATTCCGTCGGTTTTAATTCTTTCAATTTCCGCCTTAATTTCAGCGGCTACTTTTTCGGGGTCTGACGATTCACCCTCAAACATCACTGCCGCGTAGCCGTGGCCCGTGAAATACTCAAAGCCGAACTCATCGTTTATAAGCCCCGCGTTTATCAGCCTTTTATAAAGGGGAGAAGCGTCGCCCGCTATTATTTCAAGCAGCAGTGCGGTGGCAACCTTTTCCTTTACGGTGCGCTCGGGCACGCTTACGGGCTCTTTAAAGCCTAAGCAGAACATAGGGTACGCAACCGCCATTTTCTGCGATACGAAATTTTTCTGCACGGTATCGGGCTCATCGCAGCCTATGCGCGTAATTTCAACAGGCTCAGAGGGCTTTAAAGCGCCGTTTATCTGCGCTAAAACCTTTTCGGTGTTCACATTGCCCGCAATGCAGATAAACATATTAGAAAGGTTGTAAAACGTGTTGTAGCAGCTGTATAAAAGTTTATCGTCTATTTGCGCTATCGACTCCACCGTGCCGGCAATATCAATTTTAACCGGGTGGTTTTTATACATGGCGCCCAGCATATTAAAGGTGACGCGCCAGTCGGGGCTGTCATCGTACATTCTTATTTCCTGCCCGATTATTCCCTGCTCCTTGCTTACGGTCTGCGCAGTGAAATATGGCGACTGAACAAAATCAAGCAAAATTGCAAGGTTATCGTAAAACCTGTCGGAACAGGCGAAAAGATAGCAGGTGCGGTCAAACGAGGTAAAGGCGTTTGCCGCCGCTCCCGTTTCGGCGTATTTTGTAAAGGCGTCGCCGTCCTCGCTTTCAAAGAGCTTATGCTCCAAAAAGTGCGCAATGCCCTCGGGCACGCTTACTTTCTCGCCGTTTACCGCAAAGCAGGTGTCAATAGAGCCGTATTTTGTGCCGAATATTGCATAGGACGAATTATACTGCGGCTTTTCAAGAATATATATTTTAAGCCCCGAGGGGTGCACCGCTTTAACGTAGCTTTCGCCTATATCGCTTTCAAAAACCTCTTTTTGCATTACTTTTCCTCCTTCGGCAAAAGCTTGTATACCGTGTGCAGCTTTATCCCGTTTGCCGCGGCGATTATTTCATCGCGCGTTACGGCGCTTATTTTCTCCGCAATATCCTCGGGTGAATAAAGATTTTTATTAACGGCTTTAAGCGCGTACCATAAATCCAACAGCGGCTGACTGTCATTATATGAATTAAGCGAATCGCGTAGACTTTTAACCGATGATGAAAACTCAAAATCGGTAAACTTGCCCCTTTTCATTATTTCAAGCTGCTCTGAAATTGCCTTTTCAGCTTTTTCGGCGTTTTGCTCCTCAACGCCCGATTCAACGGTTATAAGCCCCTTTACGCGCGAGGATGTGGCGGAGCAATAGTAGCAAAGGCTCATTTTTTCGCGCACGTTATCAAAAAGTCTTGAATACGGTCCGCCGCCGAAAATATCGGTCATAACCATAAGCGGCATGGTATTATCGTCATCCCCCGCCGTATCGGAAGAAAAGCCCATAACAAGCTTGCCCTGCTGTATAGCCTGCCGCTCGGTAACGGTGCGGGGTGCGGCGGCAGCGGCTGTCGGCTGGCTTTTTGTGCAATCGGTTATATTATACCTTTCGGTATTTTCAAAGCGGCGGCCTATTTCTTCAAAAAGCCCCTGCGGCACTGCCGCGCCTATAACCTGAACGCGTATATATGCGGTGGCAAGCATTTTTTGCCACATTTCATAAAGCGAGGCTTCGGTTATCGCCTCAATATCCTCCACCGTTCCGCACTTAGGCGTGCCGTAGCAGCTGCCCTTATACATTTCTTCAATAAGGCGGTTTTTGGCGTATACCCGCTTTTCGCTCATTTCGCCCTTTACATGCTCTATAGCCTTGCGCTTTTCTCTTGCCAAATCATCGGCGCAAAAAGCGCCGTTTTCCGCCTTAGGCTCGAAAATAAGGCTTAAAAGCATATCGCAGGCGCGCTTTATAAGCGACTCGCTTTCAAAGGTATATTTATCGTTTATAACCGACATTCTCAGCTTTAAAAGCTGGTAATCGCCCAGTTTTTCGGCAACCGCGTCAAGCTGAGCGCCGTAAAGCCGCTCAAGGCGGTAGTTAAGCACCGAAAAATCGGGGTATTTTTCGCCGCAGGTGGTAAGCAAAAAGGGCAGCAGCGCGTAAGAAGCGGCGGTCTCTTTTTGCAGCGGCAAATAAAAGTTAAAGGATATTGACGTAGTGTTGAACCTTTCGTTTTTAACGAAAAGCCCCTCTACGCCCTCTGAAATGCAATATACTTTAGCAGCCATTTTTTCCTCCTTAAAATCAATTAAAATCAGTTCCGAGGTTATCAGAGCTGTCGTCTCCCTTATAGGAATTTATATAGATAGTAACCGCGCTGTCGGGGCTTATCTGCGTGCCGTATTTCGGCTCTTGCTCCAGCACCGCGCCCGGCTTTTTGTTTTCATCGTACTTTTCAAGCACCTCTATATTATCGTACAAAAAGCCCTGTTTTAAAAGCTCTAGCTTTGCGTTGATTTCTTCAAGCCCCACAACGTTTGCAATTTTTACTTCCTTAGGACCGAGGCTTATTGTAACCTCGATTTTTGTGTCTCTTGCAACCTGCGTGCCCTCTGCAAGCGATTGGGCGCAAATTTGCCCCTTGGCGTATTTATCGTTAAATTCCTTGCCCTTTATAACAAAGCTGAATTTTTCGTAATCCTCATTATCGGCAAGCTCGGCGTAATATTTGCCCGTAAGTGGCGGAACCGAGAAAAGCACAACGTTTTCATCGGCACCGCTGTCAATAGTGCCTATGGAAGCAACGCTCGGGGCTGCGGTGGATACGCTGCCGCTCTGATCCGACGCATTTTTATTGCCGAAAATATCCTTTTTAAACACCGTGAAAACAAGTATTGCCACAATTCCCATAAATACCGCGGCTGTACACGCGGCTGATATTATAACATACTTTGCCGCGCCGCCCTTTTTCTGCGGCTTTTGTGCGGCTGCGGCGCGCTTTTCGGGTGCGGCGCTTTTCTTCTGCGGCTCGCCCGTTTCGGCGTAAACCAGTTCGTTTTTAAAGTCCTCAATATTCTGCGTGCGGTTTTTCGGCATTACCTGCAAGCCGTTTGCCAGCGCCTGCAAAACGTGGCGCGGCAGCTCCTCGGCAAATTTTGCGGGAATGGTCATTGAGTCGTTTTTAAGCCTTTCGGGAGCCTCGGGCGGAACCGTGCCTATAAGCACGTTGAAAAGCACCGCGCAAAGCCCGTAAACATCGGTATATGTGCCGGGCAGCAGCCTTTCCGAGTTATATTGCTCGGCAGCGGCAAAACCGGGGAAAAGCTCGGGTTCAAACCCGCCGTCGGCTGTGCGCAGGCGCTTTACAGAATAGCCCGAAATGCGCAGCTTTCCGTCTCTCCCCACAAGCACGGTATTGCAGGATATTCCGCCGTGAATTATACCTATATCGTTCATACCCTTAACGGTATCTATAAGCGGCAGGAAAAGCGGGCGCGCCTGCTCCCATTTAAGGGTGCCGCCGTTGCGCTGCAAAAACTCCGCCATGGTTATGGTGGCAAAGCTCTGCGAAACGGCATAAACCGTACCGTTTTCTTCAAAAACGCTGAGAACGGGTATAAGCGCAGGCAGCTCCGATGAGCTTATTTCGCGGTTTATTTCCATAAACTCCATTAAGCCCTCGTTGAATATATATTCTCCCCCGCTTATTATCGCCACGGTTTTATCGGGGTTTCTCTCGGCAAAGCCCGCGGGGAAATACTCCCTTATGCTCACGGCGGTATCGTCGGCAGTATCCCAGCCGATGTAGGTTATGCTTTCTCCGTTGCGCTTTTTTGCCTGACCCACCATATAGCGGTTATCAAGCGTAAAGCCTACGGGCAGGCATATATCGGGATTGCGGCTTGCAGAATCGTAGCCGCATATAGGACATATTTTCTCCCCGCCGTTATCGTTCATACAGCCGGGGCAGAGTCTTTCGGTGTTTATCATAAACTTCCTCCGAGTATATTATATAAGTAAATTATACCATATCTGTCAAGTCGCGGCGGTAAACGCTGCCTGCCTGCGCTTTGCCTTTTTGCTTACCGTGCCGCCGGGGGCTATGGGTATCATTTCTTTAAACACGCAGGTGTGGCGCTCGGTTATTACCCTGTCCTCGTGCAGCGAGCCGAAATACCAGTGCCTGAATTTGCAGGAGCGTCCTATTTCTTCAAGGTAGCCGTTAAGCTTGTTTATGCGGTCAGCGTCGCCCCGCCGCAAAAGTATGGCGCTTTTTACAAGTGACGGCGGCTCGTGGGTTATAATATAATCTACGCTAAGCCCCGCCGCGTCAAGCCGCTTTGCGCCCTCTGCCATTTCAAAGGGCGTAGGCTCCTCCTCGCGCCACCAGTTGCCCGAGGCTATGCGCATATCCTTATCGTTACTCTCGCCGCCGCCGAAAGTGAAAAAGCTGTTGCCCTCAATTTCAAAAATCTGCCCGCGCATAAGGTGTATAAGGTTGCCCTTTATTCTGTGCACCATTCCGCCGTGCCAGTAGGTCACGCGCGCTTTGTTTATGGTGGTAAGGTTATCATGCGTGCCGTCTACAAACGCAGTTACAAACCGCCTTGTCGCAAGGTAGTCTATCACCTGCTTTTCGGTTTTTCCGCCGTCGAATATATAGCCGAAATCACCGCAGACTATAAGCACGTCTCCGCTTTTTAATTTTCTGAAATTTTTATCGTACAGCCGTTCAAGGCAGCCGTGCGTATCTCCCGTAATATAAACCGTAAATTTCACCTACTTAAAAAAATTAGGTCTTTAAATTTGAAAATTATATGATATAATAACATTATACTATATTTCAAGGGAGATTTCCATGCCTAAAAAAATAATTTACGTTTTTTTAACTATTTTAACGGTCGTGGCAGTTATTTCTCCGGCTTTTACCGCCTCGGCGTATGAAATTACGGGCTTTGAGGTATCGGCAAAGGCAGGTATGCTTGTATCTATGGATACGGGCGAGACGCTGTACTCCAAAAATATTGACGAAAAGGTATACCCCGCCTCAATAACCAAAATTATGACCGTAACGCTTATGCTCGAAAGCGAAAAATATGACCCTACGGGCAAGGTTGCTATGTCAAAAGAGGTTGACAGGCTGATAACCGGCACGGGCAGCGCGGTTTCAAACCTTAAAATCGGGGAGGAAATAACCCAGCTTGACTTAGTTTATACCGTGCTTATGTCCTCTTTCGGCGATTGCGCGTACTTAGCGGCACTGTATTACGGCGGCAGCGTGGAGGCGTTTGTTGAGCAGATGAATAATAAGGCGGCGGAATTAGGGCTCACGGGAACGCACTACAGCAACCCCGTGGGGCTGCACGACGAACAGACCTACACCACCGTGCGGGATATTCACACCCTTGCCACCTACGCCCTTAAAAACGAGACCTTTAAAACCGTTTGCGAAACGGCGCGCTACACAATAGAGGCTACCAACATGTCGGGCAAGCGCACCATTTCCACCACCAACTATTTGCAGGACCCCAATACAAACTACTATTACCAATACGCAAGGGGCGTTAAAACCGGCTTTACCGATGAGGCGGGCAGGTGCCTTGTAAGCACCGCGACATATAACGGCTACAATTATATGTGCATACTTATGCACTGCCCCGCAAACGAAGGTAAAAGGTATGAATTTATAGATTCGGCAAACCTTTACCGCTGGGCGTTTAATAATTTCTCATTCAAGCAGGTAGCGGATTCCACCGAGCCGGTTTGCGAACTGCCGGTTGATTTATCGTTTGAAACCGATTTTGTACCGCTTTACTTTGAAAAGCCCTTTGTTACGGTGCTGCCGAATGAAGCGGACAGCTCAACAATAGTTGTAAAGCCAAAGCTTAATTACGAAAAAAAGGACGCACCCATTAAAAAGGGCGAGGTGCTCGGCACGGCGGATATTGTGTACGCCGAGCAGGTAATAGGCACGGTAAATTTGGTAGCGGGCAGCAGCGTTAAGGCGAGTAAGCTGCTTATAGCTCTGCGTGCCGTAAAGGGCTTTTTCGGCTCGTTTTATATGAAAATAGTTTATATACTTATCGCGCTTGTAATTGTGATATTCATACTTATGATAATAAGGCTCAATATTGCAAGAATAAGAAAGCGAAAGGTAAAATATATTCCCTACGGGAAAAAGAAAGGCGACGACAGATATGACCGTTAAAAAAATTATAGCAATATTATCCGCAGCGGCGCTGACCCTTACATTTTGCGCCTGCTCAAAAAGGCAAAGCGAGTTTGACAGCGATACCGGCAGCGGCTACGGCACCCACCACGCGGTTATAACAGTTAAGGACTACGGCGACATAAAAGTAGAGCTTGACGGCGATACCGCCCCCATAACCGTTAAAAACTTTGTGGAGCTTGCAAAAAGCGGCTTTTACGATGGGCTTACCTTCCACCGCATAATAAAGGGCTTTATGATTCAGGGCGGCGACCCCAAGGGCGACGGCACAGGCGGCAGCGATAAAACAATACGCGGCGAGTTTTCTAAAAACGGCGTGGAAAACAATATTTCCCACAAGCGCGGGGTTATTTCAATGGCACGCTCACAGGATAACAACAGCGCTTCCTCCCAGTTCTTTATAATGCATGAGGACGGCGATTATCTTGACGGCTCCTACGCTGCTTTCGGTCATGTTACCGACGGTATGAACGTGGTTGATAAAATAGCCGAAAACACGCCGGTTACCGACTCAAACGGCACGGTTTTAAAGGAAAATCAGCCGGTAATAGAAAAAATAGTTATTACGGATTGAAAATCAAAATAAGGTAATCGCGACAGCGGTTTTCAATGCAGTTGACAAAAAGATATTTTAAGTTTGTAACAACCCCTCCGTCATAGCTAACGCATGCCACCGTCTCGGCTGCCGCCTCGGTCGGTGCTTCTGCTTTGCAGAGGTGTCCACCGGACACCCGCACCATTACACAGGGAAGCTGTCAGCAAAGCTGACTGAGGGGTATTCAAACGTTGCCGACGTGCTTGATATAGCTCCCGAAGACCTGATTCAGGCGGCTGTTTTCCCCGACAGAATAATAAAAGCCGAAAATAATAAAAAAAACACTTGATTTTTTGCACATAATCTGTTATTATAATGTTTGCTATGTAATCGGCTGATGTCGGTATAGAAAGAGAAGGAGGTGCAGACCATGGCTAAATGTGATATCTGCAGTAAAGAAATTGCTTTCGGGATCAAAGTCTCCCACTCGCACAGACGTTCAAACAGAACCTGGAAACCGAATGTTAAAAAGGTAAAGGCGATCGTAAACGGCACTCCGCGTCGTATCAATGTTTGCACCCGCTGCCTGCGTTCAGGTAAGGTTACCCGTGCAATCTGATGTTTGAAATGCAAAATGCTCTCGGCGCTTACCGCAAGCCGAGGGCTTTTTTGTTTTAAAGGTGGTTTTTATGATTAAGGCGGTTTTATTCGACCTTGACGGCACTTTGGCAAATTCCATTGAGGATTTAGCCGGCAGCACCGAAAGGTCTCTTGAAAAACTGGGGTTTCCCGGGCATGAACTTGCCGAATATAAATATTTCGTAGGGGACGGAATACCCAAGCTCATAGAGCGCGCGCTGCCTGAAAACCGGCGCGACGAAAAAACGGTAGGTACCTGTTTAGAACTTTTTATGGCGGATTACAGGGTACATTATCACGATAAAACCAAGGCGTATGACGGCGTGCGGGAAATGCTTGCCGATTTAAAGAAAAGCGGGCTTAAATCAGCCGTTATTTCAAACAAGGCGCAGGAAATGGCTGAAAAGGTGGTAACAAACCTTTTCGGCGATATATTCGATTTTGTGGCGGGAAAACGCGAGGGCTATAAAACAAAGCCCGACCCCGCGCTGACGTTACTCGTGATAAATTCCCTCGGCGTATCCCCCGCAGAATGTATTTTAGCGGGCGATTCGGGAATGGACATGGCGGCGGCGGTAAACGCGGGCGCTCTGCCCGTAGGCGTGCTTTGGGGCTTCAGAACAGCAGAGGAGCTGCGTGAAAACGGCGCCGAGTATCTTATGTCCGCCCCCGCGGAAATAACGGAACTGATAGGAAAATTAAATGGATAAGAAAATAAGCTATGCCTCAACCAAAATTTCATCATACATAGGTTATTTTGTTCAGGCGATAGTAAATAACTTTCTGCCCATACTTTTTATAGCCTTGCAGGATGTTTACGGCATAGGCTACGAAAAGCTCGGAAGACTGGTTATGTTCAATTTTGTAACCCAGATGATAACCGATATTTTATCCCCCAAAATAATTGCGAAAACCGGCTACCGCAAAGCGGCTGTAATGTGCCAGTTTACGGCGGCTGCGGGGCTTGCGGCTGCGGCGTTTCTGCCGAAAATAATGTGGGATCCGTATGTGGGAATTGTAATTGCAATTATAGTTTACGCCTTTGCAAGCGGGCTTATGGAGGTTATTTTAAGCCCGATGATTGAAATGCTCCCGACCGATAACAAGAGCGGAAATATGTCGCTTTTGCATTCGTTTTATTGCTGGGGGCAGGCTATAACCACCGTCGGTACTACCCTGCTTTTACACGCGTTCGGCTACAAGGGCTGGTCGTATATACCGCTTTTGTGGGCTATAATTCCCTTTTTCAATGCGTTTTCATTCTTTAAAGTACCGATAGTCGAACCCGAGCCGGAAAGAAAAAGCGACAGCTTTAAAACGCTGTTTAAATCCCGCCTTTTCCGCTGCTTTATGATTATGATGCTCTGCTCGGGCGCCGCCGAGATTGCAATGGCGGAGTGGGCTTCAATGTTTGCGCAAAAGGCGCTCGGAATTTCAAAGGTAATAGGCGACCTTGCGGGTCCCTGCGCGTTTGCTGTGTTTATGGGACTGGGGCGTGTGCTTTACGCCGCATTTTCCGAAAAAATATCATTTAAAAAGACGGTAATAGCCATGAGTACGCTTTGCGCCGCCTGCTATTATGTTGCGGCGTTTTCAAAAAGCCCGATATTGGCGCTTTCGGCTTGCGCGCTTTGCGGCTTTACCGTAAGCCTTTTCTGGCCGGGAACCCTTTCCGCCGGCAGCCGCGCGTTCCCCAAGGGCGACGCGGTCATGTTCAGCGTTTTTGCAATGTGCGGCGATATAGGCTGCTGCATAGGTCCCTGGCTTTTGGGAATTATAGCGGACGTAACCAACCTGCACGTGGGTTTTGCGGTATCCTCGGTCTTTCCTATAATAATGATTATAACCGCGGTGCTTTTCTTTAAGGAAGAAAAAACAAATTAATATAAGAGGTGTTAATTTTGAAAAGAGCAGATTATTTAAGCTGGGATGAATATTTCATGGGCATAGCCATACTTTCATCACTTCGCAGCAAAGATCCGTCAACACAGGTGGGCGCCTGTATAGTCAATTCCGAAAAGCGTATTCTTTCAATGGGCTACAACGGTATGCCGCGCTGCTGCAGCGATGACGATTTTCCGTGGGACCGCGACGGTGACCCGCTTAATTCAAAGTATCTTTATGTATGTCATGCCGAGCTTAACGCAATTTTAAACTGCGCCGTCGGCAGCGTTCGCGGCTGCACGGTTTACTCTACGCTTTTTCCGTGTAACGAGTGCGCAAAAGCGATTATCCAGTCGGGTATAACCGAGGTGGTTTATATGTCGGATAAATACTCCGATTCAGACAGCGTACTTGCCTCAAAGCGTATGTTTGAAACCGCGGGAGTTAAATACCGCCTTTACACACCTACGGGAAAGAATATATCGTTTTCGCTTTAAAAAAAGCGCCCCGCGGGCGCTTGAAAAACCGAAAAAATATGCTATAATAAAAACAGAAAGGCAACCGATAGACGGTTAGCCCTCAAATAATTAGTTAAAAGATTTAACCGCTTAGTTTGCAGACAGGGCGGTTTATTTCTTT
>CAJJPG010000026.1 GCA_905193585.1 uncultured Oscillospiraceae bacterium
ATGATGCTGCGGGTATCCTCGTTGGAACGGATGTGGGGGGAGGAGGACGCGATCCCAAACATCATGTTGTTTTCAATATCGCCTATGCGGTTGTTTATATACGCAATGTCGCATGCCGTTCCGTTATCGCCCACGTTAATCGCGAATATACCGGGATATACCGGGTGATGACTTCGGCTTTCGATGATATCGTTATCACTGACGCAAACTCCCGAAACGGTTTCCTCGTGGGTTCTGCTCACATGCGCGCCTATGAGTACGCTGTGCGCGCCGTCGTTTGCGAATACGTTTCCTCTTATATTTATATTGTGTGATTCGCCCAGATAATTTACGCTTGAGCAGTTAACAGCCACGCAATCGTCAAGTGTACGCAAAAACGAATTGAAAAGATTAACGTTTTCGGACGCTTTAATATGAACGCCGTCCGACGCGCCGTAGCAGGTGAAAGCCTTTATATTGTTAAGCGTAACGTTTTCGGACTGACCGATAAGGTACGCAAAGCTCTCGGAATTATTTACCGTTACGCCCTCAACCGTAATATTATCCGAGTAGATGACCTGAACGCCGTTATATATCGGCAGATTTTCCTTTATTCTTGCCGCGTTAATTATTCCGTTACCCTTTAACGCCGCGTTTTTAACTCCACTGAAAATAACCGTTCCCTTAATTACGGCGCCGTAATCCAGGTAAACCGTCTGTCCGTCACGAACATACATGCCGTTTATAAGCCCTGAAGTACCGATATTAAGATATACCTTATTGTAATCCGCTCTTTTTTCCGTGCCGCCCGAAACGCCGTCAATATAAACTTCAACGGATCCGTCGCTCCCGACCGTAAGTGTTACATTGCTCCACTTTCCGCTTTCAAGTTTATTTGAGCTGACATAGGGGAATTCCCAATCGCCCGCGTCGGAGCATACCGTGCCGTCGGGTCTTACATAAAGAATATCCTTGATTATTGTATGCGTTTTTTCGGCTGCGTCCGCGTCAAGATATACCCACGCGCTTACCGTAAAGTTATTTGCGGGGTTTATATAGCCTGTCGGCTGACCGTCCTCAAAGCCGTTAAAGGTCATAGCGCTTTCCGAGGCGCCGTTATACGCCGCTCCGTAGGCGGAAGAAACCTCGGGCTTTCCTACGGCATTTGACGAAAGCTGATTATTTATGTCGGTTGTATTATCCGTTCCGTCAAGTTTCCAGTACTTTGTATACCCCGAAACCTCGGCGCCGTTTGCAAGCATTGCCGCCTGCTCGCCGCTCAAAGCGGTTTCGTATATTTTTACATCGCTTATAGCTCCGTCCCAGCCGCTTGTTCCCACCTTGGGTAGGGTTTTGGCGCCCGCGCCGTAGTAAACGGTATTATCGTCGGTATTTTTGTCGGTCTTTATGCTGTCGGCAAAAATGTAAATCATTCCAAAGCGTTCACCGTTAACTCTTACCGCGATATTTTCAGGCTCGGTCATTACAAATTCAACCGTGTTGTCGTTTACCGTCGGAGTTATTCCCGCGCTTTCGGGCAGTATTTCCGCCTGCGTTATATTAGCGGAAGATATGCTTACGGTAACGGGCTTGCTCATTGAGAAGCTTATCATGGGAGAGGACTTTGTATCGCTGTCGTCCCTGTAAATAACGCCCGACGACTTGGTTTCGCGGATTTTAACGTTATATGCGTTTATTGTCTCAGCGGTTTTCATCGAATCAGTTTTGAGGGTGACTCTGTAATCGGAATTAATATCCATTCCGCAGCCGTCGCTCACCTCGGGTATTTCAAGTCCCGTATCAATTTCCTCCTCAACAGCAAGGCTGAGAGAGGGATCCCAACGCATAAAATCGTTCCAGTATGCGCCGTCCGCCATGCTGACCGTGAAATTCAAAGTATCGCCCTTTTTAAGTTTTATGCCCGTAATTTCGGGAACAGCCGCGGTATTCCCGTTGGTATCCGAAAGGGTGTACCAGCCGTCCTCCGGCCAGATTTTGGTGCCGTTGCGGAATATTGCAATATCGGCGTTCTGCGCGCCGCCTGTGCCGTCGTTTTCGGCATAATGCCTTGTTACCGTGGCGGCGTTTATAACGGCGGTACCGTTATAAGGCGAAACAAATGTGATTGCCGCGTCCTCATAGCCGGGTATAAGATACAAAACCTTATTGCCCCAAAGATCCTCAATTCTCGCACTGTCAAACTTTCCCGAATAGCTGGGGGATTTGTAGTGTACGCCGTCGCTGCCGGCTTCCATATCGTAAAAATCGGCGGTTTTCGCCTTTGAATAGCGGTACTTCCAAATGCCGCTCGCAACGCTTTCGGCTATATTGCTGCCTGTCGGCGCGCTGTATTCCTCTACCACGCCCGTAGGCTCGCCGCCGGTTTCCTCATATTTAACGGTTACCGGCCAGTATGTAAGATCGTTCCAGTAGGCCTGAGCGCCAACACCTACCACAAACCTTATTTTATCGCCTTTTTTCACCGTAATATCGGTTATCTCGGGTATTGCAGCCGTGTTATTATTGGCGTTTGAAAGAGAGTAAACTCCGCTTTCGGGCCAAACTTTCGAAGTATTCTTATAGATCGCTATTTCGGCGGTCTGAAGCACATCGCCGCTGTCGTCGTTCTGACCGTAATGTCTCGTAGCCACAGAGGACGGAAGCGTAATTTTGCCGTTGCCGGGAGCTATAAAAGTCATTACCGCGTCTTCATAGCCCGGTATGAGGTAAAGGGTTTTATTGCCCCATACATCCTCCACACGGGCGCTGTCGTTCTTTCCCGAATAACTGGGGGATTTGTAATGCACGCCGTCGCTGCCGGCTTCCATAGCGTTAAATTCGGTTGTTCCGGCTTTGGCGTACTCATATGTCCAAAGCCCGCTGCTTACAAGCTCCGCTATGGTATTGCCGTTTGGGGCGGAGTATAATTGCTCTTCGGCAGCCCCTACAATAGGCAGCGCTGCGGCAAGCATTGAAATCGCCGTGAAAAACGCAAGAAATTTTCCGAGTATTTTTTTGTTCATTTGATTTCCCTCCGTATTTTTGTAAAACCGATAATTTACAAATAAATTTGCGAGGATATGCCGCGTTCCGATATAAAACGTTTGCAAAACGCGGCGGAAAAGCAAGCCCTGCTTTAAGAGTTTAAATATATTTTTTTGCCGGGATTTTCGTGAGCTTTCTTAAACGCGTCTCTTATATGTATAACCGCAAGGGTTTCCGCATGAGGAATAAGCTCTTTTCCTGTTTCAAAAAATTCTATAAGAGCCTTCATCATATTTGCGAAAGTATCCGATTTAACCGTCAGCATTTTGCTTGTGTTGTCATTCAGATTAACCGACATTTGAAACGGAGAACCCGGATTTATACATGTGGCTGTGAAAATCACTCCGCTTTTATATCTCACAATAAATGTGTCGATACCGCCGACCGATACCGCCTCGACATATTCTACATCCGTACCGAGAAGCATGACCATAGGCTCAATTTGATGAATACAGTAAATTTCATATTTGCCGCTGCCTATACTCGCTATTCCCGTAACCTTACTTACGTCTATTTCTTTGTATTCATCGGCAAATCTGAGCGCCGAAGTTGATATGCAGGGCGTCGAATATTTTTCCGCAATCTCAAAAATGCGCTTGGCAGTTTCAAAATCGGGCGCAAAGGTTTTGTCAACATAGGTCGGCTTACCCGACATAAGCGAACGTCTTGCCAGTCTTTCATGGGTTTCCGGGTTATCGGGCGCCAAAACCACTAAAACGTCGCTTTTTTCTATAACCTCATCTTCGCAAGAGCAAAGCTCTATGCCCTGCTTTTCCGCCCACTCTTTGTTAGTCATACCCCCTTTATGCGGGCAGTCGATTTCGCCCCAGCAATAGCATACCTTGTAGTTTCCGTCTGAGACCGCCTCGATCCACGCGGGATAATTATCGGCGTGCCACTCGTTAAGATAATAATCGATAAAGCCTATTTTCTTCAATTTAATTCCCTTCCCTGCTTTTCAGATTTCGGACCGTAAAAAATCAACCGCAAGTCTTATATCGTTAAGCGGGTCGGCACCGAGCTCGCGTTCAATTGTTAAATATCCGTTGAAGCCTATGCTTTTCAGCGCCGCGAGATACGCGCCGAAATCCACATTTCCGCGGCCGAGCGGCGTTTCAAGAAAATAATCGCTCATGCGCATATCGCCTATTCCGCCCTCGGCGAAAAAGTCGTAAATTTTCTGCGGGTCGGTTTTCTTGAGCATTATTCCGTCTTTAGCGTGGGTGTGAACTATGTAATCCTTTAGGGTATACACCGCTTTAACGGGATCGTCGTCGGTTACCATAACCAAATTTGCCGGGTCAAGGTTTACCGCCACGCCGGGGGACTTAAGACCGTCCAAAAATTTTTTAAGCCGTTCGGCGGGCTCTGGTCCCGTTTCCACCGCAAATTTAACGCCGTTTTCACGCCCTATTTCCGCAAGGCTTTCGCATGCCTCTGCGAGAACCGCATAGCGTTCGCACTTATCATCCGCGGGTATTACGCCTATATGCGTTGTAACTATGCCCGTTCCGAGCTTTACCGCAAGCTCCGCTATGCGTTTGGATTTTTCTATCTTCCGTCCGTTCTCTTCGGCAACGCAAAAGCCGTGCCCGCCGAGATCTCCGCAAAGCGCGCTTACTTCAAGCCCGTTCCCGTCAATAATTCTGCGTTTTTCGGCAATATCCGCCGCCGTCAGATTATCAGGGTCCATTTCGCCCTCCACCGCATATATCTGAACGCCGTCGGCGCCAAGCTCTCTGCAGGTTCTCATAGCCTCGGCAAACGGGAGCTTCAGCCAATCCGATATTATTCCGATTTTAAAATCCGACATATTTACCGTCTCCCGTTCACAGCCTGATTTCCGTATGGCTCTCTGCCGAGTCATATATTGCCTGCATCATTTTTGCGGTAATTATTGCCGTATCAATATGCGATGGCATTTTTTCGCCGCTCTTTATGCAGTCTACAAACGCGTTTATCTCGTTTTCAAAATGCGGAGTCATTTTAAATTCGGGCGTATACTCCACAAGCGCGCCGTTTTCGGCGGTATAAACCGTAAATTCCTTGCCGTAATGCAATCTTATTCCAGCTTTGTCGCCCATAAAATCAATATACATTTCGTCCTCGCCGATATTTTGCGCCCATGCGCCGTTAACGGTAATAACGGGTCCCGCGGTTCTTATAAGCGCAGTAACGGAATCCTCCACGTTATAAACGCCGTCAAGTTTCGGGGGGCCCGCCCACATATCCCTGTATGTGTATTCTCCCATGTTCTTGCCGAGCTTGCAAAAGGTTTCGCCCAAAACGGTCAGGGGCTGCGGATCTCCGCAGCAATACATTACTATATCCAAAAAGTGAACGCCCCAGTCTATAAGCGCGCCGCCGCCCGCAACAGCCTTATTGGTAAAATCGCCGCCGAGCCCCGGTATTGAGCGGTGGGAACGGAAACTTACATAAACGTGGAAAACCTCGCCCAATTTCCCGCTGTCAATATATGCCTTTATCTTATTAACGCTGTCGTTAAACCTGTTAACCACGCCTATATTAAGCACCTTTCCGGTTTCATGCTGCGCCTTTTGCATTTCAAGCGCCTCGCTGTAAACCCGTGCGGCGGGTTTTTCACAAAGCACGTTTTTGCCCGCTTTAAGGCAGTCTATCGAAATAGACGCGTGAACATTGTTGGGCGTGCATACCGAAACCGCTTCAACCTCGCTGTCCTTCAGTATTTCGTGATAATCCGTAATTGCAATACCGCAGCCGTAATCCTCAACCGCTTTTTTTGCTCTTTCGGGAATAATATCGCAGAAATACTTAATTTCAACCTCTTTATTCTTTAAATACGCGGGAATATGCGCGCTGTTTGCTATTGTACCGCACCCTATAACTGCTATTTTCATAATAATCTCCGTTCTGCCGAATTTTTTATTTTGCGCGGTCGGTTTTATCGGCAAAAGCCGACCGCTGCCGCCTGTATTTGCGCCGTTATTCAAAGGTTACATTATCGGCAAAGTCGCCTACATTAAGCCACTTGTTATTGCCGTCTTTCAGCTTTTCACCGTTAAGCACAACATTTTTAAAGCTCACGCCCGAAACCCTGCGCGCCTCGTTATATCCGCAAATCTGCGAGCAGACCGCGTTGCTGCCGTTGAAGGTTATATTGCTGAACTTAACATTGGTAACTGCCTTACCGGGAGATTTGTTGTAGTTTCCGTTTTTGAATACCCTTATATTGAAGAGCTGATTAATTCTGAACTCCTCTATGCATATGTTATCAAATTCAACATTATCTACCGAGCAATCGTCACCCGCATTGACCGCAAGCACGCCCTGATACATTTCACTCGATGAATTGCTTCCGAGAATATCAATATTCTCCGCTTTGAAATTCTTTATTGTGTCGCCCGCTCCCGATTTTGCGTGAACGCCCATAAGCACGTTATGTCCCGCGTCCGAAATTAAAGTGCTGTTTTTAAGCAGATAATCCGAAGAACTGCCCAAACAGTTTACGCTTGTGGCGTAAAACGATATGGTATCGTCATTTGCCCTTATAAAGCAGCGGTCAACCGTTATATGGTCGGACGCCTTGCTGTTTATCCCGTCCGAGGCGCCGTAGCTGCTGAAGCATTTGAAATTCGTTATATTAACCCCGGAGCTTTGCTGCAGCGACAGATTAAAGGTGGACGGATTGCTTACCGTCACGTTTCTTACCTCGGCGTTTTTTGAATAAGCCACCTGTATGTTCCCGTTTAAAACCATGCCGTAGCCGTTGATTGAGGCATTCTGCGCGCCGTATATAATAACATTTCCCTCTACTACCGCTCCGCCCGATAATACGAGCGTTTCGCCGCTTTTAACATATATGGCGTTTGTAACCCCCACGGCGCCAAGAATGATATATTCGTTTCCGCCTTTCTGCCGCGTTTCGGTAATATCCGCTTCGCCGTCTACATAGCCCGTAAGCTCATTTCCGCGTTTTACAAGAGCCACATGGTGCCACTCGCCGGAGGTTATTTTTTTCTGCCCGTCATACGGGTATTCCCAATCCCCGAGGTTAGAGCCTATCGTTCCGTTTGAACGGATATACATAAGCCCGCCGAACAGACCGCGCACAGCGCCCTCGCCGTCTTTATCAAGATAAACAAAGCCCGAAAGTGTAAAATCCCCGCTTTCGGCATTAAGCAGCACGCCGGTAGATACCGCGTCCTCATAGCCGTTCATAATAAGAGCCTTTTTACCGCCGCAGTCGCCTATTTTCGGTTCTCCGAGCAGCTCGGGCTTACTCGTTTTACCGTTTTCGCTTTCAAAGCCATCGTTTAGCTTCCAGCGGTAGGAATAACCCGCGGTCTCCCCGCCGTTTGAAATGTCGGCAATTTGCGCCGCGGAAAGCGCGCTTTCATAAACGGTCATATCCGACAGTCCGCCTTTCCAGCTGCCGCTGCCGGTTCTCGGGGCGGTAACCTTGCCTGCCTTTATCACCCTGTCGCCGTTCGGTATGTCTTCATACTCATTGGCAAAAATGTATACCAGCTCATACATATCGTCGTTTAATCTTACGCAGATATTGCGCGGCTCATCTACGGTAAAAAGCACTGCGCCATCCTTGATTTCGGTCTCAATTCCCGCCGATTCAGGATGTACCGAGGCCTTTTTTACCTCAAAATCCGCCTTAATACGCACGCTGACAGGCTTATTGCCCATCACAAACGAAACCATGGGAGACTCCTTTTGCGGATCGTCCTTTTCGGTATTCTGTCTCGCGTTATTGTTTACCTTTACGGTATACGGAGTTACAGACTGCCACTCCCCGCCCTTTTCGCACAGCTCCACCGTAAAATGCGTGTTTTTTAGCTTGTAATTAATTTTTGAAAATTCGGGAATTACAAGACCCGACGATTTACTGCCGCTTTGCATTTTATCACCCTTTCCGCCGCATCCCGTCGCTGCAACGCACAGCAGCGCAAGAAACGCCGCCGCAATTCCTTTTATATTGAATTTACGCATGTTCTTGAACATAAGGGACTCCTATTTCTCCGCAAGCGACCAAAGCTGATCGATTTCGGACTGAAGCGCGTCTCTCACCGAAGCCACGAACGTTGCCGGGGGAATCCTCTCTGTTATACCGTGCTGACCGAGAGTTACTTCCTTGAATTTATCGGTATCGGGCGTTGACCAGTCAAAGGTGATATTGCACTTTGAAAGCATTTCTATAATATCGAGCGAATCGGAATCGAAAACCGCGTCCGCCCATTGATCGCGCTGGGATTTATCGTCGTCGGGATAATTTTCCATCCAATACTGGAACACAAGCCCCGCCTCTTCGGGATTTTTGCAGGTTGAAAGCATACCGAAGGTATGGTTGCTTGCTTTAAGGTTTACCGCGTAATCGTCGGCGTCGGGGCCTAACGGAACGGGAAGAACGCTGATTACCGTATCGTCAACCATTTTTTGCAGATTTCTTATCCACCAGTTTGTCGTTATGTAAAACATGCTTTTGCCCTGCGCAAAGAGAGAAAGCGTATCGTATTCGGTCCACTTTTCATCCGTTGATATTACCTTGTCGTTCCAAGTCAGCTTGTGCATAAATTCAAGCGCCGAAAGGAATTTCTGATCGGTCATTGTAAGCTGAACGGAGTTACCGTTCTTTTTGGTGTAAGCGGCGTTGTTTGAGGTTATAAGCGATGAGGTCACCCTTGCGAACTGTCTGCCCTGACCGCTCAGTCCCCAAATATCGGTAACGCCGTCGCCGTTTTTATCTATCGTAGAATCAATAAGCACCTCGCGGAATTTATCCCATGTCCACTTTTTGTTAAGCGCCAGTTCTTTCAGATCGTATTTTGAAGACAGCCCGTTCTGTTCAAACAGCGTTTTGTTATAAAGGCAGAACATTTCGGGAACGGCGCTTTTAACCTTGGTGGATACCGCGTACACATCCCCGTTTATATTAAAGAAATCGGCACATCTTTCCTCCCATGTGTCATAATCCTTAACGTTAACGTAATCCTGCATCGGCATGAAAACGCCCGTCAGCAGCGAAGATGGATAAATATATCCGTCAAACGCGCAAACGTCCCCGACGGACTCTCCCGCCATTGTAAGCTCTACGATTTTCTGGAAATAAACGTCCCACGGGCTGTAATAATTAAAATTGATTTTGCAGTTGAAAAGTTTTTCCACATCTTCTTTAAACGCCATTACCTCATCGTAATTATCGGCGTTTTCGACAGGTATAAACCAACCCTTATCCATTGCGGTAAAGGTAATTTCCAAACCGCCGAGATCCTTTACCTTTGCCTTATCTCCCCCGCCGTTTCCGCCCTTTTTACCGCAGCCCGCGCAAAGCGACGCCGTAAGAGCAATTGCCGAAACAAGAGAGATAGCCTTTGTGATGATTTTTTTCATATACAGTCTCCGTTCTGCCGCCCGTTATCTGCGAATACCGGCCTTGTTTCCGCCGAGCGGCGTGCGGAAACAAAAATTTTTACGCCCGTAAACGCTTTTAACCTACTATACCCGTGCGTGACAGGTTTGCCGAAAAGCTCCTTTGCACTACCGCGAAGAAAATCATTATCGGCGCAATCATGAGCATTGAGGCGGCGTTATTGTACGCCGACATAATAAGCGAGTCCTTTGCAATGTGATCCTGCGCCACGCCCGCGCTTTCGCGAAGCAGCGATGATATATTGCCGACATTTATGGATATAAAATCAAGCTGTCCCGCAAGCAGCGAGTTATTGTAATTATCGTTCCACTGCCACACCACCGACAAAACGCCTACGGTGACGAGTATCGGAACGGAATTTGCGAGTATAACCGAAAAGAACGCACGCAAAGGTCCCGCGCCGTCAACATCCGCCGCTTCTTCAAGCTCTTTCGGAAGATTCCTGAAATACTGGTAAATCAGAAATATATACAGCCCGTTTCTGAGCCCTTGACACAGAACCGCCTGTATAACAAACGGCCAAAGCGTATTGTTGACTCCCACCGTGCCCCGAAGCAGCTTTACAAGACCCAGCGGATTAAAAAACCTGAATTCTATATACTGCGCGGACATATATGTTTGCGGCGGCACGACCAATGTGAATATAATCAGCATCAGCACTATTTTGCTGCCGGGATACGGGTATCTCGCAAGCCCGTATGCCGCAAGCGTGCAGGCAAGTATCTGCAAAAACGTTATTACCACGGTATAAAAAAGAGAATTGAAAAACGCTTTTTTAATATTCAGCGCCTCCAGCACCTTTTTGTAGTTATCAAGCGAAAAGTGCTTAGGTATCCATTTTACCGTTAGATCCGATAAATCCGATTCGCTCATAAACGACACCGAAAGTTTGACCAGCAGCGGGTAGACGATAACAAACGCAATTCCGAAAATCAAAAGATATTTTACAAGGTAGACTGCGGTTTTCCGCGTTTTGGCTTTCAGCGCCGCCTGCCTTTTTTCGTTCAGGGAGAATTCAACCTTATTTGTCATAATAAAACACCATTTTCGAGCCGAAATACGCTATCGCGCCTAAAATAAGACTCACAATCAAAAAGTAAATCCATGACATAGCCGACGCTATTCCGTAATTCCCCATTGCGTACATCTGACTTTTTATATATAAAATCACATTGTTGTCATACGCGGTAAAGGAATCCACTATTGAATATATAACGCAGAGCAGAAGCATTGGGGAAATAAGAACAAAGGTTATTTTCCAGAATATTTCCCACCTTGAAGCCCCCTCAACCTCCGCCACCTCGTAAAGCGCGGGCGAAACCGACTGAAGCGCCGCCAGTATTACAATTATCTGTACGCCGGAGCTGCTTATCGTATCAAACACGTTATTTATCGCGTTCAGAACAAACCGGCTCACATTTTCGGGGAAACCGGTGTATTCAAGCAGATCCGCAATTTGCAGACTTTGCAGAAAGCCCTGCGACTCCGAAAGCGACTTGAAATCGGAATTTGACATTGTGCTCTGCAAAAGGTCGGAAGAATCAAGCGTTAAAACCGTGGCTGATGATATTACAAGCGGCAGAAAAAACATGAATCTCGCAATTCCCCGCCCGGGAAAATCATCGTGAATAAGCGTTGCGGCAAAAAAGCTGAAGAATACGATTATAGGAACATTGACCGCAATTTTTTTAAGCGCCGAAAGAAGATATTTTACAAAATTCGGGTCCTTGGTAAACACATATCTGTAATTTTCCGTTCCGACATTTTTATATATTGCCGAACCGACGCCGTAATCAAACGATACGCTTGAAAGGCTCATATGAAACGATTGCGACAGCGGCAGCAAAAACAGCCATGCCAAGCCTATAAGACAGGGCAGAGTGAAAAGCAGTCCGATAACGGGTTTTCTGATTTTTCTTAATTTTTTGCTTTTTAATACGGACATGCTTATTATTCCCCCTTTTCCGTAACCGACCAATCGCGCGGCGCTATCTGAACGCCGCCGATATTCACCGTGGTATCGTTATAATTCACCGTAACCGACAACCCGTTTTCATAATCGGTTCTGTAAACGCCGCTTAAAACGGCGGTATGGTTTACAATTCTTGAGGAAACCGCCGAAGACAGCCGCTCGTTCATCCTCAAACAGTTTTCAACAGCCGAATCAAACGTATCGGCATAGCCCAAAAGATAATATTCACTGCTGTATGTGTTTTTAACGCGGCTTGACGGTGCGTAAGCCCACTGATAATACGGAATTGCGCCGTATTCTATACATTTAAGTATGTAATTTTCGGGATCATCCGAGTGGTTCCACGCGGTACCCGAATAAAGTTTATATCCGTGGAAAACGATTTGATAAAACGGAACCTCTTCGCCGCAGTTTCTGTAACCGCTTGAGCCTATCGGTGCGTCGAAAATAATGTCGGAATGTTGCAATGCGTAAAGATTGCCGAACTGCGTCATAAGACTGCCCGCGGCGGATATTTTTTCAAGACTGTCCGTTACATAACGCTCGCTGTCGCCGCGCGAAGAGAAATGCGAGGCGGACTGGTCGGAATAAAGCCTTTTTCCCATTGCGCCCGTACAAATTCCCGAAAAACCGTAATCTGCAATTACCGAGGCGGCACTTGCCGCAGTTTCCGCATACTTGTAGGGCGATAGCAGATATTTAACGCGGCTGTCGCTTTCTTCCTCGCCGGTGGCGTAGTTTCGGTCTCGGCGCGTCAGGTAAACCTCGCCTATCTGCCTTACTGCGTTCTTCTTTTTGTTAAAGAAAACAGAGGGCTTTATTATCTCCTGAAGATTAATTGCGGCATATACCCTTACGTCCGCCTTTTTAAGCTCTTCTAAAACCCTCAGCAGTTCCTTTTTCCCGCCGAGCTTTTTCTCGGCGCGGATTTTATCGGTCGCGCTGCTGTCAAGCCCTGAAGCGTTCCAGCCGTTCATTCTGTAAATAATATTATCAAGCCCGGCAGATTTTAATTTTTCCACAATTTCGAGGCCTTGGGAATATGTTGTCAAAACGGTCTTTTTATCGTATTTCACAAGCCCGAGGAACGAAGCCTCGCAGGCGGTAAGCCCGACCGTTTCAAGCAAAAACGGCATACTGCTTTCCGAAACGGTTTTTTTGCTCAGCTTTCCGTTTTCCTGAAGGTACTCCCTGAAAGACTCCGCCATTCCGATATAATCGGCTTTTTCACCGCTTAAAAATCCGAATGACATTTCAAGCCTGCCGTCGTATTTCTTTTTGGGGTACATTACCGTCTGCGCGGCGTTTTCGGCAGCTGAAAAGGTTTCTCTCGGGTTTACCGTAAACCCTGCCCATACGCGGTTATACGCGCCTGCGGCACCGGGTCCCACCGCGTTAACTCCCGCAACCGCGTCGCCCGATTCTATAACCGCATAAAACGCCTCGTTCCCGTTTTTTAAGCCGAACACGGGCAGCGCGCACCCTGCCGTCACGGCGGATGTATCCGAAGAGCGCAAAGTCTCGTCGTTTCCGTACAGAGGAACGGTAAGCTGCTCGCTCGAATTTGACGGGTCGTTGAGCCGTATCAGACTTCCCGAGCCGTCGGGTATGAAAATATATCCCGATGAGGCAACGTTTGCCGCTCCGAAAAACGGAAGAATTTCCACAGATGTCAAAGGCGTTTTTTCGGGGAAAGACAAATTTTTGCAATCCACCGCCGCTTTTAGTCTTCCGCCTTCAAGAGTTATTTCAAGCGTTAATCCGAATACCGTCTGTTCTTCCGGCTCCGATGTGATTCCGTGCGTTTTATTGTCGTTTTTAAGATCTTCCTCGGTATACCCCGCTGCGGCAAAGCTGTCGAATATAAACTGAGTCATTGCGTCCTCTTTATTGCGGAGCGCGTAAATATCGCCCTTTTCCGTGCTCGGATACTCCGAAAGAATCTTTTTCTTCATTGTATCGCTTCTGGCGGCGGAATAGCTGTAAAGTCTGTATCTTGCCTTTATGTCCGACGCGGTTTTCGAATCCATTTTCTTAAGAAAGCTCTCGAATCTGTCGGCATACATAACGGTCGGAATATCCGCCGCGGTCACCTTTTTCTGCTTGCCTATACGGTAGGTAACGGAAAAGCCGTTTTTTATTTCCTTAGCGGTGAAATTTCCGTAAGCTACGCTGTAATTATAAGAATCGTATGACGTAAGGGTGCCCGAGCTGTTATAAAAATTAACTGTTACGTTTGAATTAAGCGCCATCAGCTGCTCGCCCGTATCAACGCGGTCAAACTGCGTATCTGCGGGGGATGAAAGCCATACGGCCCCCGAGCTGTTATTTTTTACGGCAAACATAGTTGTTTCCGAATCAAAATAAAGCGAAAGCCCGCCGTTTTCCGCCGTTTTTTTCATTCCGTTCGGAATATCCGCCGATACTCCCGCGGTCATCTCTGCCATGACTTCAAGTCTTTTATCCTCAAAGCCTGCCGCGGCAGCGCCGACAGTATTCAATAAAAGCGCCGCGCACAAAAGCAAGGTTGAAATTTTTACTTTTACATTCATTGCCGTTTCACCTCACAGTCGGTACGCAAGCTCACTGTAAACCGATTGCACAAAAGCTAAAAACTGTTGTACAAGGCTTATGCACAGAAGTCCTATGAAAACCAATATAACCATAACGGCAACCGTTAAAACAATTACAAGCACGGTTTTTGAAGCCGAAAACTGATGAATAACGGCGGTGGCGCTGAAAATCAGAAATCCCGTCCATAAATACGCAAAGCCGTCTATATAGAGTAAAAAGGTGCTTTCCTCAAGAGAGAACGTATTACTCAGAAGCATAACGAGAATATTCGCAAAAATAAGCGGAAGTAAGCAGTAGCCTATGGCGGTAAGAATTTCCTTACCCGTTCCCTCGCCGTTCATAAGCGTTGTAAGGCACCAGTTTGCAATACACCAAAGAAAATACATGGTGGCTGACTGTATAATAATCAAAAAAGCGTCTGCGTTTTCGGGGTAATAATTATTAAACAGATAGCCCGTAAACTGCCCGCGAAGAATATTGCTGAGCATACAAACGAAAAATATCGTAAGCCCCGCTCCCAAGCTCCCGCGTTTTTCGCTTTTCAGCTCCCAAAAGCCTTTAAAGGGATGAAATATCACATAAAACGCATATTTCAGCCGACCGATAAACTGCATGGATATTTCCCCCTTTTAAACACTTTTTTCTTTTTCCCTGCGTTCGCGGATTTTAAGACTCATTTCCTTTATATCCGCAATTCTTTTTTTCGCCGCTCGGAGCTTTTTATAAAGCGATACCGCAAGTAGCAACACGGTCAACACAATAACGCAGATAATAAACACGGGTATCGCCACATTCAGAATTTCCTTGCGGTATTCCGTAAAAGCCTTTGAATAATACTGCTTATTGTTGCCGAGTTTAAGGTA
Organism: uncultured Oscillospiraceae bacterium; assembly: GCA_905193585.1. Classification (GTDB taxonomy): domain Bacteria; phylum Bacillota; class Clostridia; order Oscillospirales; family Acutalibacteraceae; genus UBA737. The sequence continues at coordinate 14,855 of CAJJPG010000026.1, forward strand.
GTAGAGCGCCTTTTTATAATCGCCGTTTCTGTAATATTGCTTTCCTTTTCCCGAATAGGCATATTCGTTGTTTGAATTCATTGAAAGCACGGCGTCGTAATCCTCTCTCGCCGCTTCGTAATTGCCGCTGACCTCATTGACGACGCTGCTTAATAAAGTGCTGCCGTATTTCGTGGAGCTGAAAAGGGTTATTTCCCCCGCCGACGCGTCAAGAACACAGAATCTGTTATCGGAAAGCCATAAAAGCGCCGTAGGATTTTTAAAGCAGCCGACCTGCGAGCCCAAGCCGCCGAATTCAAAAAGAAACTCACAGTCGCCGTTATAAACGAACACTCTTCCCCTTGTTTGGTCAAGCCCCGCAAACATTTCGCTGCCGCCTACCGCAACGTCTACAAAATATGTACTGTCATCCCCCGAATTGAGACCCTTATCTCCGAGCACGGTATCCTCATCGCTGTTCAGAACATCCGCTCCGCTTAAATTCAGCCGCCTTATCATAAGTGAGCCGTCGGAATTGCCCCTTGCGGTTGTAAACATAAAGCCCTCGCTGTCGGGGGTAATATTGCTGAATTCAACAGGAACGGTTTTTTCGCTTGCGTTCCACTGTTCCCTTGTGGCAAACATTCGCCACAGGCGCTCTCCAACAGAAAGCGAAATTTTATTTGAACCGACGTATGCCAAAAACGCTCCGTCGGGCGCAAGTTCTATAAGACCGTCATACACGCCCTCGCACACTGTAAAAATTCTGTCCATACTGTCCACCGCAAGTTTGAGCGGCTTAAAAACAGTATCGTTTTCCAAAATAAGCCCCGTAGGCTTTATAATCTCGGCGTCTGCAAATTCATCAGCCGAAGAACCGCCGTCGGGAACGGGAAATTTCAGTATCCGCGCGTTTGCGGTATCGGCTATATAAATATAGCCCTCATTCACAAAAATACCCCGCGCGCCCGTAAAATCAAACTCATTTTCGGTTTTTAAAACAAACCTGATGTTTTTCAGCTTTTCATCAAGGCACACTACCCTTGAATTTCCCGAGTCCAAAATATAAATGTTACCGCTTTTATCCTCAAAAATATCCCCCGGTTCCTTAAAGCTCCCTACTCCGATCGTTATTCCGGAAACCGTGCCTTCGGGCACTGCGGCAGCGGGCGAATTAAGCGCGGTATCGGTTTCTCTTTCAAAAAGATAAGAACGGTAGGGCGCCGCCGATACGGAAAACGTGCAGGAAAGCAATGCCGCAGCGCACAATAAGGAGCATACTATTCTTTTCACCGTCACTCCCCCTAATCCTTCATTCCCGAGCTGCCCATAGTTTCAATAACGTTCGACTGCGTAAATACAAATACGAGCATCGGCACCAACATCATAATAACAGACGCGGCTCCCGCCGTTCCCGCTCTTGCAATTCCGCCCGCCACTATCTGATTAAGCGCGGTGGTCAGGGTTTTAAGCTGCTCGGAGAAAATATAGCCGCTGTTGATATTCCAAAGATTCTGTATCATTAAAATAAGCAATGTAAGCCACGCGGGGCGCACTATGGGCATTACGATACGCCACAGAATTCTTACCTCTCCCGCGCCGTCGATTCTTGCGGATTCAAGCAAAGCGTCGGGAACGCCTTCCATAAACTGCTTTAAAAGATATAAACCTATGCTGCCGCAAAAAGCAGGAACTATTACCGACAGGTAGGTGTCTATCCATTTGAGCTTAGCCATGATTATGTAATTCGGCACCTGCGTTACCGCGGCGGGAAACATAAGCGAAAGAACGATAATGCCGAATATGAATTTCGAGCCGGCAAATTTATTGTTTGCCAACGCGTAAGAGGCAAACGCGCCTATCACTATCTGTCCCGCGGTACCCGCAAGGGTTATAAACACCGTATTGAAAATATAGCGGCTGAACGGAACCCACGAATTGGAAATAAGATTTGAAAGATCCACAAAGTTCTGAAGCGTAGGATTCCTTACAAAAAACCTCGGCGGGAACAGAAAAAGTTCGCTCATCGGCTTAAACGCGCTGCAAACCATATACGCCATGGGAAAAATCATAAAAACCGAAACGACCGTCAGGAATAAAGCCATTGCAATATTTCCGCCCACGGAGCGGTTGACGTTTTTGGCGTGTACCCTGCGTCTGCGGGAAGTCACGGCAGTATTTTTTACATTAATTGCTTTAGACATTTTTTTCTCCCATAAAATCGAGGATTTATCTGCCTACCTTTGAAAGCAGCAGATTTACCAGCTTGTTTGTTCCCACCGTCATAAAGAAAAGCAACGTGGCAATCGCGCAGGCATATCCCAGCTCAAATCGCACGGTTCCGTAATCCGTTAAATGGTTAATAACCGTATGGGTCGCGTAATCAACGCTGGGAAAACCTACAAGCGCGTCGCCCACGGCGCCTACGGAAAATGCGGCGCTTATCTGCATGACCGCGCCGAACATAAGCTGCGGGCGCATTGACGGCAGGGTTATATACCAAAGCTCCTGCCAGCGGTTTTTAATTCCCTCAACCGCGCCCGCCTCAAACAGCGTTCTGTCAAGCCCCTGAAAGCCCGCGATGAACGCCAGAAAACTTGTTCCTAGGCTCATCCAAAGCGTTACGATTATAATTACCGCCATCATATAATCGGGATTTTTCAAAAAGACAATCGGCTGATTTATTATATTGAGCCTTAAAAGCAAGCCGTTTATAAAGCCGTAGCGGTCGCCGCTGAATATATACGTCCACACAACATAAACCGACGTCGCCATTGTGGGAGTGTAAAACGCAAGCGTCAGCACCGAGCGAAGGCGGGGACCCAAATCGTTCAGCATCCATGCAAGAAAGAAACACATAAGATAGCTTGTCGGTCCGGTGACAAGAGCTATAAGCAGTGTGTTTTTAAGCGCGGTTAAAAAGATGCTGTCTTCCGTAAAAAGTCTTATGTAATTCCCCGCGCCTATAAATTCGGCGGGTTCAAGCACATTGTAATATGTAAAGCTGTAAAATATCGCCATACCCACCGGTATTATCACGAACACGGTAAAGAGCACCAAAAACGGAAGTACGAAAAGATAGTAAATCCAATGGGTTTTAAGATATTTTTTTATATAATCTTTCAT
>CAJJPG010000027.1 GCA_905193585.1 uncultured Oscillospiraceae bacterium
CAGAATTAGAAATCGTCAAATTTAATGTTGATGAAGTTTTGACAGCGACAAGTGGATGCGAAGATCCGTCGCCTATAGCATTTGAGTAATATTGTAGTTTGATTATTACTGCTTTGGTGGTGAACATATTTAACATATGTTCACCACATTTTTAATTTCTAAAGGAGTTACTTAATGGAAATTATAAAAAAATCCGGAACAGGTGAAATGGCTTGTCTTGGAACGCAAACTGTTGATTATTCAAAAGAATATCGAGTAATAACATATAATATGCAGGTGAGATCGGATGATGGTTTATTATTTTATAATAATTTAACTGGGGAACTCATTCTGATAGATGAAGTGGAAGAACAGGTCGTAAGAAATCGAGATATGTCTTCCACAATTTTTATAGAATTAATTGAAAAATGGTACTTTGTTCCCATGGACTGCGATGATATAAAATTATGCAATCAGGTCAATCATCTTATGCATTTAATTTGTGATGCTGATTCTAATTCGGTTCGCAAATCAATTACAGAGTATACTATTTTAACAACGACCGATTGCAATGCACGCTGTTTTTACTGTTACGAAATGGGACGCGAACGTATTAAGATGTCTGACAAAACTGCGAATGACGTTGCCGATTTTATTGCGAGATCATGTGGAGGGAAGTCAATTACTTTTCGTTGGTTTGGCGGTGAGCCGCTATATAATTTAAATGCAATTGATATCATTTGTAAAAAATTGCAAGATAACGATATTGAATACAAATCAACGATGATTAGTAACGGATATTTATTTGATAATCAAATAATAAAAAAGGCAGTTGAACTTTGGAAATTGGATTTAGTCCAAATTACACTTGATGGAACCGAGAAAATATATAATAAGTGCAAGGCATATATATATAGTAATGTAAATCCATATAATCGTGTAATACTCAACATAAAGAAACTACTTGATGTCGGCATTACTGTCAAAATCAGAATGAATGCCGATAAACACAATTTAAGCGATCTTTTTGATTTGACGGATATACTATATGATAATTTCGGGGAATATAAAAACCTTATTGTATATTCTAATTTGCTTTTTGAAAATGAGAAGAATCAACGGAATTATGAACAACGAAAAGATTTATTCAATAAACATTCCGAGTTAATAGAATACATTGAAAATAAAAATATGGCTGTTAAATATACGCTAGAGAATTATTTAAGGTATAGACAATGTATGGCGGACAATCCAGGGGCAACTGTTATTTTACCTGACGGTCATCTTGGAAGATGCGAGCATTTTTCCGACACAGATTTTTGGGGAAGCATCTATAATGAGCAAATTGACGTAAATGTAATAGAAAAATTTAAAAGAGTGCGCGAATTACCAAAAAAATGCGATACTTGTGTACTTAAACCCGCATGCATACAGCTTGAAAATTGTCCTGATCTTCCGAGAGAGTGTGATGAACTCTATAAAGAAAGTTATATAATTAATACCAAAAAAAGAATTATGAACACATATATTGATTATAAAACTCAGCAAGATTAACATTAGTAATTATATTTAAATACTACTTATTGTATGTGCAATGCTTGAAGTCAAAGGAGAATTATGAATTTTAAAGTTGGAGATTTTCTAATCAAATATAACGGAGGAAATTACGTTTTAAAAGTCAAGTCAGAAGATTATATATCTTCATCTGACATTTGTGACCTTGAAATTTTTATAACAAAAGAAGAAATAAAAAAAGAAATTTCATCAAATACCATCACTATACCTTTTATGCGAGCTGAAAATAATATTATCCACCGCAAAATTGCGGAATGGCTGCCGCTGCACGGTGCGTTTTTGCTGCATTCCGCCTGCTTTGATGTAAACGGCACGGGCGTTGCTTTTGCGGCGCACAGCGGAACGGGTAAAACCACGCATATGCTTTTATGGCAGCAGCTTTTGGGCGATAAAATGACGGTTGTAAACGGTGATAAACCGATAGTCCGCTTTTTTGATGACGAACCCGAAACGCCGTATGCCTACGGAACGCCGTGGAACGGCAAGGAACGTCTTGGCTGCAACATGCGCACACCCCTTAAACACATTTGTTTTATAGAGCGCGCGGAGCAGAATTCCTGCGAGCCTATGGAAAAGGGCGACGCCGTAAATCTGATTTTTGATCAGGTATATATGCCGAAAAATCCCGCGGCTATGGTGCAAACCCTGCAGCTGATTGACAGATTGCTTTCCTGCTGCCGGCTTTGGAAAATAAAATGCAATATGGAACCGCAGGCGGCGGAAGTTTCATTCGGCGCGATTTTCGGGAAAGAACCGGCGGCAAACAAAATATAATGCGGAATTCGTAATGCGGAATGCGGAATTATAAGCGGGGAAATGTCGTGAAACGACAGAGGGAAAGAAAAAGTAATGTTTTTATGCGTTTATACCTTTTTGACTACCCTTCAGTCACCTATGGTGACAGCTCCCCTGACAAGGGGAGCCAAAGTGGTCTTTTCGACACGCTCCGGCTCCCTATAAAGCACATTTGCAGATTGAAATTCGGCGATTGACAATAGTTTAAAAATATTGTAAAATGATTAAGGTGTAAAAGCCCGTAAAGGCGACCTACAACGGTAGGCGGTTGGCTCTCTTTAACAAGGAGGGTACTTCTTTCTCGGCTGCCGCCTCGGTCGGCGCTTCTGCTTTGCAGAGGTCTCCACAGGAGACCCGCGCCCTCTTTGAAAGGGGGCGGTGCTAATGGTTACATATAACGGATTGTTTTTATTGCTTTCGCTTATAGTGTCAATTATTGCACTTGTTTATAATATAGCAAAAAAGAAATAACCGCCCAAGCGACCAAACTTTAGCGGTTAATTTCTTTTAAACGTTAATTTTGAGGGCTAACCGTCTATCGGTTGCCTTTATGTAAATATTATAACATAAAAAACAAACAGTGTCAAGTGCGTAGTATATTTGCGTTTATCTGTTTTAAATTATTTAAAGGATCTGGTAGTAATGAAATTAAAGTACAATTTTGTAACAAACGAGGTTGCGGATAAGATCGTAGCGGTTGCGGTGGGCGACGATTTGCAGAAGTTTAACGGCTTTATAAAGATGAACGATACGGGAGCGTACATTTTTGCAATGCTTAAAAACGACGTAACCGAGGAAGAAATAGTTGCGGCAATGAAAAGGGATTACACTGACGCGACCGAGGAAGAAATTAAGGAAACCGTGAGCGAATTTGTAGGCAAGCTGAAAGACGCGGATGTGCTTGAATAATGGCAGAAACGGACTTAAAAAACGTTGAGGAACTGCTGAAAACACAGGATGAGGTTATGACCCGCACCCGCGGTATAAGTATGCGCCCGCTGCTGCGGCAGGGGCGCGATATTGTTGTAATAAAAAAAGCGGAGCTTCCCCTTAAAGCCGGCGACGCACCGCTTTACAAGGTGAAAGGCAGAAAAGAACTGGTCTTACACCGGATTTTAAAGGTAAACCCCGACGGCAGCTATATTATCCGCGGCGATAATCTTTTTGTTAAAGAGCATGTGCTTGAAAGCCAGATCGTGGGCGTTATGAAAGCGTTTTACAGAGAGGGAAAATATTGTGACTGCGAAAAAAGCCGCAAATATAAGCTCTATATATTTTTAAACAGGGTAAGCTACCCGTTGCGCCGTTTTTGGAAATTGACATTGCGCCCGATACTTTCAAAAATTAAACATAAAATAATTAAAAATTAAATTTTAAAAATAATGCAAGTTAGACATTAGATAGTAGATGTTAGACGTTAGAAAATACCCCTCAGTCAACTTCGTTGACAGCCGCTGACGGCGGCGGTCCCCTCTGTTTCGGCAAAGCCGAAAAGAAGGGAGCCTATGGACGGCGAAGCCGAAAAAACTTAATTACTTCAATATTCCGTCACACCGTCGTACACTTTAACCGCGTTGCCGGTTAAAATTATGCGTTCTTCGGTGTAATTTACGGTAAGGTCGCCGCCCTTGACTTTAACGGTTATATCCTCGCCGGCTTTGCACTTGCCGTTTTTAACCGCGGCGGCAACCGCCGCGCAGGCACCCGTGCCGCAGGCGCAGGTTTCGCCGTTGCCGCGCTCCCACACCCGCATTTTAAGCATATTTGAATTAACAACCCGCACAAACTCGGTGTTGATGCGTTCGGGGAACATTTCCGAATTTTCAAACTGCGGACCTATTGCTTCAACGTCTGCTGTCTCCACATTATCGCAAAATACCACGCAATGCGGGTTGCCCACGTTTACGCAGGTAATGTTATAGTGCTGCCCCGCAATTTTAACGGGGTAATCCACTATTTCGTCCGCGTCAATAGCAGAGGGCAGAGCCTTTGCGGAAAAATCTGCCTTGCCCATATTAACCGATACAAGCGTGACCTTGCCGCCCGAGGTATAAACTTTCAGCTTTTTAACCCCGCTTGCGGTTTCAACCGAAATTTCATCACTTGATACAAAGCCGTTATCGTAAAGATATTTTGCCGTGCAGCGTATGCAGTTGCCCGCCATTTTACCCTCGGAGCCGTCTTTATTATATATGCGCATTTTAGCGTCCGCTACGGCTGAATTTTCAATAAGCACAATGCCGTAGCCGCCTATACCCGTGCTGCGGTCGCAAAGGCTTATGCAAAGCGACTCGGGGCAGGAAACCGAATTATCGAAATTCTCAATAAATATATAGTCGTCGCCCGTGCCCTGCATTTTTGCAAATTTAAGCGGTCGGCGGCTTTTTCGCATATTATTGATATCCACAAGCTCGGTGTTTTGCTCGGTATAGCGGCTTGCAATAATATCCGCCAAGGCGTTTGCCGTGTCAAGCGAGGTAAAGCAGGGAATGGAAAGCTGCAAAGCGCGGCGGTGCAGGGCAATGTAATCATCCACCGTTGAGTCCATTAAGGCGCCGGTGTAGATTATATAGCTTATATCGCCGTTTTCAAGCAGCCTGAATGCGTTGTCGCTTTCCCTTATTCCTGCAATTTCAGTGACCGGAATACCAAGGCTTTTTACGGTTTCGGCGGTTTCGCGCGTGGCGTAAAGTTTAAATTTCAAGTCATACAGCTTTTTTGCAAGGGATAAAACCTCGGGCTGGTCGTGCGTATCCACGCTTATAAGCACGCCCGCGTCGCCGCCCGAAAGAGCGGAGCGGCACTTCATTCCCGCAGAGGTAAGCCCCTTAAACAGTGCCTCGTTAAGGGTCTTGCCAAGCCCTAAAACCTCGCCTGTCGATTTCATTTCGGGCCCTAAATAGGAGTTGACGTCGCTTAATTTTTCAAATGAGAAAACCGGCACCTTAACCGCGAAATACGGCGGTGTTTTGTGCAGCCCCGTACCGCAGCCGATTTCTTTAAGGGTGGCGCCCGTCATCACGCGCGAGGCAATATCTACCATTGAAACGCCCGTTACCTTGCTTATATACGGCACGGTGCGCGAGGCGCGAGGGTTGACCTCAATAACATAAAGCTCGTTATTGTATATAAGGTACTGTATATTCACAAGCCCCTTTGTGCCGAGCGCCAGCGCTAATTTTTCGGAGCAGTCTGTTATTCTGCCCATCATTTTATCGTCAATATTATAGGGCGGGTAAACGGCAATGGAATCGCCGCTGTGAACGCCCGCGCGCTCAATGTGCTGCATAACGCCGGGAATAAGCACGTCCTTACCGTCGGATATAACGTCTACCTCCAACTCCTTGCCCGCCATATATTTATCAACAAGCACGGGGTTTGAAATACCGCCCGATAAAATGCGCTCCATATAAACGCGCACCTCGTCCGCATTGTGCACTATTTTCATATTCTGCCCGCCTATAACGTAAGAGGGGCGCAAAAGCACGGGGTAACCCAAGGTCTCGGCGGCGTTTAACGCCTCTTCTAAGGTGTTTACGCCGAACCCGCGCGGGCGCTTTATGCCGAACCTTTCAAGTAATTCGTCAAACCGCTCGCGGTCCTCGGCAAGGTCTATACCCTCGGCGGAGGTGCCTAAAATTTTAATGCCGTTATCGTTTAAAAATTTTGTAAGCTTAATTGCGGTCTGACCGCCGAAAGCCACCACAACGCCTACGGGCTTTTCCACCCTTATAATATTCATAACGTCTTCTTCGCACAAGGGCTCAAAATAAAGGCGGTCGGCGGTGTCGTAATCGGTCGAAACGGTTTCAGGGTTGTTGTTTACTATAACCACGTCATAGCCCAAATTTTTAAGCGTCCAAACGCAGTGAACCGAGGAATAGTCAAACTCTATTCCCTGACCTATTCTTATAGGTCCCGAGCCTAAAACCATAATAACGGGCTTACCCGAGCGCTTAAAGGCGCGCGCCTCGCACTCGCAGTCCCGCGTGGAATAAAAATACGGGGTTACGGCGTCAAATTCCGCGCCGCAGGTATCAACCATTTTATAAACGGCGGCGGTTTCGGGTAAAACATCGGCGCCCGAAAGCCGCTTTAAAGCCTTATCGGTGTAACCAAGGCGCTTGCCCTTAAAATAAAGCTCCTCGGTAATACCGTTTTTAATTTCTTTTTCAAACTTCGCTAAATTTAAAAGCTTGTAAAGGAAGAACTTATCGATTCGCGTAATTTCATGTATTTCATCAACCGAAATTCCGATTTTAAGCGCCTCAAACACGGTGAAAAGGCGGCGGTCATCGGTATTATAAAGCCTTTCTTTTACGGGTTTGTCGGAAAGCGGGGCGGCGTTTAAGGTATCAAGCGATATTTCGGCGCCCCTTACCGCTTTCATAATGCCCTCTTCAAAGCTTTGGGCTATAGCCATAACCTCGCCCGTGGCTTTCATTTGCGTGCCGAGGGTGCGCGGCGAGCCTGCAAACTTTTCAAACGGCCACTTCGGCAGCTTTACCACCACATAATCAAGCGCGGGCTCAAAGCAGGCGCAGGTTTTGCCGGTAATATCGTTTGTAATTTCATCCAAGGTATAGCCGAGGGCTATTTTGGTGGTTATTTTCGCAATCGGGTAGCCCGTTGCCTTTGAAGCAAGCGCCGAAGAGCGCGACACGCGGGGGTTGACCTCAATTACCGCATAATCAAAGCTATCGGGCGATAGGGCGAACTGGCAGTTGCACCCGCCCACAATGCCGAGCGCGGTTATAATGTTAAGCGCTGCGCTGCGCAGCATCTGGTACTCTTTATCGGAAAGTGTTAAAGCGGGGGCTACAACAATGCTGTCGCCCGTGTGAACGCCCACGGGGTCAAAGTTTTCCATACTGCAAACGGCAATAACATTGCCTGCCGAGTCGCGCATAGTTTCAAACTCAATTTCTTTCCACCCGAAAATGTATTTTTCAACCAGTATTTGGGTAATGGGGGATAAATCAAGCCCCGTTTTGGCTATTGTTTTAAGCTCATCGGCACTGTTTGCAACGCCGCCGCCCGCTCCGCCTAAGGTAAACGCGGGGCGCACTATAACGGGGTAGCCTATTTTATCGGCAATGCCAAGCGCGGTGGGCACGTCGTTTGCAATGTCCGACGGAACGGTAGGCTCGCCTATTTCCTGCATAGTTTCCTTAAAAAGCTGCCTGTCCTCCGCTTTGTCAATAGCCTCGGCGTTAGTGCCTATAAGGCGGACGTTGTTCTGCTGCAAAAAGCCCTCTTTATCAAGCTGCATTGCAATAGTAAGCCCTGTCTGCCCGCCTAAGGACGCTAAAATACTATCCGGCTTTTCCTTTAAAATAATGCGCTTTACCGTTTCCTCGGTAAGCGGTTCTAAGTAAATTTCGTCGGCAAGGGCTTTATCGGTCATAATGGTGGCGGGGTTTGAATTTACAAGCACAACGTTAACGCCTGCGTTTTTTAAAACGCGGCAGGCTTGCGCGCCGGCATAGTCAAATTCCGCCGCCTGACCTATAACAATAGGACCCGAGCCTATTACCATTACCTTTTTGATATTTTTATCAAGCGGCATTTATTTCCCCTCCATAAGTTTTATAAAACGGTCGAATAAAAAAGCCGTATCGCGCGGGCCCGAGCAGGCTTCTGGGTGAAACTGCACCGAAAAAGCCTTAATATCGGGGTAATTTATGCCCTCGCAGGTACCGTCATTCGCGTTAATAAAGCTGATTTCGCCCTTTTTAACGCTGTCCGACACAACCGCATAACCGTGGTTCTGGCTTGTAATATAGGTGCGCGCGCCGTTTACTTCCTTTACGGGCTGGTTTACGCCGCGGTGACCGTATTTGAGTTTTTCGGTTTTAGCGCCCAAAGCAAGGCTTAAAAGCTGATGACCGAGACAAATGCCGAATATCGGCACGTTGCCCGCAAGCTTTTTAATTTCGTTTATTTGGTAAGTGTTTTCCGCAGGGTCGCCCGGTCCGTTTGATAGCATAACGCCGTCGGGATTTAATTTTAAAATATCCTCTGCGGCGGTAAAAGCCGGCATCACGGTTACCTTGCAGCCGCGCTTTACAAGCTCCCTTATAATATTGCGCTTTGCGCCGTAGTCTATAAGGGCAACACTATATTTCCCGTTTTCGTTATAAACGGTGCTTTGCCTGCAGGTAACGCTTTCAACCGCGTTTTCTATTTTATAGCTTTTAATAAATTCCAAATCAGCGGGAATTTCGTCAGCCACGGCGGCATTCATTACGCCCTTTTCGCGTATTCTTTTTGTAACCGCCCTTGTATCTATTCCGCAAATGCCGGGTATACCCTTTTCCTTTAAAAAGGTATCAAGCGTTTTTTGGCAGCGGAAATTTGAGGGGTCTTCGCACACCTCGCGCACGGCGTATGCCTTTACAGAGCACTCGCCCTCAAAATCCTCTTCTATTATGCCGTAATTGCCTATAAGCGGAAAGGTTTGCAGAACTATCTGACCGAAATAGCTTTCGTCTGTCAGCGTTTCAATATAACCGCACATTCCGGTTGTAAAAACAAGCTCGCCCACGGCGGGTACGTCCGCCCCGAACGCCTTGCCCTCAAAAACCGTTCCGTCCTCTAAAATTAAATATCTTTTCATACTTTTAACCCAAGGTTGCCGCCATAACGGCTTTTATTGTGTGCATACGGTTTTCAGCCTCGTCGAACACTACCGATTGCGGAGACTCGAAAACGCCGTCGGTCACCTCAAAGGCGGGCATATTGAACTTTTCGCCCATTTCCTTGCCCACACCCGTTTTATGGTCGTGAAAAGCGGGCAGACAGTGCATAAATATTGCGGTGTCTTTGGCGTTTGCCATTATTTTTTCGTTTACCTGATAGGGCGAAAGCGCTTTTATCCGCTCTTCCCATACTTCAACCGGTTCGCCCATAGATACCCAAACGTCGGTATAAATAACGTCGGCGTTCTTTGTGGCTTTTACGGGGTCTGTTTCAAAGCATAACTCTGCGCCGCTTGCGGCTGCTATTTCCTTGCAGGTATTTATAAGCGACTTATCGGGGAAATAGCTTTCGGGCGCGCAGGCGGTAAAGTTAAGCCCCATTTTAGCGCAGCCCACCATAAGTGAGTTACCCATATTGTAGCGCGCGTCCCCCATATAAACAAAGTTTACGCCTTTGAGCTTACCCAAATGCTCCTTGATTGTAAGAAAATCGGCTAATATCTGCGTGGGGTGAAATTCGTTTGTAAGTCCGTTCCAAACGGGCACGCCCGCATATTTTGCAAGTTCCTCCACAATTTCCTGCCCGTAGCCACGGTATTCAATGCCGTCAAACATTCTGCCTAATACCCTTGCGGTATCGGCAATGCTTTCCTTTTTGCCTATCTGCGAGCCTGCGGGGTCAAGGTAGGTCACACCCATACCAAGGTCATGCGCCGCAACCTCAAAGCTGCAGCGGGTTCTGGTGCTTGTTTTTTCGAAAATAAGCGCAATGTTTTTGCCGCTGCACAATGTGTGAGGTATGCCGTTTTTCTTTTTGTATTTAAGCTCCGCCGCTAAATCGATAAGGCAGGCTATTTCCTCTGCCGAAAAATCAAGCAGCTTTAAAAAGTTTTTTCCCTTTAAATCCATTTTTTACACCTCGCAGGCTTTCTTTAATATTTCTATTGCTTTTTTAAGTAAGCTATCGGGTATATTAAGCGCGGGCAGCAGCCTAACCTTGTTTTTTGCCTTTATAACAAGCACGCCGTTTTTAATGCACTCGTTTATAACGTCAGCCGCGTCCTTTTCGGTTTCTATGCCTATCATAAGCCCTAAGCCCGAAACGGATTTTACACCCTTTGCGCCCTTTAATTCGGAGAATATGTAATCCGATTTTTGCTTTACACCCTCAAGTAATGCTGAGTCTATTCGGTTTATAATGCTGAGCGCCCCCGCGCACACCGCGGGGTTTCCGCCGAAAGTAGAGCCGTGAGAGCCGGGGGTGAAAATATCCTGCACCCTTTCGCCGAGTAGGGTGGCGCCTATCGGCAGTCCGCCGCCCAAGCCCTTTGCGGTTGTTACAATATCGGGCGAAATGCCGTAATTCATATAAGCATAAAGCTCGCCCGTTCTGCCGTTGCCCGTTTGTACCTCGTCTATTATTAAAAGAATATCCTCTTTTTCGGCTATCTCGGCGGCTTTTTTTACAAATACGGTATCAAGCGGCATAACGCCGCCCTCACCCTGAACGCACTCAAGCATAATTGCGGCGGTTTTATGTGTTTTTACCGTGTTTTCAAGGCTTGTTATATTGTTTGCCTCGGCGTAGCAAAAGCCCTCGGTAAGCGGCAAAAAGTCCTTATGAAAAACCTCCTGCCCCGTTGCGGCAAGGGTGGTTACGGTTCTGCCGTGAAAGCTGTTTTTAAGGGTGACTATTTCGTAATATTCGCCGCCCTTTTTCTCTGCGGCGTATTTGCGCGCTGCCTTTATTGCGCATTCGTTAGCCTCTGCCCCCGAATTTGAGAAAAACACCTTTTTAAGCCCTGTTCTTTCGCACAAAACCCTTGCAAGCTCTGATTGGGGCGCGGTGTAATAAAGGTTTGAGGTATGCTGAATTTTATTTAACTGCTCCGTTACGGCGTTTACCCACTCGCTGTCAGCCGCGCCGAAAGTATTAACGGCAATGCCTGTTGCAAGGTCAATATATTCTTTTCCGTTTTCGTCAAACAGTAAAGAGCCTTTACCGCCCGTTATTACAACGGGGAAACGCGCGTATGTATTTGCAATGTATTTGCTGTCATTTTCTTTAACGTTCATCATTCTTATCCTTTGTTACCATTGTTCCCGCGCCCTCGTCGGTAAGGGTTTCTATAAGCAGCGCGTGGGGCACGCGCCCGTCCATAATAATAACCTTTTTAACGCCGCGGTGTATCGCGTCTATGCAGCACTCTACCTTGGGTATCATTCCGCCCGAAATTGTGCCGTCTCTGAAAAGCTCCACCGCCTCTTCAATATCAATGCAGGGAATAAGGGAGTTCGGGTCGTCCTTATCCTTTAAAATGCCCGCAATATCGGTCATTGAAATAAGCCTTTCGGCTTTCATAGCGCCCGCTATGTAGGCTGCGGCGGTATCGGCGTTTATGTTATACACATTGCCCTGCATATCGCACCCCACGGTTGAAACAACGGGTATGTAATCGTGGCTTAAAAGGTCGAATATAGGCTCTACGTTCACCTTTGTTATGCTGCCCACAAAGCCTAATTTTTCGTCTCGGGTCTTAGCCTCTATTAAGTGACCGTCCATACCCGAAATGCCCATTGCCTTGCCGCCTTTCATTTCAAGCAGATTTACAAGGCTTTTGTTTATTTTTCCGGCAAGCACCATTTGCACGACTTCGGCGGTTTCCTTATCGGTAACGCGCAAGCCATCCACAAAAACCGATTCCTTGCCTATTTTTTTAAGCGTTTCGGTAATTTCGGGTCCGCCGCCGTGAACCAGTACCACTTTAACCCCTATAAGGGATAAAAGCACAATGTCTTCCATTACCTGCTGCTTTAGTTCCTCGTTTATCATAGCGTTGCCGCCGTATTTTATAACAACGGTCTTGCCGTAATATTTTTGAATATAGGGAAGCGCCTGGGTCAATACCTCGGCGCGCTGCGCGTTGCTTAAATTAACTGACATATCTTTTCACCTCAGGTGCGGTAATCGCCGTTTATTTTAACGTAATCGTATGTAAGGTCGCAGCCCCACGCGCAGGAGGCATATTCGCCCGAATTTAATTCAACAAGTATTTCAATTTCACTTTCCAGCAAAATTTCCTTTGCCTTTTCCTCGCTGAAGGGTATTCCCGCGCCGTTTTTGCAAACCGCAATTTCGCCTTTTGGCGATTTAAAGGCAACGTCTATTTTATTAACGTCAACCGCGGCGCCCGAATAGCCTATTGCGCAAAGCACGCGCCCCCAGTTAGCGTCTGAGCCGAACATAGCTGCCTTTGTAAGAGATGAGCATATAACCGATTTTGCAACCGTTTTTGCGGTTTCAAGCGTTTCGGCGCCCGTCACCTTGCACTCAATAAGCTTGGTTGCGCCCTCGCCGTCGCCCGCTATGCGGCGGCAAAGATAAACATTTACGGTGTTAAGTGCTTTCATAAATGTTTTAAAATCCTCGCCCTCGGCGGTAATTTCGGCATTTTCCGCCATACCGTTTGCAAGCACCGTTACCATATCGTTGGTGGAGGTATCGCCGTCTATGCTTATCATATTAAAGGTTTCCTTAATATCGGTTGAAAGCGCTTTTTTAAGCATTTCGGGGATTATTGCGCAGTCGGTCGTAATAAACACAAGCATTGTAGCCATATTCGGGTGAATCATACCCGAACCCTTTGCAATGCCGCCTATTTTGCAGGTCT
This sequence comes from uncultured Oscillospiraceae bacterium, assembly GCA_905193585.1. Lineage (GTDB taxonomy): Bacteria > Bacillota > Clostridia > Oscillospirales > Acutalibacteraceae > UBA737. Next base: position 12,722 of record CAJJPG010000027.1, read on the forward strand.
TGCCGCCTATTTCAAAGCTCACGGCTATTTCTTTAACCTTGGTGTCGGTGGTCATAATGCCCTCGGCGGCGTTTTCGCTGCCGTCAGCCGATAACGATTTTACAAGGCTCGGTATTCCGTTTTTAATAGGCGCAATATCAAGCGGCTGACCTATAACTCCGGTTGAGGCTACCACTATATCTTCAGGCGATATATTAAGCTCCGCACCCAAAAGCTCGCAGGTCTGCTCGGCTATTTCTATGCCGTTTGCGTTGCAGGTGTTTGCGTTGCCGCTGTTGCATATAACCGCCTGTGCATAGCCGTCGCTTATATGCGCTTTTGTAACGGTAAGCGGCGCGCCCTTTACAAGGTTTGTTGTGTAAACCGCCGCGGCGGCAGCCTTTTTCTCGCTTACAATAAGGGCTAAATCGCGTTTTGTGCGGTTTTTCCTTATTCCGCAGTGTATTCCGCCCGCTTTAAATCCCTTTGCGGCACAAACGCCGCCTTTTATAAATTCCATAAAATCATTCCTTATAAATTAAGTCCTTCAGTTTCTGGAAGCCCCAAAACTATATTCATACATTCTATTGCCGCGCCCGAAGCGCCCTTGCCTAAATTATCATACCGTGAAATAAGCAGTATTCTTTCATCATTTCCCGCAACCGATATTTCCATGCTGTCTTTTCCCGCAAGCTTGTTTGCCGCAATAAAGCCGTTTTCATCGGAATTTTCGGCATAACTTACAATCGGTCCCGTATATTTTTCCCTGTAAATTCTTTTAATATCATCGGCTGTTCCGTTTATCATACCTGCAAAAAGCGGCACCGTAACCGCCATACCGCTGTAAAAATCCGCTACGATAGGGGAGAAGACAGGCTTGTTTTCAAGCCCCATAACGGCTGTCATTTCGGGCAGATGCTTGTGCGTTTGCCCAATGCCGTATTGGCGGGGCGAGGAAAGAAGAATATCCCTGTTTTCGCCCTCGTATTCCGCAATCATCTTTTTGCCGCCGCCGCTGTAGCCCGTTACCGAAAAGCAGGAAAGCAGGGCGCTTTTTTCTATTATGCCGTTTTCTGTAAGCGGATAAATTAAGGATATAAACCCGCTTGCGTGGCAGCCGGGAACGGCTATTCGCTTTGATAAGGCTATTTTGGCTTTTTGCTCTGCCGATAATTCGGGAAAACCGTATACAAAATTCTCTGCCGTTCTGTGCGCGGTTGAGGTATCAATTATAACCGTGTTTTCGTTTTCGCAAAGCGATACCGACTCTCTTGCCGCGTCGTCGGGCAGGCACAAAAACGCAATATCGGCACTGTTCAGCGCCTCTTTTCGGGCGTTTTTATCCTTTCGCTTTTCTTCGCTCAGCTTTAAAAGCCGGGTATCTTTTCTGCTTTCAAGTCTTTCGTAAATGCGCAGTCCCGTTGTGCCGGCGCTGCCGTCAATAAATACCTTTGTCATTTAAAAACTCCGTTATGTACTGAATTTGTTTTAAAACCGATTTTTCACCCGTGCCGCCTGCCGAAATACGCTTTGAAACGCAGGTTTCAAGCGATATTTCATTGTAAAGGTCTGAGTCAAACAGGCTATCAAGCTCCTTATATTTTTCAATCTGAACGGTTTCAAGCACAAGCCCGTTTTCAATGCAATACGCTACAATTTCGCCCACCTTTTTATAAGCGGTTCTGAACGGCATACCCTTTTTAACAAGGTAATCGGCTAAATCGGTAGCGTTAATAAAACCTTTTTGCGCCGCCTTATACATATTATCGGGCAGCACTTTCATTGTGGCTATCATGGGTGCGAATACATTAAGGCACTGTTTTACGGTGTCAACCGCGTCAAAAATCGCCTCTTTATCCTCCTGCATATCCTTATTGTACGCAAGCGGCAGACCTTTAAGGGTTGTAAGCAGCGCCATTAAATCGCCGTAAACACGCCCTGTCTTTCCGCGCACCAGCTCTGCCATATCGGGGTTTTTCTTTTGCGGCATAATGCTGGAGCCTGTGGTGTAGCTGTCATCAAGCTCTATAAACTTAAATTCCCACGAAGACCAAAGTATTATTTCCTCTGAAAAGCGCGAAAGGTGCATCATAAGTATTGAAAAAGCGCTTAAAAGCTCAAGGCAGAAATCCCTGTCGGACACGCCGTCTATGCTGTTAAGCGAAATATCGGTAAAGCCTAAATGCTCGGCTTCAAAATAGCGGTCGGTATCGTATGTAGTTCCCGCAAGTGCGCAGGAGCCTATGGGGCACTGGGAAATCATCCTTTTTTCAGCGTCGGCAATTCTTTCAAAATCACGCTTTAACATAAAGGCGTAGGTTAAAATATGGTGCGCAAAGGTTATGGGCTGCGCGCGCTGCAAATGGGTGTAGCCGGGCATTATTGTGTTTACGTTTTCCTTTGCCTTGTCGGTTATTGCGGCAATAAGCTTTAAAATAAGTCCGCCTATCTCCTCACATTCGTTTGCCATATACATTCTTATATCAAGCGCCACTTGGTCGTTACGGCTGCGCGCGGTGTGAAGTCTTTTACCCGAGTCGCCTATCCTTTTTGTAAGCTCTTCTTCAATAAACATATGTATATCCTCGGCATCGCTGTCAAGCGGCAGCGCTCCGCTCTCTATATCGCTTAAAATGCCCGAAAGCCCTTTTATAATTTCGGCTTTTTCTTCCTCGGTTATTATTTTTTTATCACCGAGCATTTTCGCGTGCATAACAGAGCCTGAAATATCCTGCTTATACATACGGTTATCAAAGTGAAACGAAGAATTAAAATCGTCCGCCTGCTTGTCAAGCGCGCCCTTAAAGCGCCCTGCCCACATTTTTCCCATTTTTGCACCTCTCAGATTATGGCTTATGCCGTCCGTGTAATCGGGCGGCATAGGTTTTGTAAATCAGTTCAGACCGTTTTTGGCCTTCATTTTTGCGTAAACGCTTGTCGGCAGGCCGTAAAGGTTTATAAAGCCCGTAGCGTCGGACTGGTTGTAAACTTCGTCCTCGTCGAATGTGGCTATTTCGGGGTCGTAAAGCGAGTACGGCGAAGAAACGCCCGCGTTTATCATATTGCCCTTGTAAAGTTTTAGGGTAACGTCGCCGGTAACGGTTTCCTGCGTTGTTTTAACAAAGGAAAGTATAGCCTTTGTAAGCGGGGTGAACCACTGCGCGCTGTAAACCAAGTCGGCAAGTTTTTGCGCCACAAGCGCTTTATAGTGTACGGTCTCTTTATCAAGGCAGATAGTTTCAAGCACCTTGTGTGCCTTGTAAAGAATAGCTCCGCCGGGAGTTTCGTACACTCCGCGGCACTTCATACCCACAAGCCTGTTTTCCACAATGTCAAGCAAGCCTATACCGTTTTCGCCGCCCAGCTTGTTAAGGGTTTCAACCAGCTCCACGGCACCCATTTCCTTGCCGTCAATCGCTGTGGCAATGCCCTTTTCAAAGTGGAGCGTTACATAGGTCGGCTTATCGGGCGCCATTTCGGGGGATACGCCCATTTCAAGAAAGCCCGGCTTGTTGTACTGCGGCTCGTTTTTCGGGTCTTCAAGGTCAAGTCCCTCGTGCGATAAATGCCAGATGTTCTTATCCTTTGAATAATTGGTCTCGCGGCTTATTTTAAGCGGAACGTTATGCGCCTCGGCATACTCAATTTCCTCTTCCCTTGATTTAATGCTCCACTCGCGCCACGGGGCGATTATTGTAATATCGGGCGCAAACGCCTTTATTGCAAGCTCAAACCTTACTTGGTCGTTGCCCTTGCCCGTGCAGCCGTGGCAAATAGCGTCGGCTCCCTCGGCAATTGCAATTTCGGCAATGCGCTTTGCTATAGGGGGGCGTGCAAACGCCGTGCCCAGCATATAATCCCCATAAAGCGCGTCCGCCTGAACGCAGGGGAAAACGTAATCTTCCAAAAATTCCTTTGTAAGGTCTTCTATATATATTTTGGAGGCGCCGGTCTTGAGCGCTTTTTCCTCAAGCCCCTCAAGCTCGCTTGCCTGACCTACATTTCCCGAAACGGCAATAATCTCGGGATTATTGTAATTTTCCTTTAACCACGGAATGATTATGGAAGTATCAAGTCCGCCCGAATACGCCAAAACTACCTTTTTAATGTCTTTTTTATTCATAATATATTCCTCCGATTGCATATTTGCTTGTTTTATTTGCATAAAGTATAGCATACAATGAATAATTATGCAATAGCAAATTTGCATATTTTAATCTTTCTTCAATATTCTACAAAATGCGAGTTTAATTTCGTATATTTTTATTAAAAAGCGGAAAATTAGTTTAAATCGCTAAAGTGTACTTGACAAGATTATATGCTTGTGATAAAATGGGTGCAACAAAAGGAAAGGACGA
>CAJJPG010000028.1 GCA_905193585.1 uncultured Oscillospiraceae bacterium
ATGGACTTCTATCGTATTGGTTTCCTGCGGCGAGTATGCAAAAACCGTATCGGGGTTAGCCGCCAGCTGCGGCAGCTTTTTGCTTGAATTATAGAAGGAACGCAAATAATTCGGGAACTGATGCACCTTAAAGCTGTCAAGTGCCGCGGGCGCGCCGCCTGCCGCCTTTATAAAATCACAGTAGGCATAATAAGCGCCCAGCGCCGTCCAGTGGTGGTCGGTACGGAAGTAAATATACTCGTTGCGGCGGGCTTTGAGCGTATCGTAAATTGAAACGGTTTTTACACCGTTTTTCGCAATACCTGAATACATATAATCTATAGCTTTTTTCTGGTCCGACGTGTTTATAGTCGCCACCACATTATCGGGCGCGGTAATGCCCATGCTTGTGGGCACAATCATATCGTATACCTTTGTTTTACCTGCAAGCAGCGTTCCCGCGCGGCTTATTGCACTTACATACAGGTCAGCCGTGCTGCGCACGAAATTATAGTATTCATACGCCGTATCACCGTTTATAAGCAGTGCACCGAGTGTCTGTGTCGCCTGAGTCTGGGCGGGTGTTTGCTGTTTGGGCGGCTCTGATGATACCGCCGAGGAGGACGAGCTCTCAGGCTTTGATGGCTCGCTTGACTCCGCAGAGGACACATCGGATGATACATCTGAGGTGTCTCCCGGGTGGCTTTCGGGTATATCGTCGCCTTTTTTAATGTCACCCTGTATCTGAACATCGGTCTTGCCGTAAAATGCGGAGAAAAAAGCGTTAATATCCGTCAGCTTATCTCTTAAAGGAAAGGTATCCGAATACCAGCTGTTTATTCCGTCGAAATAATCGCCCGAAACAAGGGCTGTAAGCTTAAATTTCGGGAATTTTGTAAGCTCGCGCTTTTCGCTTTCCGAATATTTCGGGCGAAGCGGTATTATAAGCGATAAAACAAAAAACGAAAAAAGCAAAACGAAGAAAAACCGAACGAACCATATGCTCATTATTCTGAATTTCCGCATATTAACGGGGGGAAGGCGCACTTCTTCCGCATCGGTAATAGTGTTGTTCTGTTCCGCCATAAGGAAGCCCCCTTTTAAAATCTGAAATACAGGAACGGATTGTAGCTGTTGCCCACAAGCGCCGCGGCAGAGAGTAAAAGCAGCGCCGCGGGAATTACAAATTGCAGCACCGAATAAGCCGCAAGAGCGCCGTTATTTCTGAGCGCGCGGTATTTGAATGCGGCTGACAGGCGCTTTGTTACGGGCGTAGACGCGAAAATCGCGATTGAAAGTATTATAATATGGCTTTTCACGGTAGTCCATGTTTCAAAATCCGAAAATTGATTGCCGTTTGCGCCGAACATTCCTTTAAGCACGCACCATATATCGTTAAGATTTTCAAATTTAAACAAAATCCACCCGAAAAAGACTATGAGCAGCAAATATATATGGGCTATAATCGGCTGCTTTTCAAGATATTTTGAAAGGAACAGCTTTTCAAGCGCAATAAACACAAAGAAATAAAGCCCCCACAGCACAAAATTCCACGAAGCACCGTGCCAAAGCCCCGTAAGCGCCCATACAACAAACAGGTTTAAAACCGTCCTTACCTTTCCGCAGCGGCTGCCGCCCAGCGGGATGTAAAGATAATCCCTGAAAAAGCTGCCGAGGGTGATATGCCAGCGCCGCCAAAACTCACTTACCGACGTGGATATGTATGGGTAATCAAAATTTTCGGTGTAGTGAATACCAATCATTTTGCCCATACCTATCGCCATATCGGAATACGCCGAGAAATCAATATAAATCTGTAAAGTAAAGGCGAGCACGCCCACCCAAAGCGAAAGCACGCTTTTAGAGGCTAAAAGCGAAAAATCACCGCCGTCGGGCACAAGCAGTGTATCGGCAAGCGCGGCGCAGGTATTTGCGATTATCGCCTTTTTTGCAAGACCCACAGTAAAGCGGTTTATACCATCGGCAATATCAAACTGCGAGGCTCTGCGTTCTTCAAGCTCGGCGCATATATCCTTATAGCGCACAATAGGACCCGCTATGCACTGGTGGAAAAGGCTGACATAAAGCAACAGCGTTTTAAAGCTGCGCTGCGGTAGAACGTCGCCCCTGTAAACATCAACACAGTAGGTAATAAGCTGAAAGGTGTAAAAGGATATTCCTATAGGCAGCATAATAGACGGCACCTTTGCGGGGAAGCCTGTGAAAAACTTGATATTTGAAAGAATAAAGCTGCCATATTTGAATATGCCGAGCAGCACAAGATCCACACTGACCGTAAGCCCCAAAAAGAGCTTAGCTTTTATGGAGCCGTTCTCATATTTGGACATAATGAGGGTTAGATACCAGTCCGTAAGGGTCATACCCACAAGCAGCAGAATATAAACCGGCTCGCCCCAGGCATAAAAAATAAGCGAAAAAACAAGCATTACGGTGTTTTTTTGCTTTATATCTTTGGCGAAAAAATAAGCCAGCAAATTAAGCGGCAGAAAAAGAAAAATAAAAGGCAGGCTTGAAAAAACCATCTGAACACATCCAACTGAAAGTACTGTTTATATTATATACGCTTTCGCCGAAAAGTACAGTAACATTACGGTTACAAATTATAACAGTGTGTTACATCTCCGCACTACGCCGAATATTATCAATTATACCACGCTTTTAACTGAATGGCAATAAAAATACACGGTGGGCAGGGTGGTTTATTTTCCCACCGAAACCGCCGTGTATTGCGCCCCTAAACGGAAATTTTCGGGGGCAGGTTTTTTATTTCAGACCCAATACTTTAAGGGGTTCGGTCACATGACCGTCCTTATACGCCTCAAGGTGCAAATGACTTTGGTCGGCGCACTCGCCCGGAACGGACGTTACCGAGCCTATTATATCGCCGGCAGTGACCTTGTCGCCTGCTTTTACCTTTATATCCTTTAACGCTGCGTACCTGGTTGTAATACCGTTGCCGTGGTCTATCGTTACCGTGTTGCCCAAAAATGCGGTTTCTTCGGTGGATAATACCTTGCCGTCGCCGCAGGCGCTCACCGCGGTGCCGTCCGCACAGGCAATATCAAGCCCCGTGTGTATGCGCATATCGCCGTAGGTTGCGGAAAACTGCAGTTCTTTATCGCTGTATTTTTTTATAATATCGCCCTGCACCGGCATGGAAAAAATCTTTTTTTGCGGGTTGCTTTTGACTTTTGACTCGGTACTTTCCGCTGCGGATGAGTATGGCACATCGGATACGGCTTTGCCCACATCCTCTGAAACCGTGCCCGAGGGCTCGGGAATGCTTTCGGGCATGCTTGACTGCGGCGGCTCCGAGATTTGCGAGGGCGCGCTGCCGCTGTCGTTATTTCTGCGGCTTATGCTTGACGCGGCGAACCACGAGGCTCCGCCGAGCGCCAAAAGGCAGCAGGCAATAATTATATAAAAGGCGGCGCTGCCTTTGAATTTGGGTTTTGAAGTGTATTCGGAATATTTCATAATTTCATTTTCCTTTCAGACGGGTGTTTTCTGAAATTATTATTAACTAAAATACATATTATATTCCTTAAAAATTTAAAAACAGTTCACAGAAATGAAAAAATTATAGTTTATTATATGCTTGTACCGAAAAGGGAGCCGCACCCGTTTTGGTATAATTTCTCTTGAATTAAAGAGAAGTTCTCTCCTCAAACCCCTTAAAAGTGAAAAAGAGCCGTGAAAACGGCTCTTTTTCACTTTTATATGGATTTTAGGCTGAATAATGATTTATCTTACAGTATAACGGGCTGTATCTGTTCGCCCGCAAGCGCTTTTTCAACCGTTTGCGGCAAAAGCGAAAAATCGCAGACCAGGGAATTATTCTTGCCGAACGGATCGTCCTGACGGTAGGGTACAAAATAAATATTCTTCATATTGTGCAGCAGTCCTATATTCTTTGCCGAAGCGCCGAGGGCGTCGTTTGTGGCTATTGCCAGCACCACGGGCTTATTGTTGCGCAGGTGCGCCTTTACCGCCATTGTAACGGGAGTATCGGTAATGCCGAGCGCGGTTTTTGCTATTGTGTTGCCGGTACAGGGGGATACAACGATTATATCCAACAAATTTTTAGGCCCTATTGGCTCGGCGGCGGCAATATCGTGAATTATCTTCACGCCGCAAATTTCTTCAACCGCGTCTTTAAGCTCGGCGGCGCTGCCGAAACGCGTATCGGTATTATATACTATCTGTGACATTATGGGTACTATTTTAATATCGTTTTTCGCAAGCTCTTTCAGCGCTTCAAGAGATTTTTTTATTGTGCAGAAAGAGCCGCAGAACGCGTACCCCAAGGTAATATCTTTCATAGCGCTCTCCTCTTAAATGTTTTCTGTTATAATTTCGTGCACGCTTCTCGCCAATATTTCGCCGGCGGTCTGCGGTGCGGTCTTACCGGGCAGCCCCGGCGCTTTAGTCGCCGTAATGCCGTATTTTTCGGCGGCGGCAATATCAAATCCGCCTTTACTTGATAAATCGACAATAAGATTTGCGGTGCAGGCGGCGAAATCCTCATCCTCAATCACCTTAACGTCAACGGTATTGAAAATAATATCGCAGTTAAGGTGCTTTTTTATTTCCGAGGTTTTTGCCGCATAGCAGCCCGAGGCGGATATGAGCGCGAAATCGGACGCTTTTCTTGCGCTTACGGTAACGCGGCAGCCGAGCGCTTTCAGTCGGCTTGCCAGTATTCGCCCTACTCTGCCGCAGCCGATTACCAAAACCCTGCTGCCCCACAGAGTAAACGGAGTTTTTTCTATTGCCAATGAAATTGCGCCCTCGGCTGTGGGAACGGCGTTAAGTAAACAGTATGCGTCGTTTTTGCCGTAGTCGATGCAGTTTTTACCATCAAACATATAGTTGCACGAAAGTATGAGCGTGTCGTCGGGTGTGCGGCGCGCTATATCTTTAAGATATATTTTTTTCTTAATGTTCGGTGCGAAAAGGGTTTCGCCGTCGCGCGTTGTGGGAACGGGCAAAAGCAAAACGTCGCTTTGGGCTAAATCCTCATCGTCGGGCGACTCGGGAACACTGACCTGATAACCGTATCCGGTAAGTATTTCCGAAGCGATTTTAATGCGGCTGTCGCCGCCGAGAACTGTAATTTTTTTCATATGCTTTCCCTGCCTGAAAACAAAATAAACGCCATAGGCTGTTAATACAGTCTATGGCGTTTGCGGTCAAATGTTACAGGCGCGGAACATGAAAATCAGTTTCCGCCGTTTTTAAGCAGAGCCTTTCTTAAAAGCTCGCTTCTGTCCTGCGCGGATATTTTACTTTTTCTTCCGAATTGGGTAAAATCGCCGGTTTTGCCTGCCTCTGCGGCGCTTTGCGGCTCCTGCTTTACGGGTGTGAATTTTTCAACCTTGTAATTTTCGGGCTGAGAGGGTTTATCATCGGCAATATTTTTTTCCGCCTCGTATTCTTCCAGCTTTTTATTTAGCTAGCTGATTTCCGAATTAACGTCGGCTTTATTATAGCCGCCTAAAAAAGAGCTTCTGAATTTTATCATTTATATCACCGTTTCTTATTATAACGCTTTAAAGCGTTTTCGTCAATAAGTAAGATCAGCGGCGTTTGGCTTTTACAAAATGTATTATAAGCCCTATGCAGAGTCCCATGAGTGCAGGCAGCAGCCAGCCGAGGTTTTTATCGAACAGCGGAAGATAATAGGAAGCCAGCTTTACGGAAACGTCAAGCCTTAATGTCTTCTGCAAAAATTCGGGCAGGGTTTTAAAACAATCAAATATCGCCGCTGCCCATGTGAATACCATTACGCAAATGTAAACGGCTTTGTCGTGATTGAAAAATTTACCGATAAACGCCAAAATTATAAGCGCTATTGCGGGCGGGTAGATAAGCATAAGCATAGGTATAGAATACTCGATTATAGCGCTGAGTCCTATATTGGAAACCGCAAAGGAGAAAACGGTGAATATAATTGCCCAGGTCTTATAGGATATTTTGCCGTTTGTCATTTTAACAAAGGTTTCCGAGCAGGAGGTTACAAGTCCTATTGAGGTTTTAAGGCAGGCAAAGGTTATTGTTACGGCGAGAATAATATTTCCCGCGCCGCCTAAATAATGCCCCGCTATCTGAGTTAAGGCAATACCGCCGTTTTCGGATATTTCAAAAAGCCCGCGCGACTGCGCGCCCATAAGAATTGTGAGTATGTAAATTACAGCCATTAAAATGCCGGTAAGCACGCCCGATCTTAAAACGTCGCGGGCAACGGCGTTATCGTCTTCAACGCCCATGCGGCGGATAACGTCTATTACAACTATGCCGAAGGCAAGCCCTGCTATTGCGTCCATTGTGCCGTAGCCCTCAATAAAGGAGGAGAAGAACGCGCCGCTCTTATAGCCGTCAACAGGCTCTATTTCAGAAACCGAAGCACCGGGGGATAAAAGCGCGGCAAATACCAGCACGGCAAGGAAAACAAGGAAAACGGGGTTTATGATTTTTCCTATCCAAACGGTTATTTTACCGGGGCGCAGCGAGAAAAACAAAACAAACGCGAAAAACACCGCCGAGAAAATAAGCAGAGCGAGCCACTCTTTTGAGTCGTTTTTAAGCATGGGGGTAACGCCGGTTGTAAAGGAAACCGTGGCGCACCTCGGAATGGCGAAAAGCGGCCCTATTGTAAGATAAAGTATGCAGGTAAAGAATATACCGTAGCCCTTACTGACCTTAGAAGAAAGGGTTTGCAAGCCGTCGGAATGGGTTATGCCTATTGCGGCGACCCCCAAAATCGGAATACCCACCGCGGTAATTATAAATCCTATCATGGCGGCGATAACATTTTTTCCCGCCATTTGCCCCAGATGAACCGGGAAGATCAGATTCCCCGCGCCGAAGAACATTCCGAAAAGCGTTCCGGCTACAAGTATTTTTTGCTTTAATGTAAGATTTTTTACGTTCATTTATTTAAAACACCTCATTCGATTATTAGTGTAACATAAGTGTTGAAAAAAGTAAAACAATCGGTTATAATAGTTATATGACAATTTGTAATACCCGGAGGCGATATTATGGACAGCAAAAAGCTTGAAATACTTATGACGGCGGTGGATCTCGGCAGTCTTTCAAAGGCGGCGGAGGTAGTGGGGTATACCCAATCGGGGCTTACCCATCTTTTCGACAGCCTTGAACGCGATATAGGACTTACGCTTATGCGGCGCGACCACAGCGGAATTTCGCTTACGAAAACGGGCGAGGAGCTTATGCCCTATATAAGGGATTTTTTAAGGGCAAACGCCAACCTTGAAAACCGTATTTCCGCTATAACCGAGAAAAAGAGCGAAACCATAAGGGTTGCCGCATATGCCAGTATAGCAATGCACTGGATGCCGGAAATTCTTTACCGTTTTCGCAGGGTCTGCCCGGATATTAATGTTGATCTCAGAATGGTGGATAACGCGCTTGAACCGTTTGAACTGCTTGAGGACGGGAAAACCGACGTTATTTTTGCCGCAAGAGAAAGTGCGGGCAGCTTTGACTGGACACCGCTTTATAACGACGTTATGTATGCGATTCTGCCGCCCGATTATCCGCACTCCGACAGTAAGGGATTTTCCGTAAAAGAATTTGAGGGCAAGGAATTTATAATGCCTTACGGCAGATTTGATGTTGACGTTAACAAGGTTTTTCACGAAAACGGCGTAACGGCGAATATAAAGCCCGCGCATGTAGACGACGAAACCGTTATAAGGATGGTTGGCAAGGGGCTTGGAATATCAATGATGAGCGAAATGATGATACGCGGCAGAACAAACGGGGTTAAGGTTTTAAAGGTTTTACCCGAGACGGGCAGAGAGCTTGGAATGGGAATGAATTTAACGGGCAGTATGCCCGACGGAACGGCACAGCTTAAAGAGTGCGTTCTTGAGTTTCTTGAAAAAAACGGTTAGGCTTTAAGTTCAGTTCTCCGTGAAATCATTATCAAATGTGATAACACAGCAATAGGTACTGTCTGTTTTTTTGGCTGCGGCGGATATTTCCTGCCGCAGCTCTTCCTTTTTATCGTTAAATTCGGGCGGAATTACCACGTCAAAAATCAGATTTGTGCGGCTTTCGGATAAAGGCGTCATTCTGAAATCGTGCAGCGACATTCTTTCATCAATTTTTTTAAGCTCTGCGGTAAGCGCTTCGTGGGCGGCTTTTACCGCAGGGCTGTTTGTGTCTATAGGGTCCATGTGTATTACAAGCTGAATATTATATTTTTCGTTTATCAGCTTTTCGCACAAATCCACCTGCTCGTGGCATTTTACAAAGTCGGAATCCTGCGGCACCTCAACGTGAACCGAGGCAAACTGCCTGCCGGGCCCGTAATTATGCACCATAAGGTCGTGTATGCCTATAAATCCCTCAAACGACAGCACGGTGTTTTTAATTTCCTCTACCGTTTCTTTATCGGGCGGGTTGCCCAAAATTAAATTAAGCGTATCCTTAGCGGTTGAAAAGCCCGAATACAGTATAAACAGCGATACCAGCAAGCCCATTACCGCGTCCAAATTAAAGGGCAGCTTAAAGCAGAGCGACACCGCAACCGATAAAAGTATGGCGCCGGTTGACATAATATCATTAAACGAATCAAGTGCGGTAGCCTTGAAAACGCCCGACTCCACCTTTTTGAAAAGCTTGCGGTTGAAAATATACATCCAAAACTTAATAAGCATTGAAACGGCAAGCACGACTATTGCGGCGGCGGAATAGTCGGGAAATTTATCACCCGCAATCAGCGCGCCGACGGATGATTTTAGCAGCTCCGCCCCGACTAAGAGTATCAGCACCGCCACAATAAAGGCTGACATATACTCCATTCTGCCGTGACCGAAGGGATGATCCTTATCGGCGGGCTTGCCCGCCATTTTAAAGCCGATAAGCGTTATAACGGACGAACCCATATCGGACAGATTGTTAAGTCCGTCCGCCGTAATAGAAATACTCGCGGTAAGAAGACCTACCGCGATTTTGGTTATACATAAAATTAAATTGCAGAAAATTCCCACGCCGCCGCTCAAAGTGCCGTAGCTTTTGCGCACGGCGGGGTTTTCGGTATCGCCGCTGTTTTTAACAAACAGCCTTATTAAAAGCCTTGTCATTTAGAGCTTTGCCCCTTTAGCGCCCTTTGCCCCGAAAGAAACGCCCGATAAAATATTGGTGTCAATTGTAAAGGTGAGGTTTTCGCGCTCGCGCTGGCGGCGGAACGCAACCTCTGCCAAGCGGTCTATCATATCGGTGTATTTAAGCCCCGTAGCTTCCCACAAATAAAAGGCGAGAGAGCCGGGTATGGTGTTAATTTCGTTGGCGTAAACCTTGTCGGTATCGCAGTCTATCATAAAATCGATTCTTACAACGCCGCTTGCGTTTATCGCCTTGAATACGTCGCAGGCGAGTTTTCTTATTTCCTCGGATTTATCTTCGGACAAATCGGCGGGGATTTTTCTGCCGAGCGACGCCATGCCCTTGCTGCCGCCCTTTGAGCCTGACATATATTTATCTTCATACGAAAGAATTTCGTCGTGCATAAAGGGTTCTTCGCAAACGCTGGCGGTGCATTCGTCCGCGTCGCCCAAAACCGAGCAGTTAATTTCGCGCAGATTGGTAATTGCGTGCTCGGCAAGTATTCTGTCGGTAAACGAGGCGGCAAGGGTTATGGCGCTGTCAAGCTCATCGGCGGAATTTACCTTTGTAATGCCCACGCTGGAACCTAAGTTTACGGGCTTTATTATAAGCGGAAAGCCTATTTTTTCGGTAATTTCGGCGGTAACTGCCGCCTTATCGGTCATATACTCGCGCGAACGGAAGGTAACGCAGCCGAGCACCGGCAGACCGGCGCTTTTAAGCACCTCTTTGAACACAGCTTTATCCATACCCACGGCGGCGGAAAGTATATCACAGCTGATATAGGGCAGACCTAAAAATTCAAAGTAGCCCGCCATGGTTCCGTCCTCGCAGTTGGTGCCGTGAACGACGGGGAAGGCTAAATCAACCTGCACGTCCTTTTTCTTTGAGAAAAGCCCGCTGTTTAAGTATTTCATAAACACGCTGCCGCCCTGCTTTATAAAGGTAACAGGCTCAGCCGCCTTTAAAAGCGCGGGTAAATCTCTGTAATTTTCAATGGTGAAAAGGTTTTCGCCGGTGTACATTTCGCCGTTTTTGGTAACGTATATAGGCGTTACGTCATACTTTTCGCGGTTTATGGCGCGCATTGCCTGCACCGCAGATATAATTGAACCCTCGTGCTCAACCGAGCGACAGCCGAAAAATACCGCAATATTGGTTTTCATTATTTACAACCCCATTTAATTCAAATAGTTATCAGGCAGATCGTTTTCAAGCAGAACTACCGTGTTTTTATCCGCAAAACCGCTGTATATTTCCATAGCTTCCTTAAAGCTGGCAGCCACAAAGAGTTTATCCTCGGGGAAATGCTGCGACATAGCGCCCTCTTTAAGGGGAGCGGAGCGGTTAATGCCTACGAATATAATTATATCACATATTTTCGCCGCTTCAAGCCCCAATGCAAAGTTGCAGTCGTGCTGGCGTGTGCCAAGCTCAATAAGCCCGGGTGTTATTACTACCTTTTTCATATTGTCAAAGCGGGAAAGCACGTGCAAGGCTTCAATTGAGCCTTCGGGGTTTGCATTATACGCGTCGTCAATAAGGGTAGAGCCTGCAACCGACTGCTTAATTTCAAGCCTGTGCTCGGTGGGCTTAAGGGAAGACACGGCAAAGCGTATGTTTTCGGGGGTAACGCCCAGCTTATAGCTTAAAGCCGCCGCACCCGCAATATTTAGTATATTGTGCAGTCCCAAAAGGCGGGTGGAAAGCCGAACTTCGCTGTCTCCCAGATTAAGTGTAAAATCCGAGCCGTTTTTGCCGTAGGAAATATCGGTAGCCCTGAAATCAAAGCTGTCTGTTCCGTAAACGCTGTAAAGCGTTTTATCAATGCGGCTTATCAGCTCTTTACTGTCGCCGTTTACAAACATTTCGCCGCCGTTATTCAGTACCTCGGTTGCCAGTTCAAACTTGGTTTTAAAAACATTGTCTACCGTTTTAAAGGTATCAAGGTGCTGCTCGCCCACCGAGGTTATAATTCCGTATTTTGGGTGGACAATATCGCATATCTCCTTAATATCGCCTATATTTTTAGCGCCCATTTCGCAAATAAATATCTGCGTTTGCGGCTTTAAATATTCCCGCACCGTTCTTACAACGCCCATAGGCGTGTTAAAGCTGTGTGGGGTGGCTACAACGTTATATTTCTCGCTTAAAATGCGGTTTAAAATAAATTTGGTTGAGGTTTTGCCGTAGCTGCCCGTTATTCCTATAACGGTTAAGTTCTTATGCTCTTTAAGTATTCGCTTTGCGTCGTTTATATACCACCGCGTAACGGCTTTATCTACGGGCGCGGTTACAAAGCGGCACAAAAGGCACAAAAGCGGGGAAATAAACGAAAGAGAGAACGCAACCACCGAGAAAAAATCGCCCGTAAGCGTACCCGGGAAAAGCGCGTAAATTAAAATGCATATAAAAAGTATTAAAGCGGCAGCTGCAAAAAGCCGTTTTATGCGCGCGGTAAACACAAGCTTTTTTATCGATTTTTTCTGCGCCCTTACCGCGAAAAATATCCGCAGCCCGAAAACGGCAATAATAAGTATAAGCTGCGCGGCGTAAAGCTTTCTTTCATAAAGCACGGAGGAAAAGCTGAAGCCTATACATTCAAGGGCAAGGGGAGCGGTGTAGCCGTCCTTTACCCACGCAAAATAGCGCGAGGGGAAATATGAATTTTGCTGGAGCATCTGGTTTTGCCGCACAAGCGCAAAAAGAGCGGATACAGCGGCAATTATCAGCGATGTAAGTAATAAGTAATTCAACATATGCACTTCCCTTTATTTAATAAAGCTGCGGAGTATGGCTGCCGCCTCATAGGGCTTTTCGCAAAATGAGTAGTGCCCGGTGCCTTTTATTACGCACAGCCCGCTGTCGGGTATCAGGCTTTTTATAATTTCGGCGTCAGACAGGGGTGTGGCGGTATCGTTTTCACCCCATATAAGCAGCGTGGGGCAGGAAATATTGCCTATAATATCCCGCAAATCGGTATTTACAAGTGATACCATTGTTTTGCGCAGAACCTCGGGAGCGGCATTATAATCGGCGGAACCATAATGCCGCCGTGCCTTATTAAGCAAATTTTCGGTATGCCCTTTAAGTCCCGGCAGCGTTAAGACGCGTTTTATCGCCTTAAAGCTTTTAGCTCTGCATTTTTGTTTAAGGCTTTTTTTCGGTATCAGCCCCGCGGAATCGAGCAATACTATTTTAGGGGGGCTTACAAGCCCTGCCGCCGCCATTTTAAGAATTACTCTGCCGCCGTGGGAGTGACCTATCATAATCGGGTTATCAAGGTTTACTTCTTTCATAAATTTAAGCACAAAATCGCAGTAGTCATCAAGCGTCCACGGCTCTTTCATAGTGTCAGAGCCGCCGCAGCCGGGAAAATTCACCGCAACCAGCCGGCAGCGGTTGCACAGCGCCGAAATAACGCCGCCGTAAACATCATAAGAAGACCCCCATCCGTGCAAAAGCAGCACGGGTATGCCCTCGCCTTTCTCGGTATATTCTATGTTAAGACCGTCTATAATAACATTCATAAAACACAACCCCGATTATATTTTATAATCCTGAATTTCTATTATACCAAAAACAGGCATAAAAATGAAGAGTTTTTTTAAAATTTCCGAATTAAAAAATATTTAGGGCAAAATCGGAAATTTGTCTATTTACTTTTTTCGTTAAAAACTGTAAAATACAAATATAACCCGATTGGAGGTGCTTTGATTGGCAAAAACAATGGCGGAAGAAATTACCGCCGCCGAGCGTATGGCGGAACAGACGCTGTCGGACGCGGAGAAAAAGGCGCTGCTTATTGTAAGCGATGCTAAGGAAAAGGCGAAAGCTGACCGAAAAAGCATAATTGAAAACGCTGAAAACGCGGCGGAGGAACTTTTAAGCGACGCGCGGCAAAAGGCTGAGCAGCTTCGGGCAAGCGCCGGTAACGAGGCTGAAAGCGAGCTTGATACCTTAAAGCAGAGCTATGATAAAAATATCACTGCGGCTGTAAACAAGGCGGTAGAAATTTTGAAAAGCTGATTTTCAAAAAATATATAAAAAGTGTGGTGATTTTATTTGGCTAAGCTTAAATGCAAATTGGTAAGTATTTACGCACCGAGAAATGATGAAAAGGCTATACTTCGCCGTCTTCAGGAAATGTCGGTAATGGATATTGAATCGGCAGCGGAAGATGAGGAAACATCGGCGTTGCCCGCAGGCTTTACAAAAACCGATACCGAGGACAGGGTAGCGGCATATGAGCGAAACGCGGAAACCGCCGCGGTGGCTATAAAAATACTGAACACAAGAGCACCCCGCAAAAAAGGGCTTGCGGGAATGTTCGGCGGAGCGAGGTATTTAGAGCCGGAGCGCTTTTATTTAAAACGCGAACAGATAGAAAGCGCGTTATCGCTTGCAAATACGGTGATTGAAGATGACCGCTCAATAGCTGAGGAAAAGGCGGAAACAGCAAGGCTTAACACAACGCGCGAGCAAATGCTGCCGTGGCTGCCGCTCGATGTGCCGCTTTCTTACTCGGGAACGGCGAAAACAAGGGCTTTTATAGGCACTGTGGCGGGCATTTACACGCTTGACAGCCTAAACGAGAAAATAGCCGAGACAGACCCCGAGCTGACGCTTTACACCGAAATAATAAATACGGGCAAGGACCTTACCTATATTTTTGCTTGTACCCCCAAGGCTCAGGCGGAAAAAGCCGAGGCAGTGCTCAGAACGCTCGCCTTTGCGCGGCCCGTGCAGATAACCTCAAAGCTGCCGCGGGATAAAATAGCCTCGAAAGAGGAAAGAGCAGCCAAATGTAAGGAACGGATTGACGGGTATATTAAGGAAATAAAGGATATATCCGAAAAATCGGAGGAAATTGAAGGGCTGTACGATTACTGCAAGCGACATGCCGAAAGGTACAAGGCAATAGGCGAAGCGGGGCAGACGGCGCATACGGTGCTTATAAAGGGCTATGTTACCGAGCGCGATTTGCCTTACCTTGAAAAGCAGTTGAATAAACGGTTTACGGTGGTTATAGAGGCGGAGGACGCGGATAACGAAAAAGCGCCGGTGGTGCTTAAAAACAACGCTTTTGCAAGACCTGCCGAATCACTTGTTAAAATGTATTCGCTGCCGGGTCCTCACGATATAGACCCAACGCCTATAACGGGATTTTTCTATTACCTGTTTTTCGGTATGATGTTCTCGGATGCAGGCTACGGGCTTATTATGATACTGGCAACTACGTTTGCGCTTAAAAAGCTGCGCCCCTCGCCCACAATGAAGCAGAGTATGCGCCTTTTCCGCTACTGCGGAATATCCACGTTTTTGTGGGGGCTTGTGTACGGCAGCTTTTTCGGGGATAGCATAGCGGTTATAAGCGAGAGCTTTTTCGGGCACAAGGTAGCGCTGCCCGCGCTTATAGACCCGATGAACGGCGACGCGGTGACAATGCTTATTTTAAGCCTTGCTTTGGGTCTTATTGAAATAATAGTAGGTCTTTGCGCTAAGTTTGCAACATGTATGAAAAACGGCGACAAAGCGGGCGCGTTTTTTGACGCGGGACTTTGGATAACAGAGCTTTTAGGTCTTACGGTAATGGCGGCGGGCTTTGTGGTGTTGCCCTCGCTTAAAACCGTGGGTATTGTTTTGGCGATAGGCTCTGCCATAGGGCTTATACTCACGCAGGGGCGCGATAAGAAAAACCCCGTGGCGAGAATATTTTCAGGCATTACCTCGCTTTACGATATTACAAGCTATGTAAGCGACTTACTTTCTTTCTCGCGCCTTATGGCGCTGGGGCTTACAACATCTGCTATGAGCGCGGTGTTTAATATGTTAGCCGGTATGGGCGGCAGAACCGTGGGCGGATTTTTAATGCTTATCATTATATTCCCGCTCGGTCACGCAATAAACTTCGGGCTTAATATTTTGGGTGCGTATGTTCATACGCTGAGACTTCAATATGTAGAGCTGTTCTCAAAGTTTTACGAGGGCGGCGGAAAAGAATTCAAAACATTTTCAACCAATACAAAATATACACAGTTGGATTTAAATTCTAAGGAGGAAAATTAAAATGACAATGGGAACTTTTTTGGCGCTTTTGGGCGCGGCACTGGCAACAATTTTCGCAGGTATAGGCTCTGCGCGCGGCGTAGGTATGGCGTGCGAGGTAGGTATGGGCGTTTTGGCTGAGGATCCCTCAAAATTCGGTAAAATGCTGGTTTTGGAGCTGCTCCCCGGTACGCAGGGACTTTATGGATTCATAGTTTCCTTTATAGTGCTTACCAAAATAGGCGTTTTCGGCGGACTTCAAAGCCTTACTGCCTGGAACGGCTTTATGATTCTTGCGGCTTGCCTGCCTATCGCGTTCGGCGGTTTGCTTTCGGCTATTTCGCAGGGTAAAGCGGCAGTTGCGGGTATATCCCTTTTTGCTAAGGACGAAAGCGCGTTCCCGAAGGCGCTTGTTTCCATTACGCTTGTTGAAATTTACGCCCTTTTGGCGTTCCTTATTTCATTCCTTACCGTAATTCTTCTGTAAGGTGAGCGCTATGACGTCAAGTGAAAAAATACTTGCCGGCATTGCGGGCGAGGCAAAAACAGAGGCGGAAAAAATAACAGCCGAAGCCGAAAAGCAGGCGGCAGAAATTACAGCCGCGGCAAAGGCTGAGGCTGAAACGGACGCCGAGAAAATACGGGCGGACGCAGAGAAAAAGGCGGAGCTTATAATAAACTCGGGCAAATCCTCCGCCGGGCTTTTAAAGCGCGATACGGCGCTAAACTGCCGCAGGGGGCTTATTGAAAAGGCGCTTAATTTCGTTGCCGATACCGTAAACGCATACGGCGATAAGGATTATTTTGATTTTCTGCTTACCTTGATTAAAAAGGAAAAGTTGAACGGCAAGGGCGAGGTTTATTTGTCGATTAAGGATAAAGCCCGCGATATAGCGGCGTTTAAATCGGAGCTTAGCGCCTTAGACCTAACTTTAAGCGATACCTTTGCCGATATAAACGGCGGTTTCATACTTAAATACGGCGATATTCAGATAAACGGCGAATTATCCGCGCTTATTCACGAAAAGCGCGATGTGCTGACCGACGAGTTAAATAAAGCGCTGTTTAACTGAAACTAAACTTTAAAAGAAGGTGAGACTATGCCGGAAAAATCTGTCGGCTTTGCAATAGGCAATTTAAGGGCGAGAGAAAACAGGCTTTTAAAGAAAAACGATTTATCGGGCTTTGCCGCCGCAAACAATGTAACCGAGCTTGCGCGTATGCTGCGCGATAAGGGCATAGGCAGGACCGACGGCGCCGACGTGCCTGCTCTTTTGCACGAGGACGCTGAGGAAATGTGGAAATACCTGACGGACAACGCGCCCGACACCGCCGCCTTTGCGCCTTTTCTTTGCGAAAACGATTTTCATAATTACAAGGCGGTGCTTAAAGGTATTATAAGGGGCAGGGAATACGAAAGCTTACTTATACTGCCCGCAAGCGTGGAGCTGCCTGTACTTGAAAAGGCGGTAAAGGAAAAGCGGTTTGACCTGCTGCCGGATTATATGCAAAAGCCCGCAGCCGAAGCATATGAGGTTTTAGTGCAATCGGGCGACAGCCAGCTTGCCGATTGCATTATAGACGCGGGCTGTATGTC
>CAJJPG010000029.1 GCA_905193585.1 uncultured Oscillospiraceae bacterium
GGCATATTATTTCTTAGAAACCGGAGGGAAGAGTATGAAAAAAGGAACAGTATTAAGCCTTAAAAAAATCAGGTTTTCCGAATTTATAATAAAAAACAATGTTCTGGTACTTATGGTGATTTTGTTTATTGCCGGTATAGCCGCGGGAACGTTTGCCGGTAAAAAAATCGTCGGTCTGACGGATTATTCTGCGAAGTACCTTGAAAGGTTTGTGGCGGAGCGTAGTAACGCTTCTTTTTTATCGGTCACGGTAAATTCCTTTGCGGGTTCGGCGCTTGTGCTGCTTGCGGTTTTTGCCGCGGGAACGTCGGTTTTGGGCGTGGTGCTGGTGCCTATAGCGGCGGCTGCCCGCTGTGTGCTTTACGGCAGCGTTTCGGCTCTGCTTTACTCGCAGTACTCGGTAAAGGGCATTGCGTTTAACGCTGTGCTTATAATCCCCGCAGAAATAATTTTCGCGGTTGCTCTGCTCTTGGCGGCAAGGGAATCGGTTAAGTTTTCGCTCGGTATGGCAAGGCTCACGCTGCCCTCGGCTCCGCCGGTTAATCTCTCGGCGGATTTCCGCAGCTATTGCAGTAAATACATACTTATATGTTTACTTACATTGCTTTCGGCAATTACAGACGCGGTTATGTCCTGCGCGTTCGGGGCAAGCCTTGCTTTATAAAAGGATGTTAAATTTTTTAAGGAGGTGCAATATGGCTGATATGTGCGACGCTTTCAGGGAATACCTTGTGAGCGTAAAAAAAGCGTCTGCAAATACGGTTGATTCGTATATGCGCGATATACACCAATATTCGGCGTATTGCGCTTCAAAAAATACCGAGCCTGCGGCGGCTGATTCTTCATTCATAAAAAAATACGTTGATTATTTAGCCGTTATGGGTAAATCGGACGCAACCGTTACCCGCACGGTAGCATCCGTTCGCTGCTACTACCGGTTTTTAATAACAAAGGGCATTACGGAAGAAAACCCCGTAAACGGAATAAAACTTAAAAAAACCGAGAAAAAGCTGCCCGGAATACTGGATGAAAACGAGATTATTCTCCTGCTTTCCCAACCCGACGGGGACGATTATAAGAGCGTAAGGGACAAGGCTATGCTCGAGCTTTTGTACGCTACGGGTATTAGGGTTTCCGAGCTTATAGAGCTTTCGGTTACGGACGTTAACCTGCAAATAGGAATTTTACATATGCACACGGGCGGCAGGGAGCGCATAGTGCCCATGTACCCCGCGGCGGTAAAGGCGGTTGCGGATTATCTTGTAAACGTCCGCCCCGTAATTGTTACCGATAAAACCGAGGACAGGCTGTTCACCAATATGAGCGGCGGCTCAATGTCACGCCAGGGCTTTTGGAAAATTATAAAGCATTATTCCGAAAAGGCGGGAATTAAAAAGGATATAACCCCGCACACCCTGCGCCATTCGTTTGCGGCGCATCTGCTTGAAAACGGCGCGCAGCTTAAAGATATTAAGGAAATGCTGGGTCATGCGGATATATCGTCCACGCAGGTGTACGCGCAGTTTGTAAAGAGCAAATACACGGCGGCTTACGCTAAATTCCACCCGCTTGCAAGATAAAACAAATAAAATATTTAAAAACAGAAGACATGTAAATGCGGATATTCGTAGACGATATTGCACATACCTATAAAGGCGAGGACAAAATTTGCATATGCGGTGCGGTACATTCTGCAACATATGACGGAAAGAAATATGCATCACTGCAAAGCGTAATTGACGCCGCCGCACCTGTCGGCGGTACGGTAACCCTTGCGCCGGATGCGCTTGATGAAAATGTTGTCGTCACCGACGGTACGGTCACAATTGACCTTGGCGGTAAAAGATGGATCGGCAATATTGATAATGAGAAGAAATATATTCCTCTGACCGTAAACGGCGGCAGCGTCACCTTGAAAAACGGTGAGCTTTTCCAGTGGTGGTCCGGCTCCAGTGCCCGAACCGCCATTGTGATAAACGGCGGAGGTGTGACGGTAGAGGAAAATGTCCGTGTTAAGGGCGGACAGTATGACAGTGATGTCCCATGTCCTTCTATCACGCTTAACGGCGGCTCACTTATTCTCAAAGAGGGCGCAGCCCTGCTGAGCGGCTTGCAGGTGCCGGATGGCAAGGTACTTGCTGACTATCTGCCCGAGGGAACGGCTTTTGTAAAATGCAGTTATGATTATAAAAGTAACACCGTGACCGTTTCCGACCCGCAGGAGTTTGTTCCCGATGTTTATACGGCGAACAATATCACCGAGGAAATGGCAGTCGTTTCTCATACCCACGATTTCAGCGAGAACGAAAACGCCTGTGTCTGCGGATTCACCTGCGCCCACGACAGCGGCAAAAACGACCGCGAGGCAAGCTATTTTGAAAAAGCAATATGCTCTGTCTGCCATGCCGAGTACGGCAATTATGTAAAGGATACCACCGCGCCTACGGGCGAAATCAAGGTAGAGGAACGCACATGGTGGCAGTCGCTGCTTAACGCTATTTCCTTTAAATTGTTCTATAAGGAAAAGGTTAAGGCGGAAATTACCGCAACCGACGACAGCTACACGCAAGCGGGCTATGACGAGACAAGTCAAGCTCGAGCTGAAAGGTTATGTGCTCTATTCGAACACCTTTAACATTACCGTTACAGAGTGCGAACACCCGGGCTATGACATGAGTACGGGCAAATGTACCCAGTGCGGCTGCGACCTTGCGGCGGCTATTGTAAAGGGCGAAACTACAAGGGGATATGTAAACTTTGACGACGCTCTTACAGCGACGCAGACCGATGAAAATAAGGGCTGTGTGCTCTGGCTGTTAACAGATGTAACGAAAAAGATCACCGTCAGCGCCGGCGACTTCAAATTCGGTATTAAAAGCCATACCATAGGCGTACTTAATGTTACCAAAGCCGCATATCTTAAAACCCTTTCGGCGGGTACGCACACTTTAAGCGTTGTATCGCGCAACGGTCAGGCTGACACAACCTTTACCATTGAAAAAGAGCGTAAAAACAATTCTCCCAAAACAGGGGAGAATAACGATGTTGTTATGTGGATAGCCTTACTGTTCATAAGCAGCGGAGTCATGACGGGAATCGGCGCCGCTAAGAAAAGCAAAAAGAAAAAATAATTTAAGGCATTTAAAGCGGTAACCGTAAAATTAACACCGGACATTCGGCTCAGCCGAATGTCCGGTGCTTTGTATATTGTTATTTAATCCTTATTAAAGTCCTCTAATATAAGACCGTCGTTTTTATCGAGAGCCCAGTTAATATTCCATTCGCTTGTAAATATTAAAATATTGTTATCCTTAAAGTCCTGAACCCACTTTGTATCCGAAGTGAGGTTCAGGCTTTTCATATCAATATCCTTATTCCTTACCCAGCGGATGTACTGGTATGGCATATCGTTTCTTATAACGTCAACGTTATACTCGTTTTTAAGGCGGTATTCAAGCACTTCAAGCTGCAAAACGCCCACAACGCCCACTATAACCCGCTCCATACCCGAGTTTGGCTCGCGGAATATCTGAATGGCGCCCTCCTGCGCTATCTGCTCAACGCCCTTTACAAACTGCTTGCGCTTAAGGCTGTCCTTTTGCTCTATAACGGCGAAATGCTCAGGCGCAAAGGTGGGAATACCCTCAAACCTAACGTGCTTTCTAAGGGAGCATACCGTATCGCCTATTGAGTAAATACCGGGGTCGAAAACACCGATTATATCGCCCGCATACGCCTCGTTTATTACCTGGCGCTCCTCCGCCATCATCTGCTGCGGCTGAGATAGGCGCACAGTTTTATCCGCCTGAACGTGGTAGTAATCCGCCCCGCGCTCAAACTTGCCCGAGCATATGCGGAAAAAGGTGATTCGGTCGCGGTGGTTCTTATTCATATTCGCCTGAATTTTAAAGGCGAACGCCGAAAAATTATCGTCAAACGGGTCTACAGGCACGCCCTCCGACATACGCGGCAGTGGGGATGTGGTCATTTTAAGGAAGTTCTCTAAAAACGGCTCAACCCCGAAATTTGTCAGCGCCGAACCGAAGAAAACAGGGGTCAGCTCGCCGCGGCGCACCTTTTCAAGGTCAAATTCATAGCTTGCACCGTCAAGCAGCTCAATTTGGTCTACCAGCTCTGCGCGCTGGTACTCGCCTATAAGCTCATCTAATTTTTCGGTATCGGTAATATCGCACTTTACGGCGCTTAATTTATCCTGCCCGCGGTGGAACTCTTTAAAGGTGAGAATTTCGCGCTTGTCGCGGTCAAAAACGCCCTTAAAGTCAACCCCGCAGCCTATGGGCCAGTTAACGGGGTAGGTGCCTATGCCAAACTCCTTTTCAAGCTCGTCAAGCAGCTCAAACGGGTCGCGTGCCTCGCGGTCTAACTTATTTATAAAGGTAAATATCGGAATATGCCGCATAGCGCAGACCTTAAAGAGCTTGCGCGTTTGCGCCTCAATACCCTTTGCCGCGTCAATTACCATTACCGCGCTGTCCGCCGCCATAAGGGTGCGGTAGGTATCCTCCGAAAAGTCCTGATGTCCCGGGGTATCGAGAATATTTATGCAAAAGCCCTCGTATTCAAACTGCATGACAGACGAGGTTATGGAAATACCGCGCTGTTTTTCAAGGTCCATCCAGTCGGAAACCGCGTGCTTGGCCGTAGCCTTGCCCTTTACCGAGCCTGCGGTTTGAATTGCACCGCCGTAAAGCAAAAATTTCTCGGTCAGGGTGGTTTTACCTGCGTCCGGGTGGGATATTATAGCAAACGTCCGTCTGCGTTCAATTTCGGTTTTAAGGTCGCTCACAAAATTACTCCTCTGTTTAAAAATACCAGTAAATTATACCATAGCTTATTATGCGCTGTCAAGCGCCCGAAATAAGACAAAAAAAATACTTGATTTGTGTAAAATTTGAGTATATTCGGGCTTGTCTTTCCGTATGAAAAGATGTATAATAAAATGTAAATTATAGGAAAGAGGTGCGCGGATGGATATAAGAGTGGGCGATAAGCTGCTTATGAAAAAAAAGCACCCCTGCGGAGCGGATACCTTTTCGGTTTTGCGCATAGGTATGGATTTTCGCCTTAAATGCGACGGTTGCGGCAGGGAGGTAATGGTGCCGCGCACAAAGGCTGAAAAAAGCCTTAAAAAAATAATCAGAACAGACGGAGAAGACAATGTTTAATAAATTGGAGGCGGTTGTAAGCCGCTATGAGCAGATAGGCGCGGAGCTTTCGCAGCCGCAGACCGTGGCTGATACCGAGCTTTTCACAAAGCTTATGAAGGAGCACGCGGCGCTTTCACCCATAGTGGAAAAATACCGCGAGTATGTATCGGCGCAGCAAGCCGAAAAAGAGGCGCTGCAAATAATAGCGGAAAACGGCGGGGATAAGGAGCTGAAAGAGCTTGCCGAGGAAGAGCTGAAAGAGGCAAAGGCAAACCTTGAAAAATATTCCGACGAATTAAAGCTGCTCATGTTACCGCGTGACCCGAATGATGAAAAGAACGTAATTGTTGAAATCCGCGGCGGCGCGGGCGGCGAGGAAGCGGCGCTTTTTGCGGGAACGCTTTACAGAATGTATACCATGTATTCCGAATCCCGCCGCTGGAATATTGAGGTTATAAACGCCAACGAAACGGAGCTTGGCGGCTTTAAAGAAATTGTATTTATGATTGAGGGCGCGGGCGCATACTCACGCCTTAAATACGAAAGCGGCGTGCACCGCGTTCAGCGCGTGCCCGATACCGAAACGCAGGGGCGCATACACACCTCTACCGTTACCGTGGCGGTTTTGCCCGAGGCGGAGGATGTTGAGCTTGATATTAACCCCGCCGACCTTAAAATTGATACCTTCCGTTCAGCAGGCGCGGGCGGTCAGCACATAAACAAGACCTCGTCAGCAATTCGTGTTACTCATATTCCCACAGGCACGGTAGTTGAGTGTCAGGATGAGCGCAGCCAGTATAAAAATAAGGATAAAGCCCTTAAAATTCTGCGTTCCCGCCTGCTTGACGCAGCCCAGCGCGAGCACGACGCGGCAATAGCATCCGACCGTAAATCGCAGGTGGGCACGGGCGACCGCAGCGAGCGCATAAGAACCTACAATTACCCGCAGGGCAGAGTGACCGACCACCGCATAGGGCTTACCCTTTATAAGCTTGAGCAGATTTTGAACGGCGATATTGACGAAATAATAGACGCGCTCACCACCTATTACCGCACCGAGGCTTTGCGGGCTGAAAACGGGGAATGATATGATTACCGAAAGACTGAAAACGGATTCGGAAAATTATGAAAACAGCATAAAGCGCGCGGCGGAGCTTTTAAAAAAGAGCGGAACCGTTGCAATTCCCACCGAAACGGTATACGGGCTTGCGGCGTCTGCTTATGATGAAAACGCGGTAAGAAAGGTTTTTGAGGCTAAGGGCAGACCGCAGGATAACCCGCTTATAGTGCATATTGCGGATATATCGGTGCTTACCGAAATAGCGCGGGATATACCGGAAAGCGCCTATAAATGCGCAGAACTTTTCTGGCCGGGTCCGCTTACAATGATTTTAAAGCGGACCGATAAAATTCCGCCCTGCGTGTCTGCGGGGCTTGATACCGTGGCGGTGAGAATGCCGCTTGATACCACCGCGCGAGATATAATAGCGGCGAGCGTGCCGCTGGCAGCGCCCTCCGCCAATACCTCGGGCAGACCCAGCCCCACAAGCGCCGAGTGCGTTATAGGCGACCTTGACGGCAAAATTGACGCCGTGGTTATGGGAAAGGATTGCGCGGTGGGAGTAGAATCCACCGTTATAACCTTAGTAACCGACCCGCCCAAAATTTTAAGACCGGGAGCGGTAACGCCCGAACAGCTTAAAACCGTAATACCGAATATTCAGCTTGATAAAGCGGTTTTATCAATGCCCGCCGAGGGGGAAAAGGTTTCATCTCCCGGTATGAAATACAAGCATTACGCGCCTAAAACCGAAACGTATTTGGTTGAGGGCGAGAGCGAGAAATTCGCCGAATTTGTAAATTCCAAGCCGAACGCCGCGGCGGTCTGCTTTTATGAGGACGGGGAAAAAATAACCGTTCCGCGCCTTTTTTACGGCACGGCGGAGGATGAAAAGACCCTTGCCCACAGTGTATTTGCGGTGCTCCGCAAGGCGGATAAATTAGGCGTTTCCGAAATTTACGTTCACGCCCCCTCAAAAAGCGGAATAGGGCTTGCGGTGTATAACCGCCTTATTCGCGCGGCGGCTTTCAGGGTGATAAAGCTATGAGCATAATTATAGGCTTAACAGGGTCTACCGGCGCGGGCAAAAGCACGGCTGCGGCGGCAGCGAAAGATTTCGGCTTGCAGGTCATTGATTGCGATAAATCTGCAAGAGCCGCAACCGAAAAGGGAACCGACGGTTTAAAGGCTTTAGTCGCCGCTTTCGGTAAAGAAATACTTTTACCCGACGGCTCGCTAGACCGCAGGGCTTTAGCGGCGGCGGCTTTTGCAAGCCCCCAAAAAACCGAGCTTTTAAATAAAACAATTTTACCGCATATAGTAAAGTTGGTTTTAGCCGAGACTGAGGGCAAAAACGTTCTGCTGGACGCACCCACGCTTTTTGAAAGCGGTCTTAACTCGGTTTGTACTGCGGTAATTGCGGTTTCTGCCGATGCGGAAATACGCAGAGAGCGCATAATAAGGCGCGACGGATTGACTCCCGACGCGGCTGATTTAAGAATAAACGCGGGCAAAACGGACGAATACTATAAACAAAAAGCGGATTATTTTCTTTACAACAATTCGGATGAAAAAGCGTTTTCTAAGCGCTTTTCAGATATATTGAAAAACATTATCGGAGGTAATATAAATGGCTGAAAAAACGGCATCAGAGCTTTTAAGGGAGCAGCTTGCCTACAAGCGCAAAAACGGCAGACTTTACAGTGATGAAAGCATTGTAAACGCGGCGGACAGTTACTGCGATGGCTACAAGGCTTTTCTTGATAAGGCAAAAACCGAGCGCGAGGCGGCAAAGGCTGCAATGGAAATGGCAAAGGCGGCGGGCTTTACCGAGTTTGAGCACGGCAAAAAGTACAGCGCGGGCGATAGGGTCTTCTTTAACAACCGCGGCAAAACGGTTGCATTTGCGGTAATAGGCAAGCAGCCCGTTGAAAACGGCGTTAATATAACCGCGGCGCATATCGACTCGCCACGCCTTGATTTAAAGCCCAACCCGCTTTATGAGGATGTGGACCTTGCGCTTTTTAAGACCCACTATTACGGCGGAATTAAAAAATACCAGTGGACGGCTGTGCCGCTGGCACTGCATGGCGTTTTTGTTTTAAAGGACGGAACGGTTAAAGAGGTTTCGGTGGGCGAAAAGGTAGACGAGCCGAAATTTGTTATAAACGACCTTTTGCCTCACCTTGCAAGCGAGCAGATAAAGCGCCCGCTGAACGAGGGAATAAAGGGCGAGGAATTAAACGTGCTTATAGGCAGCCATCCGTTTAAGGATGACAAGGGCAGCGAGCTTGTAAAGCTTAATATTTTAAAGCTGCTCAATGAAAAATACGGCGTTACCGAAGAGGATTTCCTCTCTGCCGAGCTTGAAATGGTACCCGCCGCGCACGCCTGCGATATAGGCTTTGACCGCTCTATGATAGGCGCTTACGGTCAGGACGACCGCGTTTGCGCATACCCCGCTTTAACCGCTGTTTTAGAGGTTAAAACGCCCGAAAGAACCGCCCTTGCAATTCTTACCGATAAGGAAGAGGTGGGCTCTATGGGCAACACGGGGCTTGAATCGGACTTTTTGCGCTATGTTGTGGGCGATCTCGCGAAAATGCAGGGCGGCGACCCGACCTTGGCACTCAGGCATTCAAAGTGCTTATCTGCCGATGTAAACGCCGCAATGGACCCAACCTTCCAAGACGTTATGGAGCGCAAAAACGCCTCTTTCTTAAATTACGGCGTTGTTGTTACAAAGTACACGGGCGCAAGAGGCAAGTCATCAACGTCCGACGCGTCCGCCGAGTATGTAGCCGAGGTTCGCGCGCTGCTCGACCGTGAAAATATAGTTTGGCAGATGGGCGAAATGGGCAAGGTAGATATAGGCGGCGGCGGAACGGTTGCTATGTTCGTTGCCAATATGGGGGTTGACGTTGTAGACCTCGGCGTTCCCGTGCTTTCCATGCACGCGCCCTTTGAAACCACCGCAAAGTTCGATGTATATATGTGCTACCGCGCTATGTACGAGTTTATGAAATAATTTCGGTGTTACACCTGTCCTCGCTTGCGCATATAATGGGAATGGTCATGACCTAATATTAAAGGGATGTGAAATTATGTGCGATAACAGAGGATTAACAACAGGCTGCTGCCGCATGAGGTGCCCGCACACCGTGGCGCTCATATTGCTTGTATTGCTGTTCTTTGTGGGCGGAGCCATTGCGGGAGCATACGCGGCGGAGCTTATAGTGTCTTCAATCGTTCCGATTGCAATTTTCGGAATAGTTTTGCTTATAGCCACTGTGATAGCGCTTTATCTCAGCAGTTGCCGTTGCAGAAGACAGTAAAATTTACGGGAAACAAAAATACTGCCTCGGGCTTAAAAACCCGAGGCAAATTTAAAGGTGAGTGAAAAAATGTCCGAACGCACAATAGCGGCGGTTGCCACACCGCCGGGCGAAGGCTCGGTGGGGGTTATAAGAATATCGGGAGAAAAAGCGGCGGAAATTGCCGACAGCGTGTTTTTCGCCGTATCGGGCAAGCCGCTTTCCGTTTTAAAGGGCTACACTGCCGCTTACGGCGAAATAAGGGACGGCGATACCGTTATTGACGACGCGGTAGCGCTTGTTTTTAAAGCCCCCAAAAGCTACACGGGTGAAGACGTGGTGGAAATATCGGTGCACGGCGGCGCGCTTATTCTGCGTGATACGCTGCGGCTTTTATATAAAAAAGGCGCGTTTCCCGCAGAGCCGGGCGAGTTTACAAAGCGCGCGTTTTTAAACGGAAAAACAGACCTTGCAAGGGCTGAAAGCATTATGGGGCTTATCTCGGCTAAAAATGAGTCGCAGCTGCGGCTTTCCCGCGCGGCGCATTTGGGAAAAATAAGCGAAAAAATTGACGGCATAATATCAAGGCTTACCTCTGCCGACGCGGCGATAGCCGTTTACTCCGATTACCCCGATGAGGAAATAGAGGGGCTTGACCGAGAAAGCTTTTTATCTTCGCTTAAAGCCTGCGCTCATGAGACCGAGCAAATGCTTTCAACCTACAATGCGGGCAGAGTTTTGCGCGAGGGCATTGAAACGGTGATAGTGGGCAAGCCGAATGTGGGAAAATCCACCCTTATGAATATGCTGAGCGGTGCGGAGCGCTCAATCGTGACCGAGGTTGCGGGCACCACGCGCGACGTTATTGAGGACACGGTAAATGTGGGGGACATTATGCTGCGCCTTGCCGATACTGCGGGAATAAGGGACACCGACGACCGCGTCGAAAGCATAGGTGTGGAGCTTGCGAAAAAACGAATTGAGCTTGCCGATCTTGTACTTGCGGTGTTTGACATAACAAAACCGCTTGATAATGACGATAAAAAGCTTTTGGAGCTTGTGAAACATAAAAATACTGTTGTAATACTTAATAAATCCGATATGGGAAACAGCGCGGATATGTCGGCGTTTGCAGATTTCAGAACAGTTGTAACCTCGGCTGTAAACGGCGGGGGATATGAAGCGCTCTGTAGCACCATTGCCGATATTGCGGGAACGGCGGGGCTTGACCCCGAATCTGCCGTGCTTATAAACGAGCGGCAGCGCGCCTGTGCCGAGCGCGCGCTTGACGGTATAAATGAGGCAATAGCGGCGCTGAACGACGGCAACACGGTGGACGCGGTGGGCGTTTGCGTGGACGACGCGCTTGCGGCATTGCTGGAGCTTACGGGCAGGCGGGTTACAAACGAAGTATCGGATGAAATTTTCAGAAAATTCTGCGTGGGTAAATAGAAATTTATCCGTGATATAATGAAAAATTACAAAAACAAATCGGCGGAAACTATTCGTTTCCGCCGATTGTTTTTAATAGAATTATTACAGTTTTTTATCGCTGGTAAGCACGGTTTTGCCGCCCATATAGGGTCTTAAAGCCTCGGGGATCATAACGCTGTAATGCTCGCCGTCAAAACGGAGATTGTTTTCAAGGAAAGCTATAAGCATACGCGGCGGGGCTACAACCGTGTTGTTAAGGGTGTGGGCAAGGTATTTTTTGCCGTCAGCGCCCTTTACTCTTATGCCCAGTCTTCTTGCCTGCGCGTCGCCAAGGTTGGAGCAGGAGCATACCTCAAAATACTTCTGCTGCTTAGGCGACCACGCCTCAACGTCGTAAGACTTCACCTTTAAATCCGCAAGGTCGCCGGTACAGCACTCAAGGGTTCTTACGGGTATATCCATACTGCGGAAAAGCTCTACAGAGTAGTTCCACATTTTGTTGAACCAATCCATGCTTTCCTCGGGGCGGCAAATAACTATCATTTCCTGCTTTTCAAACTGGTGTATGCGGTAAATGCCGCGTTCTTCAATGCCGTGCGCGCCCTTTTCCTTGCGGAAACAGGGGGAATAGCTTGTAAGGGTTAAGGGCAGTTTTTCCTCGGGGGTAATGCTGTCTATAAACTTGCCTATCATAGAGTGCTCCGAGGTTCCTATAAGGTAAAGGTCCTCGCCCTCTATTTTATACATCATGGCGTCCATTTCTTCAAAGCTCATAACGCCCGTTACAACCTTACTTCTTATCATATAAGGCGGTATGCAGTAGGTAAAGCCCTTGTCTATCATAAAATCGCGCGCATAAGCCAGCACCGCCGAGTGCAGGCGCGCAATGTCGCCCATAAGGTAATAAAAGCCCTCGCCCGCAACTTTGCCTGCGGCGTCCTTATCAATGCCGTCGAAAAGCTGCATAATATCGGTATGGTAGGGTATTTCAAAATCGGGGTGGGTTTGCCCGCCGAACTTCTGAACTTCAACATTTTCGCTGTCGTCCTTACCTACAGGCACGCTCGCGTCCACAATATTCGGTATTTTCATCTGTATTTCGGTAACCTTTTTCTGAAGCTCGTCCTCTTTCTCTTCAAGGGCTTTAAGCTCTTCCGCCTGCTCGTTTACAAGGCGTTTCATTTCCTCGGCCTCGTCGCGCTTGCCCTGCGCCATTAAAGCGCCTATTTGCTTGCTTACCTTGTTGCGGTTGGCGCGCAGGTCGTTGGCGCGGTTGTTTGCGGCGCATTTTTCGCTGTAAAGCGAAATAATTTCGTCAACAAGCGGCAGCTTTTTATCTTCAAATTTCTTTTTAATGTTTTCTTTGACAATTTCCGGATTTTCGCAAATAAATTTAATATCCAGCATTTTTATTCCTCCGTCAGACCGTAATCTCGTTACATTATATCACGAATGTCTTTTTCTGTCAAACGGTTTAATGCCGATTTTGCCGCATATAATAATCGCGGGGTGAAAAAATGAAGAATAAAAAAGAAAAAATTAAGCCTGTTATAGACGTATCTTCCGTTCCGGTTACGGGAATGCCCGAAACCGCGTTCGATATGGTGAACCGCTACGGCACCTATAATATACAGTCTACCGCCGACACCGAAAATATGTATCCTACCGTTGCGCACGGCTTTAACGAGGGCATTATTGAGACCGATTGCGATGAAAATACGGATGACGGCAAGAAAAAGAAGTAAAAACTTGACAAATGCTCCGAAAAGCCTTATAATTTCAATATGATTTAACTTTTTGGAGGAATTGAAAAATATGATTAGTGCCGGAGATTTCAGAAACGGAGTAACCTTTGAAGAAGACGGCAACGTTCTTCAGGTAATTGAATTTCAGCATGTAAAGCCGGGTAAGGGCGCCGCATTCGTAAGAACAAAGGTTAAAAACGTTATTACCGGATCGGTTGTTGAAAAGAGCTATAACCCTACCGCAAAATTCCCGACTGCCTTTGTTGAGAGAAAGGATATGGAATATTCTTATGCCGACGGCGATCTTTACTACTTTATGGATCAGGAAAGCTATGAGCTTATTCCGATAAACGGCAGCGAGCTTGGCGATAACTTCAAGTTCGTAAAAGAAAATATGGTTTGCAAGATCCTTTCCTATAAGGGTAAGGTTTTCGGTGTAGAGCCGCCCACATTCGTTGAGCTTCAGGTTTCCGCTACCGACCCCGGATTTAAGGGCGATACCGCCACTAACGCCACCAAGCCCGCAACGCTTGAAACAGGCGCTGAAATTCGCGTTCCGCTCTTTATAAACGAGGGCGATATGATAAGAATTGATACCCGCACAGGCGAGTATATGGAACGTGCATAATTAAAAACGGAGGTTTACAAAATGGATATTTGCGAGAAAGTAGCTTACATTAAAGGTCTTGCAGAGGGTCTTTCACTTGATGAAAACACCAAGGAGGGCAAAATTCTTGCCGCTGTTATCGACCTTTTGGGCGATATTACAAACGAGATATGCGAAATAGAGGACGGCTGCGACGAGCTTATGGAGCAGCTTGACGCTGTTGACGAGGATCTTTCCAATGTTGAGGATGTTGTTTACGGCGACGACGATTGCGACTGCTGCGATGACGACTGCGATTGCTGCGACGACGAGGAGCTTTATGAAATAGAGTGCCCCGCCTGCCACGACACGGTTTATCTTGATGAAGATATGCTCAGCGAGGACGGTATAACCTGCCCGAACTGCGGAACAGAGCTTGAATTTGATTTCGACGGCTGCGACTGCGGCTGCTGCCATGACGATGCCGATACCGACGAAGACGAAAAGGAATAATTTTTAAAGCGGAATTCGGAATGCGTAATGCGGAATTATAATAGGGGTAAGTTTTTATTCCGAATTCATAATTTCGCATTCCGAATTTATATCTCTGAAAACTGCAAAGCTCCCTTACATCGGGAGCTTTTTTGATAAATAAAGACCGAGGTCTGATTATGCTCGAAACGGAATTTAAGCTTGAATATGAAATTGAAGAATTATCGGCAGACGGCGGCGTGCCCGTTATAGTGGTGGCGGCAGGCTCATCAACGCGTATGAACGGTATAAACAAGCAAACCGCGCTGCTTTGCGGCGTTCCTTTAATAATAAGAACTCTTATGCGGTTTGAAAAGTGCAGCAAAATATCAAATATAATTCTTGTTGTAAAACCCGACGATGTTTTCAGTATGCAGCAGTTAGCCGACAGGTATCATATAGAGAAACTGACGGACATTGTATGCGGCGGGGATAACCGCCAGCAATCGGTTAAAAACGGATTGGAGCGCCTGCCCGAAAACGCCGAAACCGTGCTTATTCACGACGGCGCGCGCCCGTTTGTGACGGATGAAATTATATGCGGCGTTATATCCGCCCTCGGTACGCATAACGCCGTGACCTGCGCCGTCAAGCTGAAAGACACGGTAAAGCAGGTTGACGAAAACGGAAACGTGCTGTCAACGCCTGACAGAAATACGCTTGTAGCTGTGCAGACCCCGCAGGGCGTGAATGTATCGGATTACCGCGCGGCGCTCGAAAATGCGGGGGATTTAGGCAGGTTTACCGATGATATGTCGGTTATGGAGGCGGCGGGGCATAAGCCGTTTACGGTGCCGGGCAGCTATGAAAACATAAAGGTAACCACGCCCGAAGACATAGCGCTTGCGGAATATCTTATTTTAAAGGATGAAAAGGAATGAGAATAGGTCACGGCTATGACGTTCACCGCTTTGCGGAAAACAGGCGGCTTATTATAGGCGGGGTGGAAATACCCTTTGAAATGGGGCTTTTGGGGCATTCCGACGCGGACGTGCTGCTACACGCCGTTTGCGACGCACTGCTCGGCGCGGCAGCGTTGGGGGATATAGGCAAGCATTTTCCCGATACCGACCCCGCGCTTTGCAATATAGACAGCCGCATATTACTTAGAAAAACCGCAGAGCTGCTGCGTGAGCGCGGCTTTGCACCCGTTAATATAGACGCCACGGTTATAGCCCAAAAGCCGAAACTGGCGGTTTTTATTCCCGAAATGGTGAAAAATATAGCGGCTGACTGCGGCATTGAACCCAACTGCGTTAACGTTAAGGCTACTACCGAAGAGGGCTTGGGCTTTACAGGTAATTTGGAAGGCATAGCGGCGCACGCCGTTTGCCTTATTGAGCGAATATAGGCGCCGACCCCCGCATATTATTTACGGGGGAGTAAATATGAAGCTTTTTATAACCTTTTCAAAAAGAAGTCTCGCGGCGGTGCTGCTTTCACTTATAGCGGCGCTTGCCGTTTTAAGTCGGGTCACGGCGCTGTCGGGCGGCGGTATCAGCGGCTCTACAAACGCCGAGCGGGTGGATTATATGAGCAGCCTCGGCTGTAATGTAGAGGAAACGGCGATTTCCTCAAAAGAAACGGTAATTCCGCAAAGCTTCGGCAAGGTGTATGAAAAGTACAATGCATTGCAGAAAAAAGCAGGATTCGACCTTGAACCGTTTCGCGGTAAAGAGGCTACGGTTTATTCCTACCGATTTGAGGACTCGCCCGAAAGGGTAGTGAATCTTATAGTTGTGAACGGCGGCATAGTAGGCGGCGATATTTCCTCAACCGCGCTTGACGGATTTATGCTGCCGCTTTTAAGTGAGAGTGTAAAGAAAATTGAGACTTGATAAATTTATTTCTTCGCAGCTTTGTATTTCCCGCAAAGACGCCCGCGCCGCAATTTTAAGAGGCAGGGCT
>CAJJPG010000030.1 GCA_905193585.1 uncultured Oscillospiraceae bacterium
GTTTCATCGCGCGAGGATTTCAGGCAGATAAGCTATATAAGAAAGGCTTGCGTTAAAACGATATGCGGGCACGGTATTGCGGGATATATCGAGGCAATAGATTACTTGATTAAGGAATACGGCGATAAAAAATGATAGCAACCATTGAAAAAGGAACGGCATACGGCAGGGTGGAGGCGCCGCCCTCAAAAAGCGTTTCTCACAGATATTTAATTTGCGGCGCGCTCTCAGGCGGCAGCGTTATAGAAAACGTTGCATTTTCAGAGGATATTAAGGCAACCCTTAATTGCCTGAGCGCCTTGGGCGCCGAATATGAAATTGACGGCAGCACGGTTAAAACAGGCGGAATATCGCCCGATAAAGCTGTTAAGTGCGCAGAGCTTTTCTGCAATGAATCGGGCAGTACGTTAAGGTTTTTAATTCCGCTTTGTCTTCTTTTCGGACAAAAAATCACCCTTAAAGGCACCGAAAGGCTTATGAGCCGCTCACTTGCGGTTTATAAGGAAATGTGCCTATTGCAAGGTATTGAGTTTACGGAGAATAAAGAAAGCGTTACGGTTTGCGGCAAGCTGACGGCGGGTAAATATTCGGTACGCGGGGATGTTTCAAGTCAGTTTATCTCGGGGCTTATGTTCGCTTTGCCGCTGCTTGGCAGTGACAGTATAATTGATATAACGGGTGCGCTTGAAAGCGGCTCATACCTCGGTATGACGGTAAAGGCGCTTGCCGAATTCGGTGTGAGAATAAGCCGGACAGACGAGCACACCATATTTATAAAGGGTAATCAGACATACAAGCCGCGCACACTGCGTGTTGAGGGCGATTACTCAAACGCCGCATTTTTTGAGGCGTTCAATTCGGTAGGCGGCAATGTGGCGGTTGCAGGACTTAAAAAGGACACCTGCCAAGGCGACGCGGTTTACAGAAAACTTTTCGGTAAATTGGTGCGCGGTTGTCCCGAAATAGATATTTCCGATTGCCCCGATTTAGCACCCGTTTTAATGGCGGTTGCGGCGGCAAATAACGGCGTAAAGCTAATAGGCACCCACCGCCTTAAAATAAAAGAGAGCGACAGGGGCGCCGCCATGGCGGAGGAACTTGCAAAGTTCGGGTGCAACACCGAGGTATGGGAAAATGAGATAACGGTGCACCCGCGTGCGCTTAAAACGCCCGAGCTGCCGCTTTCGGGGCATAACGACCACAGAATAGTAATGGCGCTTTCCCTTCTTTGCAGCATAACGGGCGGCAGCATTTACGGGGCAGAGGCGGTAAATAAAAGTTTTCCCGATTATTTCCGTAAACTTTCATCACTCGGCATAAAGGTTGAAGAAAAATGAAGTTAAGTAAAGATACAAATATTTTAATAGTAGGCTTAGGGTTACTTGGCGGCAGCTACGCCGAGGCGCTTACAAAGGGCGGTTATACCGTAAACGCCGTAACCAAAGAGCAATCGTCGGTTGATTTAGCCCTAAAAAAAGGTATAATAAAATACGGCACAACAACGCTTGAAGAAAGCATTATTTCTGCCGCAGATTTGGTTATATTCGCGCTTTACCCTCACGTTTTCACCGATTGGATAGAAAAAAATCAGCATTTATTAAAATCGGGAGCGGTTATAACCGACGTTACGGGGGTTAAGGGCTGCATTGTTTATAAAATTCAGGAAATGCTCCGCCCCGATGTTGAGTTTATAGCCGCGCACCCTATGGCGGGGCGCGAGGTGTGCGGGGTTGAAAACAGCGATTCGGGCATTTTTAAGGGCGCAAACTACATAGTTGTTCCTACGGAAAAAAATACCGCGGGCGCAATAGAGCTTTGCCGCGATTTGGGCGAAAAATTAGGTTTTCACCGCGTGGCGGAATTATCTCCCGAAAAGCATGACGAAATGATAGCGTTTCTTTCCCAGCTTACCCACTGCATAGCGGTAACTCTTATGTGCTGCAACAACACGCCCGACCTTGAATATTACACGGGCGACTCTTTCCGCGATTTAACGCGCATAGCGCGGATAAACGACGAAATGTGGAGCGAGCTGTTTTTGGATAACAAAGATATGTTGCTTGCTGAAATGCGCAGCTTTAAGCAAAGCTTTGAGACGCTTTACAAAAAAATAGAAACGGGAGACCGAGACGGAATACGCGAAATGATGCGGCTTTCCACCGAGCGCAGAAAGCGCTTTAACAAGCATTTATAAGGGGAATAAATATTATGAATATGAAATTTTTAAGAAAACTGCCCATACCGCAGCAGATAAAGGCGCGCTACCCTGTATCGGAGCAGGACGCGGCGGTGAAGGCTGCGCGCGACGAAGAGCTTAAAAATATTTTTGCGGGTAAATCGGATAAATTTATTTTGGTGATAGGCCCCTGCTCGGCAGACAGCCGCGAGCCCGTGCTCGACTATATTTCAAGGCTTAAAAAGGTGCAGGATGATGTAAAGGATAAAATACTTATAGTTCCGCGCATTTACACCAACAAGCCGCGCACCACGGGCGACGGATATAAGGGTATGCTACACCAGCCGAACCCCGATGAAACACCCGATATGCTAAAAGGCATTGTCGCGATAAGAGACTTACATATGGCGGCGCTGCACGATTACGGCTTTTCCTGCGCGGACGAAATGCTCTACCCCGATAATCACCGTTATTTATCCGACCTGCTTTCCTATGTTGCAATAGGCGCGCGTTCGGTTGAAAATCAGCAGCACAGGCTTACCGCCAGCGGACTTGATATACCCGTGGGTATGAAAAACCCCACAAGCGGCGACCTTACCATTATGATGAACTCAATAACCGCCGCGCAGCACAGCCACACCTTTATATACCGCGGGTGGGAGGTTGTAAGCGAGGGCAACCCCTACGCACATTCCATTTTACGCGGATATATTGATTTTGCGGGCAAAAATGTTTCCAATTATCATTACGAAGACCTTGTAAAGCTGCACGAGCTGTATGCCGAAACATCCCTTGTAAACCCTGCCGCAATAGTTGATACCAACCACGCAAACTCGGGCAAGCAGTATTTAGAGCAGATAAGAATTGCAAAGGACGTAGTTTACAGCTGCAACCACAATAAGGATATACGCTCAATGGTAAAGGGGCTTATGATAGAAAGCTACATTGAGGACGGCGCGCAGAAAATAGGCGAGCATATTTACGGAAAATCCATAACCGACCCCTGTCTCGGGTGGGAAAAATCCGAAAAGCTTATTTATATGATAGCGGATAAGCTGCATTGATATGAAATTTATTTTGTTTCATCTAATTACATTCATACTTTTTTAATCTAAAAGTTTTGTATCTGCATAGCTTGTTGCAGTAAGGGTTTCCAAAGGGAAGTTTGTCCCTTTGGCTGTTTAGGAGGGTCTGGGAACCCAATCTGAAGGGTTCCCAGCGGTTCTTTTCCATATTTCTGTCCGTACAGAAATATGGTGCCTGCGCGGCATGAGCGCATAATTTGTAATTATTATAAAAAATTACGGCTTGCACCTGCTGCAGGGTTTATACCCCTCATTTACTGCCTCATCGCGGGTTTTAAACGACACCTTATTTTCATCTTTCAGCTTTTTGGCAGACGAGCAATCGGGCGTATGGAATTTTTTGGAATTTGAATTCCCTATATACGCCGTAGCTGCGGTTTCGTTGTGTCCGGGCTTTGCGGGCACAGTGCTGTCGGCTGATATTTCATCGGGCATAGAGCCGCTGCCGCCGGGACGATAGCCGTTTACGGTATCATCGGTCGGGTAATTTACGGTTATTTCGGCGTGGGAATCGTTATTCTTAACATTTGAGGTGTTGCACCCACAAAGAATAACGGGTATAATAAGCAGTGCAAGTAATTTTCTTTTCATAAACAAAATTTCCCCTTATTTTTTTGGTACGGAGGCTTTTAATGGACGACCGTGACGATATTTCAAGACTTTCGCGGCTGAAAAAACGCGCTAATCGGCTGCCGCTGCTGCCGGGCGTTTATATAATGAAAAATAAGAACGATGAAATTATATACATCGGTATAGCAAAGCCGCTTAAAAACCGCGTTACGCAGTATTTCGGCGGCGGCTCGGGGCACACCGCAAAGGTGCGCAAAATGGTCTCCAATGTCGATCACTCTGAGTATATAGTGTGCGACAGCGAGTTTGAAGCGCTTATTCTTGAAAACTCGCTTATAAAGCAAAATCAGCCGAAATACAACATACTTTTAAAGGACGACAAGGGCTACTCCTACGTTAAAATAACAAACGATAAATGGAAAAAGATTACCTTTGCGCGCGCGACCGATAAAAAAGGGGAGTATATAGGACCTTATTCATCGCTTTATGTAGTTAAGGAAACGGTGGACGAGGCACGAAAAATTTTTAAACTGCCCGATTGCAACAGGAGCTTTGATAAACCATCAAAGCCCTGCCTTAATTACCATATCGGCATATGCGACGCGCCCTGCCGCGGAAAAATAAGCCTTGATAATTACCTTGAAAACGTAAACGCCGCGGTGGATTTTATAAAGCACGGCGGGGCGGACAGCGAAACCGAAACGGAATTAAACGAAAAAATGCTTGCCGCCGCCGAAAGGCTGGATTTTGAAACGGCGGCAAAGTTGCGCGACCGAATAAACGCAATGAAACGGATAAGGGAAAAGCAAAAGGTGGTTCGCGCGACCTATAAAAGCGAGGACGTTATCGCCTCCGCCCTGCTCGGCGAGACTGCGGCGGTAAGCGTTTTCATTTTCAGAAACTACCGCCTTTGCGATAAGCAGGTGTTTTTATTTGACGGAATATCCGACAGGGAAA
The DNA here is from genome assembly GCA_905193585.1 of uncultured Oscillospiraceae bacterium. GTDB lineage: Bacteria > Bacillota > Clostridia > Oscillospirales > Acutalibacteraceae > UBA737. Next base: position 4,789 of record CAJJPG010000030.1, read on the forward strand.
GCCTTTACGAGGAATTTTTGCAGCGCTACTATCTTGAAAAGGAAGATATACCCGCGCGCGTATTAATAGATAATTCGGCGGATTTTTCCGCCCCCGAGCGCTGGCTTACCGAAAAATCGGGGCATAATGTAAGCTTTATAAACCCAAAGCTCGGCGAGCAAAAGGCGCTGCTTGATATGTGCCTTAACAACGCGGCTGAAACCCTTTCGCAAAAGGCGGAAAGAACAGGGCGCGAAATGTCGGTACTGGATGAATTGGCGCGCCTTTTGGGGCTGCCCTCTGCGCCGCGGTATATTGAGGCTTACGATATTTCAAACACGGCGGGCAGCGAAAACGTTGCGGGGATGATAGTGTATAAGGACGGCAGACCCTTTAAGCCCGCGTATAAACGCTTTAAAATAAAGAGCTTTTTGGGGCAGGATGATTTCCGCTCTATGGCGGAGGTGCTTGACCGCCGCTTTACCGAGTACGAAAAGGGTGAGGACGAGGGCTTTACGGTATTGCCCGATTTAATATTGCTTGACGGCGGCTTAGGGCAAATGTCCGCCGTGCGCCCCGTGCTTGAAAAGCACGGAATTACCGTTCCGCTTTTCGGTATGGTAAAGGACTCAAAGCACCGCACCCGCGCCATAGCCGCCGAGGGCGGGGATATAAGCATTAAATCAAACCGTGCGGCGTTCACCTTTATTACAGGCATACAAGATGAAGTTCACCGCTTTGCGATAGGCTACCATAAGCAAAGAAGAAGTAAAAGTATGCTGGCAAGCGAGCTTACCGAAATTGAGGGTATAGGCAAAGCCCGCGCCGCGGCGCTGCTAAAGCACTTTAAAACGGTTAAGGCGATAAAGGCGGCAACTGCGGACGAATTGGCGGCAGCCACCGGAATGACCAAAACTGCGGCGGACGCCGCGTATAAACACTTTCATGAGGAATTATAAATGGGAAAAACACTTGAAAAGCATACCGAAATTGAGCGGAGCATAATAAAAAAATTCCGCAAGACGATATGGAATAGTTTTATAGGCGCTGTAAAGGAATACGAGCTTATCGCCCCGGGCGATAAAATAGCCGTTTGTATTTCGGGCGGAAAGGACTCAATGCTGCTTGCAAAATGCGTTCAGCAGCTGCAGCGCCACAGCGAAATACCCTTTGAGGCCGAGTATATTGTAATGGACCCCGGCTACAACGCCGAAAACCGAGCGCTTATAGAGCACAACGCGAAATTGATGGATATACCGATATATATTTTTGAAAGCGATATTTTCTCTGTCACCGAGCGTGCGGGCGGCTCGCCCTGCTACCTTTGCGCCAGAATGAGGCGCGGCTGCCTTTACAGCAAGGCAAAGGAGCTCGGCTGCAACAAAATAGCGCTGGGTCACCATTTTAACGACGTTATTGAAACGGTGCTTATGAGTATGATGTATTCATCCGAAATAAAGACCATGCCGCCGAAATTGCACAGCACCAATTTTGAGGGTATGGAGCTTATACGCCCGCTTTATAAGGTAAAGGAAAAGGATATTATTGCTTTTTCAAATTATAACGGGCTTAAATTTCTGCAATGTGCCTGCAAGTTTACCGAAAACAGCGCCCACAACGAGGGGCTTTCAAAGCGCAAGGAAATAAAGGCGCTTATAGAGGATATTAAAAAGGTAAACCCGAATGTGGACGATAATATTTTCCGCAGTATACATAACGTAAATATGGCTACCATACCCGGCTGGCGCGACCGCGATTCGGGCACGTTACACAGCTTTACCGAAAACTATTAGACCGATAATTTAGTCTCGCGGGCGTAAAAGAATATATACTGCTGCGCAATGCCTGCGTAGGGCTTGGCCTCATCAGGCAGCTCGCCCCCGAAAAGCGCCTGCATGGCGCGCTTTATCCACACGTCTTTCGGGAATGCGTCAATATGGCAGAGCGAGAAAAGCAGCGCGCAATCGGCAACCTTGGGTCCTACGCCCTTAATTTTCATAAGCGCGTTACGGGCTTCGTCGGTCGGTACTGTTTTAAGCTTTTCAAGGTCAATTTCACCTGACGATATTTTCTGTGCCGCGTCAAGAATATATTTCGCCCTGAACCCGCTGCGCAGCACCGCTAAATCTTCAAGCGAACACGCCGCTATTCTTTCGGCGGTGGGGAAAGCGCGGTAGTCGCCCTTATCCTCGCCGAAGTTATCGCACAGGCGGCTTATAATGCCCTTAATGCGCTTTATATTGTTGTTTTGGGATATTATAAAGGAGCAAAGCGTTTCCCACGGCTCTTGGTTTAAAATTCTTATACCGAAGGAATACTCCGCCGCGCTTTTCAGTATCTCGTTTTTGCTTAATTTTTTATTTACCGCGCCGTAGTCTCTGTCAAGGTCAAAATACTTTCGCCATATGCTTTCAAAGTCGCGTTCGGTCGTGTTGAAAAGCACCAGCGTGCCGTCTGTTTCTTTGTAAAGCTCTAAGTATTTTCCGTAGGCTACGCCGTGCCATACGCCGTTTTCCTTTTCCTCCCAGCGGAAAGCCTGACCACAGTCAAGCGTGTGTGGCAGGTCAATGCCGTCGGGCACGGTTATGTAAGCGTTGTTGTTTTTATACTTTACAGTAAACATATAATCACCGAAATAGATTATACTCTTTTTCGACAATAATATCAATAAAAAACAGGAGAAAAAATTATGAGAGACGATATTTGCACCATACCGGTAAGCGAGGTTTTCGAGCATAACGACGGCTGCCCCATATGCCGTATGCGCGATACTATTGAGGAACGAATGACCGATTATATTTTAGGCGACGCCATGATGGAGCCTGACGTAAGAATCGAGACCAACAAAACAGGCTTTTGCGAGCACCACTATAACAATATGATGTCGCGCAGGGGGCGCCTGCAATTGGCGCTTATGCTACAGACCCACATTAACGAGATAAACGGCGAAATTTTTAAGAAAAAGCTTTTTAGTACCGACAGTAAAAAAACAGGGAACGCCAAAAACATAACCGACTCCTGCTTTATCTGCTCAAAAATAGAGTGGGGGCTTTCCCGAATGATCGAAACGGTTTACCGCTGCTACGAAACGCAAAAGGATTTCCGCGATATGTTCAATTCGCAAAGTATGTTTTGCCTTCCGCATTATGAGCGGCTGCTCGGCGGCGCCTCAAAACGCAATATGAAATCATATTATTCGGAATTTTCCGAAAACCTTAACCGTATAACCGGCGGATACTCAAAATCGCTTTATGACGATTTGTCAAAATACTGCACAATGTACGATTACCGCAGCCGCGACGGCGAGACCGATTGGGGCAACAGCCGCGACGCGGTGGAACGCACGGTAGCGTTTTTAAACGGAAGAGTTTATAAAGAAGATTAAAAAACAATTCGGAATTCGTAATGCGGAATTCGGAACTATAATATTAAAACCCGTTGTTATCGGTCCAAATCGACAGCAGCGGGCTGATTTATATACATTCGTTATGCAATGCCCACTGGTGTAGGAATGTCTTTGGTTCCTTTCTTTTGCGTTAGCAAACAGAGGGTATTTTCTAAAATCCGCCGTCTGATTTTATGTGTCATCCTCGGTAAACAGCAATATATCCACAACCCGACAGTGCAGAATATTACACAGGTCATTAAGCGTTACGGTGCTGATCGGGCGGTTATGCTTTAATCGGTCAAGCAGGCTTCGGCTTATACCGTATTCGTTTATCAGTTTATAGCTTGAAACACCTTTTTTCTTTAAGGTTACGTATAAGGGTTCATAAGAAATCATCGTAACACCTCTTATATATTATGATAATTTCTGCTCTTTAACTCGACAATGCTCTATATATAGAGTATTTTTGTTAGAGGTTGGTGTTGTTTTATGCGTGCCGGTCAAATAAAAAGGTTGGCGATTTTTCTCTTGTCCCTGTTGCAGTTGCTTTTTCTTTTTAATTCTTCTTTATCGCTTGACTTGGCGCAGCTTAAAATGAAATTAATATCCGATTATGCAGAATATGAGAGTGACGCGCAGTATGATATTAACACAGACGGTGTAATTAATATTCTCGATTTGATAGGCTTAAAAAACTTGTTGCCGAAAACTCATAATCAAAATAAAAGAACACCCGCCCTGCGGAGCTTTGTTTCCGCAGGGCGGGTGATTGCGTTTTGCAGCTTATTTGGATTTTACTTCATCGGTTTTGTAGATGAACTTAACGCTGCCGTCGGTACCGTCGGCAATTCCGGCGAATGATTTATAATTCTTGGAAACGTCAACCGTTGCCTTTACTCTGTCAACAAGGTTTTGGAGATCGTCGCCCGCAAGACCCGTTAACTTGCTTATGCCTTTATCGTTAAGCTGTTTTATTCCGTCGGCTAACTGCTTTGAGCCGTCAGCAAGCTTTTCTTCGCCGGGTACTAACTGCGAAGCGCCCGCTTTAAGCTCTGCCGCGCCGTCTTTCAGCTGCTTAGCGCCTGCGTTTACCTTAGCGCTGCCGTCGGCTGCCTCTTTAACGCCTGCGGTGTAGGCAAGTACACCCTGATAAAATGTGTTGTAGCTGTCAAGCGAGGTTACCGCCGTTTCAATTGAGGTTTTAACAGTGTTTTTAATTGTGGGGAGCGCCAATCCTAAGCAAGCGGTGTAAATTGTTTTTTCGTTTGTTTCATTTTTTACGCTTGCCGCATTATAGGTTGCAGCGTCGGCTGCGATTTTCTGCGCTGCCTGTAAGTTCTCGGCAGGAGTTTTACCGTTTTGCGAGCTTAAATATCCGCAAATACCGCTGATAATTTGTTCGTTGGTGGTTGCGCCGCCTGCCGTAATCTTAGCGGTTATAGCTGCATTGGTAAGTATTGTTGTAAGTTCTTCCTTTGATTTGCCCATGCAGGTAAGAACCTTTGCGGCATAGCGTGAGGTTTCGGGAATTGCGGTATTTGCGGCGATAGTCGCGTCAATTTGTGCCTCGGCAGCCGCTTTAGCCTCGTTTTTCTTAGCATCACTTAAATAATTAAGAGGATTTTCTTCAATGCCCTTTAATACCGTCTTGTAGTTATCTGTCGTGAGCGCGTCAAAGTTTTGTATGCCGCCGTCGTTTAATTGCTTTGTGACTGTGGCAAGCAGTGTATCAAATACCTGTTTAGCGCCTGATGTTAAATCGCCGTTGTTTGAAACCAAGGTGTTAAGCCCTGCGTTAAGCGCTGCGGCGCCGCTTGAAAGCTCGTCGGTACCGGCGGATAATTTATCAATACCCGCAACCAGCTCTTTCGATTTTGAAAGCAGAGTAGTAAGCCCGCCGTACAGCTCGGAAGAGCCGTCTATAAGCTTTGTCATACCGCTTGTAAGCTCGTTTAGCTGCGCCTGTAAATCGTCGGCGGAGTTGAGCTTTGAAGTATCAAATTCATTAAACAGACTGTTTGTTGCAAGGGTGAGGGTAGTGGTAAGGGCAAAGTTTTTAACGTCCGCCGTTACTTCGATGTAATCGGGAATTTCAAATTTATCCTTGCTCAAATTAAGGTTTTCCTGCAAACCCGGCAGCGCAAAGCCCGCAACTATCGTGCGGTCGCCGTCGTTTATGATTTTGCCGTTTGTAACCGATACGTTTGTGAAAACGTTGTTATCAAGCATTAAGCCTGTAAGCATTGCAAAGGGAACATAAATCTTTTCGGTTTTGCCGCCTATGTTTACTTCGCTGTACTGCTTGTTTGTGTAGTCAAAGCGGATTGTAGCCTTGCCGCTCTTTCCCGCAATTTCATCGGCTGAAACGGTCTTGCCGTCTAATTTATAGCTTACCTTTAAATCAACGGGCAGTTCCTTGCTTATTGTGCCTTGGTAATAAATATCGGCGCCGTCGGCGTTCCATACGCGCATATTGTCGGTATCCATTACATAGGATTCATCGCCCTTAACGTTCTTAACGTCATCAAGTTCTGTTTTATCCTTTAAGGATTTTTCGTTAAGCCCGTTCTTTATCCAATCGCTTACGATTATCTTTTTAACCGAGCCGTCGGCATTAGCAAGCACATAAACGGTTTCGTCCTTAGCGGTCTTTGTATCGGTTTTGTCGCTTTCGGATGAAACTGACGTAGAGGTGCTTGCGGTATCCTTTTTATTGTTTGCGGCATTTATAGCCGCCGCGGTAACGCCCGTGCCGGCAATAACGCCGGCAGCGGCAACTGCAATAAGCTTTATTAAATCGTTCTTAACAGTTTTCATTTCATTTAGCCTCCGTTTGTTTTTTAGGCTTAAAGCCTATACTTGTATTGCATATGACCTTATCGAACAGCATAAACATTGCAGGCAGTATGAATATTACCGCAAGCATACTGATTATAGCGCCGCGCGCCATAAGGTTGCATATTGAGCTGATAATATCAACGTCGGAGTAAAGCCCTACGCCGAATGTGGCTGCGAAGAAGCCGAGCGCGCTTACCACAACCGATGGGATAGAGGTTTTAAGCGCTATGCTGACGGATGTCTTCTTGTCGCCGCCCAAAGAGCGCTCTCTCTTGTAACGCGTTGTCATAAGTATTGCATAGTCAACCGTTGAGCCTAACTGAATTGTACTTATGCATATAGGCGCTATAAACGGCATTGATGTGCCGAGCAGGTGACAAAAACCGAGGTTTATGAATATTGCAAGCTCTATAACCGCAACCAAAATTATCGGCAGTGAAACACTCTTTAAAACAAGCAGTATTATAACGAATATAGCCGCTATTGAAATTGCGTCAACCACCTTGAAGTCGTGGTCGGTAATATCTATCATATCCTTGGTGCAGGGCGCTTCGCCTATGAGCATACCGTTTTTATCGTACTTTTTAAGTATATCGTTAAGCTTGGTTATCTGTTCGTTTACTTCGTCGGAAGCGGTGGCGTACTCTGAATTTATAACCATTAACTTCCAATTTTCGCTTTCAAGTGTGGACTTTGCCTCGTCGGGTATTATTTCATCGGGTATTCTGCTGCCCACTACCGATTCAAGCCCTAAAACGAACTTAACGCCGTCTATCTTTTCCATTTCGCTTGACATTTCGCGTATTGTTTTGCCGTCGGTATCAGCCGAAATAAGCACCATATGCGTTGAACCTACGTTGAACTCTTTTTCAAGCTTGGTATTTGCTATCGAGCACTCCATGGTCTCAGGCAGCGTTTCGGTCATATTGTAATAAACCTCGCTGTTTGCCTTGGTGTAGCACCAGAAAGCAGGACCTACAAGCACTAAGAAGACTATAAGGAATATCCACGAGCGCTTAACTACAAAGTTTGTAAGCCTGTTCATCGGGGGAATAAGCGCTCTGTGCTTTGTTTTTTCAAGCAGCTTATCGCATACAAGTATTAAAGAGGGAAGAACGGTCACGCAGGAAATAAGTCCGAACAAAACACCCTTTGCCATTACTATGCCGAGGTCGCGGCCCAGTGTGTAGCTCATAAAGCAAAGCGCTATAAAGCCCGCGACGGTGGTTATTGAGCTGCCGACAACCGAGGTAATGGTAGCTTTAATTGCGTGCGCCATTGCTCTGTGCTTATCGCCCGAGTAGCGCTCCTTTTGCTCCTCATAGCTGTGCCAAAGGAATATCGAGTAGTCCATTGTAACGGCTAACTGAAGCACAGCCGCCAGCGCCTTTGTTACATATGAAATCTCGCCCATAAAGTAGTTGGAACCGAGGTTTACCACAATCGCCATACCGATATTCGCAAGGAACAGGAACGGGATGATCCAGTTATCCATGAATATCATCATTGTAAGCGTGCAAAGCAAAACCGCAATGCCTACATATATAGGCTCTTCGTGCTCGCACAAGTCCTTAAGGTCGGTAACCACCGCCGACATACCCGTTACATAGCAGTTTTTATCGGCAATTTTTCTTACCTCTTTAATTGCGTCCATTGTTTCGTCCGCCGAGGTAGAAGTCTTAAAGAACACCGCTATTATGGTTGAGTCGCCCGAGTTAAAGGCGTTGTAAATATCGTCGGGCAGCATTTCTTTCGGTACGGATAAATCCATAACGCTGTCGTACCAGATAGCGCTGTCAACATTGTCTACCTTTTCAATCTTTTCGCGCAAAGCGGATACCTGCTTATCCTCCATACCGTCAACGATTATAAAGGAGAACGCGCCCTTGCCAAAATCATCGAGCAGTATGTTTTGCCCTTTCATTGTTTCAATGTCGTCGGGCAGGTAGGTCAGCATATCGTAATTGATACGCGTTTTAAGTATTCCGAAAACCGACGGCACCATTAGCGCTACCGCGATTATCAGAATAAGCACGCGGTGCTTTACCACGCCTTTTCCGAATTTTATCATTTATCTCCCAGCTTTCATTTGTTTTTCAGTATTTTAACGGTGTAAAACGCGTTAAATAAATTTTGCAGCCCGTCAATAGCGAGCGACAGACCCACAAAGGTAATAAGCACGTTGTTACCGCTGAACGGGTCGATTATAAGCAGCAGCCCGAAAAGCGCGCATATAAGCGAGCCGGATAATATCAGCCACCAGTTTGAAAGCCCGAAGCGCTTTGCGTCAACCGCCGTTTGCAGCTTGAACACGCCGTCCACCAAAACAAACACACCGAGTATTGCCGGCATAAAGGTGACGACCCTTGCAGAGCGCAGCAGAAGTATCAAACCGAAGATAAGTGTGAAAACTCCGAGCGCTAAATCAAACTGAAAGGCAAGGTTGTAAAGGTCGTGTGAAAAATAACCGAGTATTTTTGAAACGCCGTAGAAAAGCGACACAGCGCCTATAACCCTGCAAAAAATAATTGCCGAGGCATACGGTCTTACCATTATATAAACGCCTGCGGCTATAAGCAGCACCGAGCAGATTATATAACACCATTTTGCCTGTTTAATTGTTTTCATTGCTTTTTCCTCCCTTCGTTTTCTCAACGCCTTATATTATATACATAATAATTCCCGTTTCCTATAAACATAAAAAGGCTTATGTGCGAAATTCACACATAAGCCTTAAATTGTCGTATTTTCAGACATTTACGCCTGTTTGTCTGTATTTTTTAAAAAGCAGTAGCGCACGGTGCCGTCCAAAAGCTCGCTAATTCTTATAACAAAATCGTGCGGATCGCCTTTCATGCCGCCGCTCAGCCACTCAAGCGTCATACCTACAAGCGCGTGGGAATAAAACGAGGCTACAAGCTCCACGTCTTCCTCGGTCGGGGATAAATCGGCAACCGATTTTTTAATGAATATAAGTATATTGTTGTATGTAACCTTATTAAGATAGGTTTCAACCTGCTCGCGGCCGATAGAATTGTAAAGATGATATATCGCGCGGCGGTTGTTATGCACAAAATCTATCGCCTTTAAAAAGGCTTCCTGCCAGGTATCGTAATCTGCCGTGTTTCCGAGAATATCCTGCGTTTCCACCTGAAAAAGCTCGTCAACCAGCGCGTATACGTCCTCAAAATAATAGTAAAACGTATTGCGGTTTACGCCGCAGCGGGTAACAATGTCTTTAACTGTAATTTTATCAAACGGGCGTTCCGAAATAAGCTCAACAAAAGAGTCTAAAATTGCCTTTTTGGTAAATTGCGCCATATCGCACCTCCGGATAGTGTCAGTATAGCATATTGCTTTTTAAAAATCAAGACCTTAGCTGAATATGTAAATTACAGAATAGCAAACAACTCCGAAATTTAAACAACAAACCCGCCGTTAATTCCGAGAACCTGTCCCGTTATGTATTCGGCGGCAGGGGAGGAGAGGAAGCGCACCGCGGCGGCTACCTCGTCGGCACTGCCCATACGTCCGAGCGGTATGCCTTCAACAAAATCGTTAAGCTCTTCAATTGTAAGGTTTGAGTTCATTCCTGTTTCAATAAGCCCCGGGGCTATGCAGTTCACGGTAATACCGCTGGGCGCAAGCTCCTTAGCCAGCGCCTTGGTAAGACCTATAACGCCCGCCTTTGCCGCAGAGTATGCCACCTCGCAGGAGGCACCCACCTGACCCCACATTGAGGAAATGTTTATAATGCACCCCGATTTCTGATTTACCATAACCGGCGTTACCGCCTTGCAGCAGTTAAAAACGCCCTTTAAGTCAATATCAATTATGCGGTCAAAATCAATTTCGTCGGTATCGGTTATAAGTCCCTGATACGCCACGCCCGCGTTGTTAACCAGCACGTCTATACTGCCGAATTTGTAAAGCGCCTCTTTCACCATAATATCCACTTCAAGCTTATTTGCAACGTTGGCTTTCTGGGTTATCACCGAGTAGCCGTTGCTCACAAGGGAACGGCAGAGCAGGCTTGCCGATTCGTAGGATTCGTTATAGTTGATTACCACATTCCAGTCGTTCTGCGCAAAGAGAATTGCCGTTGCCGCGCCTATGCCCTTTGAAGAGCCTGTGACTATTACTGTCTTTTTCATATTAACCCCCGCTTATATTTTCTGAAATCAGTATAACATAATTTTTCGGAAAATTAAAGCCCCAATTACAACAGGTTGAGTTTACATAACAGCGATGGGCGTATATCTTGTGTGATTTACATAAAAAGTTAACATAATATTTGACACTTTCAAAATTGACAGTTGACATAACCTTAAAAATGTTGTATAACTATATTGTTGACCGCAAATGCGGTATGTATCCGCTTAGCGAATATACCTGATGGTAAATATATATTACAAAAATAGGTTTACATAATATTGTATAAAATCTATATTTAGCGGTAGTTCTTTTTTTAAAACTAAATATGGTTTTATTATTTATTCGGTATATCTTGTCCCACTCCGGCATATTATTTCTTAGAA
>CAJJPG010000031.1 GCA_905193585.1 uncultured Oscillospiraceae bacterium
AAAAATGGAAAATTTTCAGCTGTGGCGATGAAATATCGGCGGGCGTGATTAAAAATCCGCATTTAGAGCTTTTCGGCAACCGTGAAATAATTATTGAGGGGTGTATGGGCGTTATGGAATATAGCGATACATATTTAAAGCTGCGCCTGCCGAAAGGCGCGCTTACCTTGTGCGGCACCGAGTTTGATATAGTAACCTTTGAGGGCACTACCATAACCGTAAAGGGGAATATGTCTTCGCTTGAATTTTGTGTATAGGTGATTTAAAAATGCTTTTCTTTTACAGGTTTTGGCGCGGCTTTCTGCGAATAGAAATCAGGGGCGATATAACGGAAAAGCTGCTTAATATATGCGCGAAAAACGGAATACCGCTGTGGAATATCAAAAGGCGCGGCAAGGCTATAAGGTGCTATATTGCCGTAGGCGATTTTAAACGCTTGCCGCGCCTGCTTGCAAAAAGCGGGCTGCGGGTGCATATAATTGACCGATACGGCTTGCCCTTTTTTACCGAGCGCTACAAAAAAAGATACGGTATTCCCGCAGGCGCTGCGGTCTTTTTCACTTTTTTAACATTTATGTCGGGCTTTGTTTGGTCGGTAGAGGTTGCAGGCAACGGTAATATTCCGGAAAAGGATATTATTGCCGAGTGTAAAGAGCTTGGAATATATGCGGGAATACGCAAGGGCGATATATCGCCCGCAAGCGCAAAATTACAGTTATTGCTTAAGGATAACCGCCTTTCTTGGTGCGCCTTTAATATTGAGGGCTGCTATTTAACGGTGGATGTGACCGAGGCAAAGAAAAAGGAGGAGGATAACAGCGTTCCCACAAATTTAAAAGCGGCGGCGGACGGTATTATTAAAAAGATAGACGTAACCGCAGGTAACTGCATTGTAAAGGTAGGCGATACGGTTGCGGCGGGGGATATACTGGTTTCGGGAATCGAGGAACGCGCCGAGGGAACGCGGTTTGTTCACTCAATAGGCAGCGTTACCGCAGCAACCGAGCGCGAAATTACCGTGACGGCAAATTACAGTCAGAAAATTAAAATTAAAACAGGCAGGAAAAAAACAAAACGTGTGCTTTCGTTTTTTACCATTAAAATTCCGCTTTATTTAGGCAGCGAAAAGGGAACGTACAATGCCCAAACGAGTGTAAAGACGTTAAAACTTTTCGGTAAACGGCTACCGATTGAAATTTACGAAAAACATTTTGAATTTACAGAGGAAACAGAGAAAAATTATGACCGGAACGCCCTTGAAAAGGAACTGGAAAAGCTGTTTTTGAAAAAGGTGAAGTTAGAAATTTCGGGCGATTTTGAGGTAAAAAATCGTGAAATTGACGAAATTGAGGGCGGTTTAAGGCTAAAAACGGTAGTTTCGGCAGAAGAAAACATTGCGGTGCAGGATATTATGTTATTTAATACTGGAAATTCATAGAAAATGTGGTATAATAATATAAAAAAGGAATAAGGAGACGCGGTATTTGTTCGAGCAGACGGTTGATATTGAACGTATTGAGCAGATTATAAACCTGTTCGGTAATTTTGATGAGAACATTAAACGCATAGAAAAGAAATATAAGGTGAGCATAACCTCGCACGGCAGTCAGATACGGGTGCGCGGCGACGTTACCGACGTTATGAACGCCGTAAGGACCATTGAGGGGCTGCTGGTGATGATAAACAAGGGTGAGCAGATAACCGACCAGAGTATTGAATATGTTTCGGGGCTGGTTGAGGACGGCGAGGACGACCGCATAACCGCCGTTACCGACGCGGACTGCATCTGCATAACCTCAAAGGGCAAGCCCGTAAAGCCTAAAACAATAGGTCAGCGGCGGTACGCCGAGGCTATAAAGAAAAATACCATAACAATAGGCGTAGGTCCTGCGGGAACGGGGAAGACCTATCTTGCGGTGGCGTCAGCCGTGAGCGCATTCAGGGCAAAGACCGTAAACCGTATAATCCTTACCCGCCCTGCGGTTGAGGCGGGGGAAAAGCTCGGCTTTCTGCCGGGGGATTTACAGCAAAAGGTAGACCCGTATTTAAGACCGCTTTACGACGCGCTTTTTGATATGATGGGGGCGGAGAACTTCCAGAAATGCCAGGAGCGCGGTGATATTGAGGTGGCGCCCTTGGCCTATATGCGCGGGCGCACGCTTGACGACAGCTTTATTATCTTAGACGAAGCGCAAAACACCACTAACGAGCAAATGAAAATGTTTTTAACCCGCTTAGGCTTTAACTCAAAGGCGGTGGTCACGGGGGATATTACCCAGATAGACCTGCCCGACGGTAAGCGCTCGGGGCTTAAAGACGCGGTAAAGGTGCTTAAAAACGTCGATGATATTGCAATACATTACCTGACCGGGCGCGACGTGGTACGTCACAGACTGGTTCAGGAAATCATAAAAGCTTATGAAAGAAGTGCTGAAAAGAAATGAGTGTAAAAGTAATTATTACGGACGAACAGAAAAAGGTAAAGCTCCCCACGGGTACGCGGCTGCTTATAAGAAAAGCCTGCATTGCTACTCTTAAGCTGGACGGCTTTGAGGACTCTGCCGAGGTTAACGTAACGCTGGTTAACGACGATATGATAAAGGAAATGAACAGAAAGTACAGGAATATTGATTCCTCAACCGATGTTCTTTCTTTCCCGCTCGGTGAAAACGGCGAGTACGATGTTAACCCCGAAACGGGCGCTAAAATGCTCGGCGATATTGTGATTTCGGTTGAGCACGCGCTGTCACAGGCTAATCTTTACGGTCACGGCATTGAGCGCGAAGTGGCTTTCCTTACCGTCCATTCAATGCTGCACCTTTTGGGCTACGACCACGAAAAGGGCGGGCTTGAGCGCACAATAATGCGTGAAAAAGAAGAGCAGGTGCTTGATGCTCTGGGACTTGCCATAAACAAACTTTAATATACATAGCATAAGGAACTTATTTAATGAAAGAAAAATCGGCTTTTATAACAATTATCGGCAGACCGAACGTAGGCAAGTCATCGCTTATGAACCGCATACTCGGTCAGAAAGTGGCTATTGTATCGGACAAGCCGCAAACCACGCGCACCAAAATATGCGGCGTTTACACGGCGGGCGTAGATCAGCTTGTGTTTATAGACACGCCCGGTTTTCACAAGCCCAGAAACGAGCTTGATAAAAATATGAACAAAGCCGTGGGCGACGGTATGGCAGACGTGGACGCGGCGGTGCTGGTTATTGAAGCGGCGCCCAAATTCAGCCTTGAAAACGGGCTGCCGCCTGCGGAAAAGGCGCTTATAAAGGAGCTTAGCCGCCGAAAGCTTAAAGCCGTGCTTGCAATAAATAAAATTGATATGTTAGAGCGTAAGGAGGAGCTTTTAAGCCTTATTGCGCTTTATTCAAGGGAATTTGAGTTTGAAACGGTGGTGCCCGTATCGGCTAAAACGGGCGACGGCGTGGATATTCTTTTAAGCGAGCTGCTGAAATTTTCAAAGCCCGCACCCCACTATTTTGCGGACGACGATATTACCGACCAGCCCGAAAAGGTTATGGTTGCCGAAATGATTCGCGAAAAGCTGTTGCGTATGCTTGATAAAGAGGTGCCGCACGGCATTGCGATCGATTTAGAGCGCTTTGTGGAGCGCGATACTGCCGAGGGCGAGCCTATATTGGACGTTGAGGCAACTGTTATTTGCGAAAAGGAATCGCATAAGGGAATAATTATCGGCAAGGGCGGCGCAACCCTTAAAAAGGCAGGAATATCGGCGCGGCGGGATATTGAAGAATTTTTCGGTATTCGCGCGTCTGTTAAATTATGGGTGAAGGTTAAAGAGGATTGGCGCAACCGCCAGGGTTTGATACACACCTTCGGGCTTGACTGAATAATTTACTGTTATTACCTATTATAAAGAAAAACTTACTGCAAAAGATTTTAATGTAATTCTTTATGATGGGACTGTGAATTATGGGAGCTGAAAAATCCTGGGATAAATTTCTTAAAAGCGGCAGCGTGAGCGACTACCTTAATTTTGTAAATTCGCGCAAGGAGAACGAAATAAGTGAAGGAAACAGAGACGCGTTTTACAACGGATGCATTGGTTATAAAGGAAATGAACGTAGGGGAGAGTGACCGTTTGGTTACTCTCTTTACGCGTGAACACGGGCTTATTCGCGCTTTTGCGGCGGGGGCTAAGTCAATCCGCTCAAAAAAAGGCGCGGCAACCTCACTGCTTACATACGGCAGCTTTACCGTTTTAAAGAAAAAGGATACCTATAAAATTTACGAGGCTGTACCCATAAGAATGTTTTTCACAATGGGCGGCGATATTGAACTGCTTTCATTGGAACAGTATTTTTGCGAACTGGCGCTCGTTTTTGCCCCGTATGACAGTGCGGACACGGAGCTTTTGCGCTTAATACTCAATTCACTGCATTTTTTAACCGCTGAAAAGCGTTTCCCGCCGCTTATTAAGGCGGTTACTGAGCTTAGAGCCGCATCTATATCGGGCTTTATGCCCGACCTTGTAGCCTGCGGCGGCTGCGGAAAATATGAGGACGACATAATGTATTTTGATATTGCGGGCGGCGCGCTTTATTGCGAAACTTGCCGACCTGCGGGGGCTAAAACCGTGCCGCTTGACAGAACGCTTTTAACGGCAGCGCGGCATATAGTTTATTCCGAATTTTCAAAATTATACTCTTTTTCCGTGCCGGAGGAGAGCGCAAAGCGGCTGTCAAATATAACGGGCGAATATATAACTTTACAGGCGGATCACCGCTTTAAAACGCTGGATTTTTACAATTCTCTGAATTTGTAAAAGGGTTACTTATTGTGCAGTAGGGGTGTCCATTGGGGAGTTTGCCCCTTTGGCTGTTCAGTAGGGTTCCCGACGTTTCTTTCCCCCTTTCTGAACGCGCAGAAAGGGGTGCCCTGCGCGGCACGAGCGCATAATAATTAAAAATATTATCAAAGTAATATATAATATATTTTTCTAAATTTTTTGAGGAGTAAAAAATGGATTACAATATCGCAAGATATTCAGGAACATTAGAGCTTGATAAAATTCTCGAAATGTTGGCAAATGAGGCGACTCTTGCCGAAACCGCGGAAAGGGCGCGCGAGCTGCTGCCCGAAACCGATATTAATGCTGTGCGCGCGCGGCTTTCCAATACAAGCGACGCATACAGCTTTATGTCTCGCTATACCGCGCCGTCATTCGGGGCGGCTGTCAATGTTTCATCACCGCTCAGGCGGGCGGAAGCGTCAGGCGTGCTTTCAATAAAGGAACTATTGGACGTTGCCGAGGTTTTAAGAGTAATACGCGCGGTAAAAGCGTGGTGGGGCGAATGCTCGGGCGCGGGGGAAACCTCGCTCGACCCGCTTTTTTCGGAGCTTATACCCAATAAATTTTTGGAAGATAAGCTGAATCACGCCATAAAATCGGAAGAGGAACTGAATGATAACGCATCACCCGCGCTTTACGATATTCGCCGCAAAATAACGGCGAAATCGGGCAAGATACGCGAAACACTCGAAAAGACCGTAAGAGGTCCGAGCGCAAAATACTTGCAGGAGGCAATAATAACCCAGCGCGACGGCAGATATGTAGTGCCCGTAAAATCGGAGTACAAGGGGCAGATAAACGGCATAGTGCACGATACCTCGGCGACAGGCTCAACCCTGTTTATAGAGCCTATGGCGGTGGTGGAAACCAATAACGAAATACGCGTTTTAAAGCTGCGCGAGCAGGAGGAAATTGAAAGGATATTATCCGAATTATCAGCCGACGCGGGCAGCTTTGCGGGCAGCATAATAAGCTCGTATTCAGCCCTTGTAAAACTTGACCTTATATTTGCCAAGGCAAGGCTTGCCTATAAAATGAAAGCGTCGCTGCCCGAGATAAATAAGGAGGGCATAACCTACCTTAAACGCGCGCGCCACCCGCTTATAAACGCCCGCGCGGTAGTGCCGATTACGGTAGAATTAGGCAGGGAATACGATACGCTTGTTATAACGGGACCCAACACGGGCGGTAAGACCGTGACCCTTAAAACGATAGGGCTTTTAACCCTAATGACTATGTGCGGGCTGATGATTCCGACCGACGACGGCAGCCGCGTGGCAATATTTTCAAAGGTTTTTGCCGATATAGGCGACGAGCAGAGCATTGAACAGTCACTTTCCACGTTTTCATCACATATGGTTAACATAATATCTGTGACCGAGCAGGCGGACGACGACTCGCTCGTGCTTTTTGATGAGTTGTGCGCAGGTACCGACCCGATAGAGGGTGCGGCGCTTGCAAAGGCTATACTTATGCGGCTGGCGGCGCTCGGCGCTAAAACCGTTTCAACCACGCACTACCCCGAGCTTAAAGCTTATGCGATTGATACACCTCGCGTGGAAAACGCCTCCTGCGAGTTTGACGTTAATACTCTCAAACCGACATATAGGCTTGTAATAGGTATGCCGGGGCGCTCAAACGCCTTTGCAATATCAAAAAGACTGGGGCTTGACGAGGGAATAATTGACTGCGCAAGGGAAGAGGTATCGGATAACGATATGCGGTTTGAACGCGTGGTGGCTTCACTCGAGCAGGCAAGGCATGAGGCTGAGGAAGAACACGAAAAGGCGCAGAACCTGCGCCGCAGACTGGATGAGGCAAAGCGCAATGCGGAGCAGCGCGAGCATGAGCTTGATGTAAAGCAAGCAAAGCTTATGGAGAAAACCCGCGAGACCGCAAACGGGATTATTGAAAACGCGCGCTTTAAATCGGCGCAGCTTTTAAACGAGCTTGAAGAAATGAAAAAGCAGCTGAACGCCGAAAACGCGGCAAAACTTGCCGAAAAGGCGAGAAGCGCCTATAAAACGACCATAAACGAGCTTGAGGAGACATCCGACCCGATTGAAAGCAAAAAAGCCGAGGGCGAAAGGGTTACAAAGCTTGAAAAGGGCGATACCGTGTTTGTAACGGCGCTCGGCAGCGACGCCGCGGTTTTAGAGGTAAAGGAAAACAAAAAACAGGCGTATGTATCCGCCGGGGCGGTTAAAATGTGGGTGCCGTTTGACGGGCTGCGCTTTAAGGGCAAGCGCCGCGAGGATGTATCCCTTAAAAAGACCCGCCGCGTTACGGGTATAGTCTCGCGCGGGCAGCGCACGGTATCGGGCGAGGTTGATCTGCGCGGAATGGCGGCTGACGAAGCAATACTGGAGCTCGATAAGTATATCGATAACGCGGTGCTTTCGGGAATAACCACAATAACGGTTATTCACGGCAAGGGCACGGGCGTTTTGCGCAAGGCGGTTCAGGCGCATTTGCGCTCGCATAAGAATATTAAAACGTTCCGCTCGGGCACCTTCGGTGAGGGCGAAACCGGCGTTACGATTGCGGAATTGAATGAATAAATTCAGATATTAGAAATTAGATAATAGATGTTAGACATTAGATTTTAGAAAATACCCCTCAGTCACTAACGTGACAGCTCCCCTCTGTTTCGGAAAAGCCGAAAAGAAGGGAGCCAAACCGCCTCCCATGTGTAAGGGTGCGGGTGTCCGGTGGACACCTCTGCAAAGCAGAAGCACCGACCGAGGCGGCAGCCGTGACGGTGTCATGCGTTAGCTATGACGGAGGGGTTGTTTAGCATAAAATCATTCTTCATCAGAATCATCATCAAATGAGAAAGTGTTTAATTCCTCAAAATTTAAAAATTCCGAGAGTGTCATATTAAAAGAAAGTGCTATTTTATGCAAGGTTTTAATGCGTGGATTTTTTGTAAGACCGCGCATTATATTATCTAATGTAGACTGTTTAACGTCGCTTATATTTGCAAGATAATTAATAGAAAAATTGCGTTCCTTGCAAAGCGAGCGTATACGCTTGACATATATTTCTGAATATTCCATAGTGCGCCCCCTAATTATTACCCATAAAAGGGTTATTATTATAATAAGGGGAATTAAATCTCTAATTACCCGAATACGGGTTGACTTTTTAAAAAAATTGAGATATCATTATATTAACCGTTTTCGGGTAAAATATTTGGAGCGTGAGATATATGATATGCACATTTTTCGGGCACAGTCACTGTCCTGACAGTGTTAAGCCGATTTTAAAGGAAAAATTGATTGAGCTTATTGAGGAAAAAGGCGTAAATAAATTTTACGTAGGCAATCACGGTCATTTTGATTATATTGTCAGGACTGCTCTTGCTGAACTTAAAGAAAAATATCTGCAAATTCAATATTATGTTGTGTTGGCGTATTTGGAAAACAGAAAAGACGATTATAAGGATTATTCGGATACCGTCTTACCCGAGGGAATAGAAAATGTTCCTTATAGGTATGCAATTTGCTACCGCAACGAATGGATGATAAAACAGGCGGATTTTGTAATTACATATGTTCGCCATCCATCAGGTGGGGCGGCAAAACACCGTGATATTGCAGAGCAAAGAAAAAAGACAATTATTGAATTATAAACAAAATTATAAGCGGAGCTTTTGGCTTGCGGTAAATTGAAAAAGAGCCTCCCTCTGACGAGGAAGGTGGCACGGCGTGAGCCGTGACGGAAGGAAAGAAAGAGTTTAAATACATAGAAATTTTATCTTTTTTCTCCTTCAGTCTCGTTTCACTCGACAGCCGCTGACGGCGGCGGTCCCCTCTGTCAACTGCGTTGACGTCTCCCCACACCGTGGGGAGCAACCCTCGTCATAGGGAGCCTATGTGTGGCAAAGCCGCCGTCTAATATCTAACATCTAAAATCTAAATTTGTGAATAAAATGTAAAAGTCAGGAAAAGTCAAATTATTTTTCAAAAAAGTATTGACTTTTCCTTTTTTTTGGATATAATAATAATCGTTAGCACTCAAGGACGTAGAGTGCTAAATCAAAAAAGCAGTTTTTCAGAGGTGAAACGTTATGGAGCTGTCACCGAGAAAACAGGCGGATTTGGCGGCGGTTACAAAGGCTTACATCAAAACCGGCGAGCCGGTAGGCTCAAAAGCGTTAACCGCTCTGCTTAAAAATGCGCCGTCGGCTGCAACGCTCAGAAATGAGATGAGCGAGCTGTGCGATATGGGGCTTCTGGCTCAGCCGCACACTTCGGCGGGCAGAATACCCACAAGCAGCGGCTTTAAGTTTTACGTCAATTCGCTTATGACCCCCGAAAAGCTTTCGGACGGTATGAAAAGACGAATTGATTCAAAACTCAGCGGTCTTCACTGCGCGCCTGAAAAAATTCCGACGGAGGCAGGTAAGCTGTTATCCGACCTTACGGGTCTTCCTGCGGTCGTCTGCTTTAAAACGGACGGCAGCCCTAAGATACGAAACGCCGAGATTTTCCCTGTAAGTAAAGGCTCGGTAATGCTGCTTATAGTAACGGCGGACGGCAGAACAAGGCACACGGTGCTGCGGCTCGGGGCTGATTACACAAAGGGCTATGCGGAGAAATGCCGCGATATAATAGTCCGGCGTATAAACGGCAGAAGAACCGACGAGCTGACGCGCGGCTATATGCAAAGCGTGGCAGCCGAGGCAGGAACAGACGCATTCGCGCTTATGCCGCTTTTCTCGGCGCTGTTTGAATCGGCTGCGGGAATTGAGTCTTCTGGCGCGTATCTTTTGGGTGAGCAGCGGCTTTACGGCATTTGTGAGAGTCAGGCTGCGGCGAAAAGAATACTTTCGCTGGTTGCTTTGCGCGAGCCGATGTTAACGCTTACAGAACGGTTTGACGGTAATGTAGGCACGGTATTCGGCAGAGATTCGGGCTTTAGTGAGCTTGAAAACAACACGATAATCGCCGCAAAGTATTACGGCAGCGACAGATTCAAAGGCACGCTTTGCGTTATAGGTCCCAACAGAATGTCCTACGGGCAGATAATTCCGAGCGTTGAATATACCGCCTTGCGATTAACCGAAATTATGACCGGGGCGCAAAAGGATATGGAGGATTGATACCGGTGGCGGAGAAAACCGAAAATACCACGGAGCAGGCAGAAAACGAGGTTGCGGCGGAAAAGGAAGCCGAAACCAAAGCTCCGAAAAAGGAAAAGAAATCAAAAAAGGACGCCGAGATTGAAAAGCTCAAAGAAGAGCTTGAAAAAAAGAACGATATTCTTTTAAGAACGGCGGCTGAATTTGACAATTACAAAAAGCGAACCGAAAGGGAGCGCGCAGGCATTGCGGAATATGCAAGAGCGGGCATAATAAAAAAGCTGTTGCCTATTATCGATAATATCGAGCGCGCGGCGGTGGCTGACAAAGAAAGCCCCGAATATTTAAAGGGAATTGAGCTGATAGTAAAGCAGTTTGAAACCCTGGCTGGCAATTTAGAGCTAACCGAAACGGCAAAGGCGGGCGATACGTTTGACCCCACTCTCCACGAGGCGGTAATGCACATTGAGGATGACGCTTTGGGCGAGAACGTTATTGCGGAGGTTTTACAAAAAGGCTACAAGACCGGCGATACGGTAGTACGTCACGCCATGGTCAAAGTGGCAAATTAAAATAAATTATTATTCGGAGGAATTTATCATGGGAAAAATTATAGGTATTGACTTAGGTACAACAAACTCTTGCGTTGCGGTAATGGAGGGCGGCGAGCCGGTAGTTATCGCTAATGCCGAGGGCGGCAGAACCACCCCTTCGGTAGTTGCATTTTCTAAAACGGGCGAAAGAATGGTAGGTCAGGTTGCTAAGCGCCAGGCTATTACCAACCCCGACAGAACAATAAGCTCTATCAAGCGTGAGATGGGTACTGCCCACACGGTTGAAATTGACGGCAAAAAGTACACTCCGCAGGAAATTTCGGCAATTATTTTGCAGAAATTAAAGGCTGACGCAGAGGCTTACCTCGGTCAGACCGTATCTGAAGCGGTTATCACCGTTCCTGCATACTTTACCGATGCACAGCGCCAGGCAACAAAGGACGCGGGCAAAATTGCGGGACTTGAGGTTAAGCGTATTATAAACGAGCCTACCGCTGCGGCACTGGCTTACAGCATTGATAAGGAAGACGACCAGAAGGTTATGGTTTACGACCTCGGCGGCGGTACTTTCGATGTTTCCATAATCGAAATGGGCGACGGCGTTCAGGAAGTTTTAGCAACCGCAGGTAACAACAGACTCGGCGGCGATGACTTTGATAAGCGCGTTATGGACTACATTGTAAACACCTTTAAGGCAGAGCAGGGCATTGACCTCTCGGGCGATAAAATGGCAATGCAGCGTATTAAAGAGGCTGCCGAAAAGGCTAAGATAGACCTTTCGGGTATGTCCTCAACCGATATTAACCTGCCGTTTATAACGGTGGATGATTCGGGCCCGAAGCACTTTGAAACCACCCTTACAAGGGCTAAATTCAACGAGCTTACCGCCGATTTGGTTGACGCTACCATGGGACCTGTTCGTCAGGCACTCTCCGATTCGGGACTTGATAAGGGCGAGATAAACAAGGTGCTTATGGTAGGCGGTTCTTCAAGAATACCGGCTGTTCAAGAGGCTATTAAGAACTTTATGGGCAAAGAGCCGTTTAAGGGCATTAACCCCGATGAGTGCGTTGCAATAGGCGCGGCTTTACAGGCAGGCGTTTTGGGCGGCGATGTTAAGGGCTTGCTGCTGTTGGATGTTACGCCTTTATCCCTCGGTATTGAAACAATGGGCGGCGTTTCCACCAAGGTTATAGACCGCAACACCACCATTCCGGCTAAAAAGAGCCAGATATTCTCAACCGCTGCCGACGGTCAGACCTCGGTTGAGGTACACGTTTTACAGGGCGAGCGCGAATTTGCCAAGGATAACAAGACCCTCGGCGTGTTCCACCTTGACGGCATTGCTCCCGCTCCGCGCGGAATCCCGCAGATTGAGGTTACCTTTGATATAGACGCGAACGGTATAGTTCACGTTTCGGCAAAAGACCTCGGAACCGGCAAGGAAAACAACATTACCATTACCTCAAACACCAATATGTCTAAGGATGATATTGATAAGGCTGTTAAAGAAGCCGAGCAGTATGCCGCAGAGGATAAAAAGCGCCGCGAGGCGGTTGACGTTCGCAACAACGCCGACCAGATGATTTATCAGACCGAAAAGACCGTAAATGAGTTCGGCGATAAGCTATCGGCTGATGAAAAGGCTAAGATTGATACTGCCAAAGAGGCTCTTAAAGAGGCGCTCAAGGGCGAGGATATTGAGGCTATAAAGGCTAAGCAGGAAGAGCTGCAAAAGGAGCTTTTCGCTGTAAGCGAGAAGGTTTACAAGGCTGCTAACCCGCAGGGTGCCGAGAACGCACAGCCGCAGGGCGGCGCGCAGAACGGCGACCCGAACGTTTACGAGGCGGATTACACCGACGTGGACGATAACAATAAGCAGTAAGCGCTAAGCTGCATTTTGACTTCCCCCTTAAAAAGGGGAAGTCTTCAACATATAATTTGTAGGAGAAATTGCTTTGGCTGACGATAAAAGAGATTATTATGAAGTCCTCGGGGTGGATAAATCCGTATCCGATGACGAATTGAAAAAAGCCTACCGCAAAGCGGCAAAAAAATATCACCCCGATTTAAACCCCGGCGATAAAGAGGCGGAGCAAAAATTTAAAGAGGTAAACGAGGCGTACGAGGTGCTTTCCGATAAGGAAAAGCGCGCGCGCTACGACCAGTTCGGTCATGCCGGAGTAGACCCGAATTACGGAGCGGGTGCCGGCGGATACGGCGGCGGTTTTACCGGCGATTTCGGCGATTTGGGGGATATATTCAGCTCATTCTTCGGCGGCGGTTTCGGTGGCGGCAGGCAGAGCAATCCGAATGCTCCGCGCCGCGGAAACGATACTGCGGCTGCCGTTAATCTTTCGTTTGAAGAAGCCGCAAAGGGCTGCCGCAAGACCGTTAAGGTAACCAAAATAGATAACTGTAAGGAATGCGGCGGCAGCGGCGCCGAAAAAGGCTCAACGCCTAAAACCTGCCCGGTTTGCCACGGCACGGGTCAGGTTTCAGCTACGCAGCGCACCCCGTTCGGCGTAATGCAGACTCAAAAGGTATGCGATAACTGCCACGGCAGAGGTAAAATTATTGATAAGCCCTGCCACACCTGCGCGGGCAAGGGCAGAATAAGGCACACGGTTGAGCAGACGGTGGATATTCCCGCCGGAATTGACGACGGTCAGGTTATAAACCTGCGCGGCGGCGGCGATGCGGGCGCAAACGGCGGACCTGCGGGCGATTTACGCATAAATGTAAATGTTCGTCCGCACCCGATTTTCGAGCGCAACGGCTACGACGTTTACTGCGAAATTCCCATAACCTTTGCACAGGCGGCTTTGGGTGATGAAATAGTTGTTCCGACTCTCGACGGTAAGGTTAAATTCACCATTCATGAGGGAACGCAGCCGGGCGATGAGTTCAAGCTGCGCGGAAAGGGAATACAGCGCCTAAACTACGCCGGAAAAGGCGACGAATACGTTAAAATTACCGTTGAAGTGCCGCGCGACCTTTCAAAAGCGCAAAAGGATAAGCTGCGCGAATTTGACAGCGTGACAAACGAAAAGAATTATAAAAAGAAAAAGAGCTTTTCGGAAAAGATAAAAGGCTTTTTCAATGAATAAACGGTGATAAAAGTCGGCGTTTGTAGAGACATAGGCTCCCTTCTTTTCGGCTTTGCCGAAACAGAGGGAGCCTTTATAACTTTATAATTTATAACCACGACTTTTAATAAATAAAAGGAAAACAAAAAAGATAGGACTCGGAACAATTATAAACAGCGGCAGTATAGTGCCGGGCGGGGTTATAGGCAGCTTTGCCGGAAAGCTATTTAAGCCCGGGCAGCAGGAATCGCTTAATAAAGCCTGCGGTGTAAGCGAAATTTTATAGCGATTGTCTATTTATCGCTTATAGGCCCGGTTCTTATTTTCTACATAGGCGTAACCTTGTTTGGGGTAAGAAGTTAAATGTTGCGAATATGCTTCCCGCGGTGCTTTTGGCAATCGGGGCGGCGTATTTGCCTTGGAATTTTTAAGGAGCAGCTGCAATGTGCGATTATATAATAAGACCTATTAAAGCAGAGGACGATATGAAAATTGCGAAAATTATTCGCTATAATTTAGAGCTCTTTCATCTTGATATTCCGGGTACCGCGTATTTTGATAAAGAACTTGACTCATTAAGCAAATATTATAATACCTTACCCGAAAAGCGGAGATACTTTATTGTGACGGACAATGACGGCGGCGTTATAGGCGGCGTGGGCGTTGCCGAATTCGGCGGGCTTGATAATTGCGCCGAAATTCAAAAGCTCTACCTTTCCGACTCAGCAAAGGGCAGGGGGCTCGGTAAAAAGCTTATGCACACAGCCGAGGAATTTGCGGCGGGCGCGGGGTATAAGCGATTGTATTTGGAAACACACTCCGATTTAAAAGCCGCGATAGGGCTTTATGAAAAGCTCGGATTTCATAATATTGATAAGCCCGAAGCCGTACTCCACAGCACTATGGATAGGTTTTATATAAAGGAACTGAATTATGAATAAACAGGAAATATATGATTATCTTAACGCCGAAAATATTAAATACGAAATAACCGAGCATAAAGCGGTTTACAATATGGAAGAACTGGCGGAAATTAAGCTGCCGCACCCCGAGGCGGACGCGAAAAATCTTTTTGTACGCGATGATAAACGGCAGAATTATTATCTTATAACCGTAAGGGGCGAAAAGCGGGTAAATTTAAAGGATTTCCGCCGTGAAAACGGCACGCGACCGCTCTCCTTTGCGTCGCCTGAGGAATTATCGGAAATATTGGGGCTGATACCGGGCGCGGTAACGCCGCTGGGGCTTTTGAACGATAAAGACCACCGCGTTAAATTCTATTTGGATAAGGATTTTACGGATATGGACTTTATAGGCGTTCACCCGAACGACAACACGGCTACGGTGTGGCTGAACCCGGCCGACCTTATAAAACTTTT
>CAJJPG010000032.1 GCA_905193585.1 uncultured Oscillospiraceae bacterium
GCTCCATTCGTCACTCTTTTTTTAATCTCTGTAACACATCTATTGTAAACCTACAAGGGCTGTTTTTTTGCATTATAACGGCGTATTGACATTTTGATTTTTTATGCTATAATATAAACAGAAAGGCAACCGATAGACGGTTAGCCCTCGTTAGCTTTAGAAATAAATCGTCAGCTTGGTTAGGGATGGCGGTTTATTTCTTTTTTATAGTTGCTATGTAACCTGTTGCAAATATCAAAATTAAAATGATAAATACATAATGCTCCATTGGCAACGCCCCCTCTTGAGGGCAAGACTTAACCGCCTACCGTTGTAGGCTGCCTTAAAGGGTGCTTTTAAGAACTGAGAATATTTTACAATAAGTTTAATACTTTGTCAATAACCGCCGTAACTGTTCATTGGGACTATCTTTTAGGAAATTTTAAATTTTCGGGTAAGCCGAGTATATAATCGGAGGAGACTTTATAAAAATTGCATAATGTGATTAAATGCTCAATCGGAAATGGTCTTGTTCCGCGCTCGTATTGACCGTAGTAGCTTCTTGTAGTATTTAAAATATCAGCAATTTGTTGTTGGGTAAGATCATTATCTTCGCGTAATTCCTTTAATAGTTCGTTATATTTTTTCATATTTTTCACACTCATTTTGTAAATATATACAATTATATCATGGTTCACAAATTGACCCTTAAAATGGTTTACATATGAACCTATAATAATTATGGAGATGATAAAAATGTTTGAAGAAAATTTTGACGAAATGCGATGGGCGCTTGAAGAACTTGAAAATTTTTATCTGCTTTTAAAGGCTTACAGCGATAAAAAATCCGAATTATCAAAGGAATTCAGCACTGAAAATTTTAAATCCTGCGAAAAGCTGTTTAATGATATGGCGGAGCAGTACAGCAGGCAATACCTTGAAAACACTCGATTGATATTGAAAAGGCTTTAAAGAAGTAATCATTTGCAAATTCCGCAATCAATAAATCCGAATTTGTGGGAGTGAACAGGCTCCCTTTTGTAGTTTCACGAAATTTTCCCTTTACACAAGGGAGCCAACGGTCGGTACAAACCATAGGCTCCCTTATTTTGCCGCCGGGCGAGGCTGTCCGTCATTACCGAATAATACTACTTGTAATTTTGTGCAAAAAGTGGTAAAATACCATTGATACAATAAAATTCCGAAAGGAAAAACGATAATGAAAAAATATGACTTTATAATTGCGGGCAGCGGTTTGTTCGGGGCGGTTTTCGCTCACGAGGCGGTAAAAAGGGGTAAAAAGGTCCTTGTGCTTGAACGCCGCGGGCATATAGGCGGAAATATATACACCGAAAAGGTTGAGGGTATTGACGTGCATAAATACGGCGCGCATATCTTCCACACCTCAAACAAGCGCGTCTGGGATTATGTGACAAACCTGGTTGAGTTCAATAACTTTGTAAACTCTCCGGTTGCGAATTACAAGGGCGAAATGTACAACATGCCTTTTAATATGAATACCTTTTCTAAAATGTTCGGTATATCCACCCCGAAAGAGGCGGCTGATGTGCTTGCTAAGCAGAGAGCGGAGATAAAGGGCGAGCCGAAGAACCTTGAGGAACAGGCTATAAGCCTTGTGGGGCGCGATGTTTACACAAAGCTTATAAAGGGCTACACCGAAAAGCAGTGGGGCAGAGATTGCGGCGAGCTGCCCGCGTTTATAATAAAGCGTTTGCCGGTAAGGTTCACCTATGATAACAACTATTTTAACGACCGCTACCAGGGTATACCGTGCGGCGGATATACAGAACTTATAGAAAAGCTTCTAAACGGCGCGGAAGTACGGCTCAACACCGATTTCCTTGCCGACCGCGAGAATTACCTGCAAATGGCGGATAAGTGCATTTACACAGGACCTATAGATGAATACTTTGCCTACAGCCTCGGCAAGCTTGAATACCGCAGTCTTAAATTTGAGACAGAGCTGCTGGATGAAGAAAACCACCAGGGCGTGGCGGTTGTAAACTACACCGAGCGCGAGGTGCCCTATACCCGGGTTATAGAGCATAAGCATTTTAATTTCGGCACGCAGCCGAAAACGGTTGTAACGCGCGAATACCCTGCCGATTGGGAAGAGGGCATGGAGCCGTATTACCCGGTTAACAACGAGAAAAACAATGAGCTTTACAAAAAATACGCCGCTCTTGCCGAAAAGGAAAACGTGCTTTTCGGCGGCAGACTTGCGCAATATAAGTACTTTGACATGGACGATACCGTGGAGGAAGCGCTAAGCCTTGCGGACAGGCTGCTGTAATACTTGAAAAAAATAATAATAAGTGGTATAATCTAACTAAATACTTTTTTCGGAGGAAATAAAATTGGCGGATATTAAAGTCAGTGTAATAATGCCGGTATATGGCGTTGAAGATTATGTGGGCAAAGCGATTGAAAGTATTCAGGCGCAGACCCTCACCGATTGGGAATTTTTCTGTGTGGACGACGGAACAAAGGATCGCAGCGGCGAAATCTGCGATGAATATGCCGCAAAGGACCCGCGCATAAAGGTAATACACAAGGAAAACGGCGGGGCGCCGAGCGCGCGCAATGTCGCTATTGATAAGGCTGTCGGTAAATATATGTATTTTATGGACTCCGACGACTGGACAGAGCCCGATATGCTTGAAAAAATGGTTGCCGCAGCAGAGAAAAACAATTCTCAGCTTGTGGTTGCGGGCTACTATATCGACACTTATTACAGCGATACCGAAAAATTCACTCAGGAGCAGGTCTGCCCCGACGCGGTTTATAACACCAAAGAGGAATTCCGCAATAACGCGTATGCGCTTTTTGATAAAAACCTGCTTTACACCCCGTGGAACAAGCTTTATTTATCAAGCTATATTCTTGAAAACAAGCTCTATTTCCCGCAAACGTTCTGGGATGACTTTCCCTTTAATCTGAGCGTTGTGCGCGATGTTGAGCGGGTTTCCGTTCTGTCGGACAAGTTCTACCACTTTATACGCAAGCGCGCCGAAAGCGAAACGGCAAAATACCGCAGGGATATGTACGATAAGCGCGAGGAAGAAAACGGCTGGATGGAGGAGCTTTTCGCCCATTGGGGTGTGGATTCTCCCGAATCCCGCGAGTTTCTGGCGCGCAGATATATTGAGCGCGTAATCGGGTGCGTTGAAAATGTTACAAACCGCAACTGCCCGCTTTCCCCTAAGGAGAAAAAGGCGGAAATAAAGCGCATAATTTCAACCGACCGCGTAAAAAAGGCGGTAAAAACCGCAAAACCCAATTCAAAATATATGAAGATAATGCTGCTGCCGGTAAAGTGGAACAATGTTTGTCTTACCTATCTGGAGGGCAGGGTTATTTCCAAGGTGAAATCGGGCAATACAAAAGCCTTTGCTAAGCTGAAGGCGGGGAGATAAATGAGCAGCGTTAAAATAAGCGTTATAGTGCCGGTTTATAATGTGAGCCGTTACCTTGAAAATTGCGTAAACAGCATTACAAGCCAGGATTTTTCCGATTTTGAGGTTATATTGGTTGACGACTGCTCGCCCGATAACAGCGGGGAGATATGTGACCGATTGGCGGAAAACGATAATAGAATTAAGGTTATACACAAGGAAAAAAACGGCGGCATAAGCGAAGCAAGAAAAACTGGACTTCAGTGCGCAAGCGGTAAATGGATACTTTTTGTCGATTCCGATGATTGGATTGAGCAGTTTATGTTTTCATATCTTATGTCGGTTGTGGACGACAGTACAGATGCAGTGATTTTCGGGGTGAATTTCAGGCATGAAAATTCTGCGGGAGCGGAAAAATATATCAACAGAGTTTCCCCTAAAAATGCAAAATATCAAAATCCGAAAGAAATAGGAAATTTGATTGCGGAGCTTGACCGACTTGCCATTCTTCCGTATATGTGGAATAAGCTTTACAGTGCAAGTTTATTAAAAAAGAGCAATGCGGATTTTACACGTCTGCAAATAATGGAAGATTTTTATTATAATATACAGGTTCTTCCGAATGCCGAAAAAATTGTAACGGTAAATAGGGAATTTTATAACTATCGGAAAACCTTCGGCGAAACACTGTCATCAGCTTATAATTCGAGTTTTTTTGAATTGTCAAAGAAGCGTTTTTTATCCGAAAAGGAAGCTTTAGAAAAAACAACTGCATTGACCGATTATAATATGCAAATTATTTATGCATCTTTTATTAAGCATATTATAACCTGCATAATAAGAGATTCAGGCAAAAAATCCGGGCTTTCAAGAAAGCAATGCCGCGGGAATATCATTCTTTATCTTAATGACGATTTAACAAAAGAAATATTAACCGAATATAATCCGACATCGTTAAAAATGAGGATAATCAAAAAAGTATTTGCCGGAAAACATATTGTTTTGTCCGGTTATCTTTGCAGGACAATTTCTTTTGTGCAAAATAAATTCGGAACGGTATATAACCGTATTTTGAAAAAATAAGGACGCGGTTTATTGAAAAAGATTGCTTTTATAGTTTGGGATTATACCGTAACCGGCGGTATAGAGCGTGTGCTGACAAACCTTGCAAACGAGCTTTGCGATTATTACGACGTGCACATAATTTCTCTTACAAAATCAGGGGATAGGGTGCCCTATAAAATTGATGAACGAGTAAACCGCGTTTATTTTGCAACCGATGAGCCGCTGCGCGGCAGAGAGGTTATAAAAAAAGGCGGAAAGGGCGTTCGCCGCTATATTAAGGATAATGGAATTGATACCGTTTTACTTATGGGCTTTCAGTCTTCAATGCCGGCGATTGCAATGCTGAAATTCAGGTCAAGGACACGCCTGATTTTTTGTGAGCACGAGGCGCTTATGAGCAGATGGCACGAGAAAAAAATTACGCTTGTGCGCTTTATTTCCGCTTTGCTCTCAAAAAAGACAGTCACATTAACCAAAGCCACGGCAG
Organism: uncultured Oscillospiraceae bacterium; assembly: GCA_905193585.1. Taxonomy (GTDB): domain Bacteria; phylum Bacillota; class Clostridia; order Oscillospirales; family Acutalibacteraceae; genus UBA737. Next base: position 4,948 of record CAJJPG010000032.1, read on the forward strand.
AGGCTTACAGAAAAAAATTTCATTTATCCGAAAAAAAGGTTACCAATATTTACAACGGAATAAATAAAACGATAGAACAGAACGCGGCGGCTTACAATCCTGATGAAAAGACAATACTTTCACTGGGACGTATAAGCCCTGAAAAAAGATATGATATTTTAACGGAGATAGCGGCAAGAGTACTGCCGACAAGACCCGACTGGAAATGGATTATTTACGGAGACGGTGAGGGTAAAGCCGAATACGACGGCGCGGTACGGCAGCGCGGGCTTGAAAACAGGGTTTTCTTTATGGGAAATACCGATACTCCCGAAATGGTGTACCGACAGGGCGGAATATACGCGCTGACCTCCGAACGTGAGGGCTTTTCGCTTGTTATTCTTGAGGCAAAAGTAAATCATCTGCCATGTATCAGCTTTGATATTGTAGCCGGTCCCGGGGAAATGATAAGAAACGGGACAGACGGTTTTTTAATACAAAATATGGATGTCGCTGAATATGCCGAAAAGCTGGGAAAACTGATGGACGACAGGGAGCTGCGCGTTAAAATGAGCAAGGCTTCGGGTGAAAATCTTTCCGAATTTTCGGGTGATGTAATTATAAAGAAGTGGCGCGCGTTAATAGACGGACTGATGTAGGGGCGGTGAAAAAGTGCAAACGGGATATTGGAAAAAGGGTGAATTTAAGCTTTGGATACTTCTCCTCTGCGCCTATCACTTTTTTCCGTTTATAACAATCAGGGGCAGCATAGTTATGTATGCATTTGCTTATCTTGTTCCCTTGGTTTATATGGTGCTTAATTTTGACCTTTTGGTAAAAACGGTAAGTAAAATTGTATATTCGGACCTGCTGCTTTGCATTATACCGTTGGTTTTGCTGACGGTGGCGGCTGTCATAATTCCTATTATTTACGGGACGTATGATTATACATATTTTACCGAGGAAATTATGACCGTTACAAAGATAATGTTCAGAATGTTGTTTTTGATAATGCTCATTAAAAAGAACATTCCGAATGCGGATTGGCGGACATTTTGTAAGTATTTTATATTCTCCTGTTTACTGTATATAGGTTCAACGCTTGTGATGATGGGTATACCGCCTATAAAGAATTTTTTCTATGCTGTTGTGAAAGAGGATAGCTATTCAAAGGCACTGGCTTTGGAAACCAGGTATTCCACCCGTTACGGCTGGGCAGGGTTTTCGGCGTTTGAATATACGTTTAAATGTCTGCTTGCAATTATATTTAATAATTATTTTATTCAGAAAAACATAAAACAAAAAGGCGTGATTTGGTCTGTTGCGATTACGGCAATACTGCTCTTAGGAACGCTGTTCTACGGGAGAATAGGCACATTGGCGGCGTTGATCGTTTTATTCTTCCTGGCTTTAAGACTTATACTTAGGCGACCGAAAATCTTTATGTGGTGCGTGGTAGGTCTGTTATTTTGCGTTATTGCGCTTTTTGTTTTAAAAAACCGCGTATCGGCGGTGGGGGTATGGTTTGACTGGGCGTTTGACCTTATAATTAATTTTATTAACAATAAAACGCTCCGTACCGATTCCTCGGACGTTCTGCTGAATAAAATGCTTTTTATTCCGAAACTGAAAACAATACTTATCGGAGACGGGCGATACACCGAAAACGGTTTGTATTATATGGGAACAGACGCAGGCATTATGCGGCCGCTTTTATTCGGCGGGTTGATATTTGCATTTGTCAGATACATCGGCCTATACGGAATACTGTTATGGCGGATGTTTAAATATGAAACAGAGAAATACGAAAAGATAGTTCTTTTTTGGACTTTGGTTATGTGTATTTTATTCGAAATAAAGGGCGAAATAATATTCTCTTGCCTTCCGATCCTGCTCGGCGCATTGATTTTGGGACACGGGAAAAAGACTTTTGAAAATAAGGAGTAATAATTATGGAAAAAAATTTAAATTTGCGCAAGCTCTTTTTGATGTATTTAAGAAATTTATGGATAATTATTCTTACGGGCATTATTTTTGCCGGAATTGCATTCATAACGAAAAAGGAAGACAAGAACGCCACAAAAAAGGTATCTGAAACGGTTACAATGGCTTTTGAGATTCCCAACGGTATGGATGAAGGCACATATTCAAGGCGCACGGTTTATTTCGATAATTACAGAGGTTTGATAGCGGGCAATGCAGTAACCGACTCCGATGTTTTCACAAAGAGCGAAAAAGAAATTTTTAAGAATGTAACCACAGAGGAAGATAACGGCACGTTTGCCGTTACCGTATCCGTTCCCGCCGCTATGTCCGATCAGGCAGCACTGGAGCTCATGGCAAAGTATATTTCCGAATCCGAAAAGTGGATGAGGGAAGGCATAGACGATCCGACATTCAGGCTCAATGTTTTAAAGAGGGATGTTGAGGATTACCAAACCGGCGGTTTCGTAAAATATGCGGCAATCTTCTTTATAATCGGTTGCTTTATTGCCGTAATAGTTATGTTCTTTGTGTTCGTTATTGAAACCGTAATACACGACGCGGATGATTTGCAATATTACATCGGGGTTTCTCCTGCTTTTGAGATCGGAAAGAAAAATTCTTTTGCAATTGACGAAATAAGCAGTTGGCTTATTTCATCGGGTAAAAAAACGGTTATGTTTTTCGGCAACGAATCCGCCGAAGAAATGAGCGGTAACGTAGAAAAAACGGCAAGCATATTGGAAAAATACGGTATAAAAACCGCGGTTTATAAAATTAACAGTGCGGACGATATAATCTCGGGAAAAACAGCGGATAAATTGACCGAGGATAAAAACAATAAAGATATGGTGCTGCTGGAAGCTCCGCCTTTAAGTAAATCGCCTGCCGCATTGCATCTGTCGCCGCTTTGCGACTTAAAGGTTTTATATGCAGACGCCGACCGTGAAAACGGCGTAAGGCTTAAAAAGAAATTGAAGAGTTTGTCGGCATTTAATATTATTGTTGATGGTGCGGTGCTCAACAGCGGTACTAAAAATAGAATTTTCCGACTGTGAGGAAAGAAATGCTTGTAAGTGTTATAATTCCCGTTTATAATGTTGAAAAATATATTGAGAAATGTATCAGATCCATCCTCGGGCAAACGTTTGAGGACTTTGAAATAATAGTCGTTATAGACGGTTCTACCGATGAAAGCGAAAAAATAGTTCTGAAATTAAAAAAGGAATATCCGGAGAAAATAAAAATCATAACACAGGAAAAGAAAGGACCCGGAGCTGCAAGAAATGCCGGAATTGCGGCAGCTGGCGGGGATTACCTTTTGTTTGTTGACAGCGATGATTACATTTCTCCGAACCTTATGGCTTCGACATACGGGAAAGCACTGGAGACCCAAAGCGATATAGTTGCATTTGATGTAATTTACGTTGACGAAAACGAAAAACATTTACGGCGCGAAAGCGCAGTTTATTCGGATAATGAATCGATTCTGAAAGAATCCGGCAGGTTGCTTATATTACCCTGCCTATGGAACAAGCTTTATAAAAAATCATTGTTTGATAAAAATAATGTGTCGATACCCGAAAATATCTTAATGGGGGAGGATTTGGCGGTCAATGCCGAATTGCTTTCTTCCGCTCAAAAAATTACACATCTTGCCGAACCGCTGTATTTTTATGTTCAGCGTTCCGGCTCTATAACGTCGCTTTCAACCGATGCCGGTAAATTAAAGCGTAATAAGGATATTATTCCGGCATTTGAAACGATAATTGCCTTTTTCAATAAAACGGGCAGATTTGCCGAGTATAAGGATGAAATTGAATATTTGGCGGTGTATCATATTCTCTTTACTGCAACAATGCGCGTTAACGAGTGCGACCAGGATAATAAATTACAGTCCGAATTGGTTGATTACACACTTAAAAAATATCCGCATTTTGAAAAAAATAAGTATTACAAAAGCTTGCTTTCGGGTAAAGACAGAATATCAATATGGTTTTTAAGGCATAAGCTTTTCCGCACACTTCACTTCGTTTTAAGATTAAACCGCAAGCTTCAAGGCAGGTGACCGATTTATGAATTTCAAGAAGGGCGTATACAATATTGTTTTCGGAATAATCGGTCAGGTGCTTACGGTTCTGTTTGCAATAATAGTTCCGAAAGTAATTATAATCGGTTACGGTTCGTCGGTTAACGGACTGCTTTCAACCATAAATCAGTTATTCGTATACCTTTCGCTGTTTGAGGCGGGGGTCGGAACCGCAACGCTTCAGGCACTTTATAAACCGCTGACCGAAAATAACCAAGGAAAGATCAACTCGGTTCTTGCGGCGACGCATAAATATTATATACGCACAAGTAAGCTGTATTTTGCGGCGCTCGTTTTGTTTTCCGTGCTTTATCCGTGCATAATTAAACGCGGGAGTATAAGCTACCTTATGGCGGCGCTGCTGATATTTTTCGGCGGACTCGGCAATGTGGTTAATTTTATGTTTCAGGGAAAATATAAAATTCTTCTGCAGGCCGAAGGAAAGTCTTATGTGGTAACAAACATAACCACGATAATATCGGTTTTAATAAATTTAAGCAAAATAATTCTGATTAAAAGCGGATTTGACGTTCTGGCGGTTCAGATAGTCTTTTTCGTTTTCAATGTTTTGCAAATGGTACTTTTCGAAGGATATATCCGATTAAAATATAAATGGATAGACCTGACCGTTTCCCCGGATGAGGAAGCGATAAGTCAAAAAAATTCGGTATTGGTGCATCAGGTATCTACCCTTATTTTTTCCAATACCGATATGATAATCCTTTCGATTATAAACGGTCTTAAAGCAGTCAGCCTTTATACGGTTTATAATTATATATATACTACCGTACTGAATCTTTTTTCCACAATAAACAACGGCCTTGTTTTTTACCTCGGACAGACATATCATTCCGACAGAAAAAGATTCGTTCAAATATACCGACTTTATGAATTTGATATAATGACGGTCGGATATTATATGTTTACGGTAATAGGAATTTTAACCCTGCCGTTTATGAAACTTTATACCTCGGGTATGACAGACTATAATTATATCAATGTATGGCTGCCGCCGCTTTTTGTATCGGTACAGTTTTTAAGCATTGCAAGATTTGCGGCAAATAATCTTGTAAATATTGCGGGTCATTTTAAAAAAACGCAGAACCGCGCCATATTGGAAACGGCTATAAACATTGTGCTGTCGGTTGCATTTGCTTTTAAATTCGGAATATACGGTATACTGTTCGGAACAATAGCGGCATTGCTTTACAGGACAAACGATTTTTTGATCTATTCCAACAGGGTAATTCTCAATGAGTCTTCTTGGCCGTCGTACCGTGTATGGCTTACAAACACTGCTGTGGCAGCGGGTTGTTTTGCTTACTTTTATAACCATATAGATCTATGCCGTTCTTATTATCAGCTTGTTGTTACTGGAATTATATATTCGTTAATAATTTTGCTCATATTTATTGCAGGCAATCTGATTCTTAACTTCAATATGATGAAAGCGAATCTGTCGCTTATAAAAAACCGTGTTGTAAAGCTGAAAAACCGTTAAAAGGAGATGAATTATTATGGCGGATTATTTGAAAAAGCGCCCCATGCTTTTTTGCGCGGTTATTTCAGCCGCGCTGTGCATTGCGGGCTTTTACTCTCAATCCGCCGTATTTTTCTGCGGTATAGCCTTAATAATACTATTCTTTTTAGCCCTTTATTTTCGCCGTCCTGCTGAAATAATCGTTACTCTCATACTGGCTGTTACGGCAGTCAGTATTCTTTTGACATCTATTAACGCGGCGGAATTGTCGAAGCTTAACGGCGACACTGTAAAGGGTGAATTTACGGTTGTAAGCGAGCCGGAGGACCACGGAACATACACAAGCGAGGTTCTGGAGGTTTGCAAATGCGGGCGCCTTAAAAAGGGCACGCGCATAATTTGCAGCTGCTACGGCGAGACTGCGCCCGAATACGGCAACCGTATAGAGGCAAGCGCGTCTCTTTCAACTTTTAAAAACGGCACACAAAAAAGATCGTATTACGCTGACGGAATATTCTTGCGCGGCAGCCTTAAAAACATAAAGGTAGAAAACGGAAACGACGACCCCGTTCTCCATATAATAGGGAACATACGCAAGTATATTAAAAACACGCTGTTTTCAAATATGGAATATGATGAAGCCGCTACTGTTGCGGCGATTACCATAGGCGACCGTTCGTACCTTTCGGATAAATTTTACGCAAATATCAAAAATGCGGGCGTAAGCCATGTTATGGTGGTTTCGGGTATGCACCTGTCGGTTATTGTGGGGCTTACCGCGTTCTTTATTAAAAAACATTTTTACAATAAATATTTAAGAGCGTTTGTTATGTTCGCAACCGTGCTTTTTATGGCGGCAGTATGCGGCTTTACAAAATCAATTCTTCGCGCAGGTTTTTGCTCGCTGTTTGTGGCTGCAAGTATTCTCTCTGAGCGGGATAATACTGCCGAAAACTCTTTGGGCGGCGCGGCGGCACTGCTGTTTATTATTTCGCCCTTTACCATTTTCAGCGTTTCCTTTCAGCTTTCGTTCCTTTCTACCCTCGGCATTGTTTCGGTGGCTATGCCGTGCCTTGATTTTATCAGGGAAAGAAAGCTTTTAAAAACGGGAGCGGCATATGCCTTTGCCTCGGCAATATTTGTAACACTTTCCGCTACGCTTTTTACACTGCCGGTTTCAATTTACACCTTCGGTTATATTTCAAACGTTTCGGTATTCACCAATTTGCTGATAGACGCGGTAGCCGGCATAGCCCTGCAAATTTCCGCAGTGGGCTTGCTTGCGGGTCTTTGTTTCCCGCATATATCAAGGCTTTTATTTATTGCCGCCGAGCTTGCTGTCGATTACATTAACCGAATTATAAATCTTTTCGGCTCGCTGCCGTTTGCTACCTCTGAAATGGGAACAGGGGAGTTTTACGCCTCACTCCTTCTTGTTGCCGCGGTAATAGCCGCACTGCTTGCTTTTAAAAAGCATCTTTATAAGCTGAGACTTGATGAAATTTACCGTAAGATTGCAAGCGAAAGGGGCAGGAAATTAAAATGGCTGTGATATATGAGGATGCGCTTAAAGGTCAGATTAAAAGCGGAGTTTTATCGCCGGTTTACATAATACTGGGCGAGGACGACTTTTTAAAGCGTATGTATGTTGATAAAATAACCACACTGATTGCAGATAAGGACGATATTTTCAATTACAGCCGTTTCGGAGCGGACTGTAATTTGCAGGATGTGTATGACTTTTTGGAGCAGCTGCCTATAATGTCGGATAAAAAGTGCGCGGTGCTTTGCGACTATGATATTGAGCACTGCGGCGCAGGTGACTTTGAAAAGCTTTTAACTCTTGTTACAAACCCGACTGACGATGCGGTTTTTGTTATATGGTTTGATTCGCTGTTTCCCGACCCAAAAAAGAGCGCGCGGCTTAAAAAGCTGATTGCAAAAACCGAAAAGGGCGGAGGGTGCGCGGTGCTCTTAAATCACCGCAGAGTGCCCGAGCTTGTTAAAATGCTGACCGACGGCGCTCATAAGCGCGGCTGCACCTTTGAGCCTGCCGCGGCGAAATATCTTGTGGAAACGGCGGGGGAGGATATTTCAACACTTCAAAACGAGCTTAACAAGCTCTGCTTTTACCTGCCGGGCGGCACTATAACGCGGCAGGATGTGGATTTGGTGTCGGTAAAAACGGTGGAGGCTTCGGTTTACAACCTTTCAAAGCATATATTTGCGCGGGACGCGGGCGGTGCGCTTAAAACACTTGACGAGCTTTTCTTTATGCGGCTTGAACCTATGATTATACTGTACACCGTCTCGTCGGCTTATGTTGATTTATACCGCGTTTTTGTTTGCCGTAAAAAGGGCATGAAAAACCCCGAAATTGCGGCGGAGTTCGGCTATAAGGGGCGGGAGTTTGTGCTTGACCGCGCCGCGCAGAGCCTTTCCAAATTTGATTTCAAAAGGCTGTCTTTAAGTTTTGAAGCGCTGCTTGCTGCCGACAGGCAGTTAAAATCCTTCGGGGCAGACCCCAGAACCGTGCTTGAGCAGCTGATTGTGCGGCTTATATACATTATTGCAAAGGGTGAAAGCGTTGATAAGGCTTGACCGACCCGTAATTGTTGAGGGAAAGTACGATAAAATAACACTTGAAAACGTTATCGACGCGCTTATAATTCCGACGGACGGTTTCGGAATTTTCAAAAACCCCGAAAAAACGGCGCTTATAAGAGCGGCGGCGCGGGAAAAGGGTGTTATTGTTATGACCGATTCCGACAGCGCGGGGGCGGTTATACGCGCGTACCTTAAAAAAATTTTGGGAGATACCGAGATTATAAACGTCTATGTTCCCGAGCTTAAAGGCAGGGAGCGGCGAAAGACGAAATATTCAAAAGAGGGGCTTTTGGGCGTTGAGGGAATGTCACCCGAAATTATAGCCGCGGCTCTTGAAAAAAGCGGAGTTTTGGCAGCTCGCGCGCCCGGAAAACGGAAGATAACCAAGACCGATATGTTCTCGGCGGGGCTTTCGGGCAGAGCGGACAGCGCCGCCGCACGGCGGGATTTTTTACGATTTTCAGAGCTGCCGCAAAGCCTTTCTTCGTCAGCAATGCTTGACGTTTTAAACAATATGCTGACATATGATGAATTTAAGGAAAGGGTCGCTTTATGGCAAAAAAGCAGGGGCAACGCCTGAAAATACTTTATATTTTAGACTTTTTAAAGCGCGAAAGCGACGAGGAGCACCCCGTTACCGCGGCGGATATATGCGAGTATCTTGACTCGCAGGGTATTGCCGCCGAGCGTAAATCGGTTTATGCCGATATATCCGCTCTTACCGATTACGGCGCGGATATTGTGCGCTCGGGCTCGCCGAGAGGGTGGTTTTTGGCTTCACGCGAGTTTGAAGAACCGGAGATTTATCTGCTGGCAGACGCGGTGCGCACCGCGGGGTTTATAAGCGCGGCGAAAACCCGCGAGCTTGTAAAAAAGCTGGACTCATTTGTTTCACGCTATCAGGCGCAGAAAAGGGAAAACCGCGTTTACTTTTCCTCCTGCGCAAAATCGGTTAATGAAGAAATATTTTACAGTATTGATAAAATAAGCCGCGCGGTATCAGAAAAAAAGAAAATACGCTTTGAATATGTAAACCGCGTGCTCTCGCCCGACAGAACTATAGAAAAGCAGAAAAAGGAAATGCTTATAAGCCCCTATGCGCTTACCTGGCAGGACGATCACTACTATGTTATAGGCAATTACGAAAAGTACGATAATTTAATTCATTTACGGCTTGACAGAATGTATAAGGTGGAAATAACCGATATGCCGCAGCGGCATTTTTCGGAAGTAAGCGAATACACCGATTACTTTGATACGCCCGATTACACCTCAAAGCTTTTCGGTATGCACGGCGGCGAAATATACGATATTGAGCTGAAATGCAGCAAAAAAATAACCGAGCAGGTAGCCGACCGCTTCGGTGAGGATATTTTTATTAAAAAGGTGACGGATGAGGACTTTTGCTTTACCGTTCGTGCGGCGCTTTCCGACGCACTGGTTTCGTGGGTCATAAGCTACGGCGATAGGGTAAAGGTATTAGAGCCGCAAATACTGCGCGATATGGTAATCGGCAGAACAGAAAAGGTGCTGGGGCTATATAATTAGCGCTTGCTAATTTGAATGTGATATTGTATAATAATTTTTGAATAAAAAGGAATTACGGGAGATAAACGGAATGAAAAAAATCGGGTTTG
>CAJJPG010000033.1 GCA_905193585.1 uncultured Oscillospiraceae bacterium
GTATCATTTTATTTATATATTCATCGCCTATGTTAAAGCCGCCCGTAAATGCCGTTTCACCGTCTATCACTACAATTTTGCGGTGGTTGCGGTTGTTCATAAAAATATTCATTGAGGGCTTTATCGGGTTAAAGACCGATACGTCTATCCCCTCGGCGCGAAGATTTACTATAAAATCCTTATGCTGGCGCTTTATAGAGCCGAAATCATCAAAAATAATTCTGACCTCAACCCCGTTTGCCGCCTTTTCACTTAAAATTTTGTGTATACCGTTCCACATATCGCCCTCTGCCAATATGAAGAACTCCATATAAATATACCTTTCGGCTTTATTCAGCTCCTCAAGCATACGCTCATACACCTTTTCGCCGGGCGACAAATACTCGGTATAGGTGTTTGTATAAAGCGGATAGCCCGATTCGCCCGAAAGATAATCCGCCTGGCGCGAATGGAACATATCGTAATATTTTAGCTTTTCACGTACATTTTCCTTTTCTGAAAGTGTGGGCAGGTAGTGAGATTCACAAACCTCCATTTTCCGCCGCAAATGCGGGAAAACACGCCCGCCGCCCCAAAGCAGGAATACTGAAATACCGAAAACAGGAAAAACAAGAATAAAAATTATCCAGGTGATTTTGTGGTTAGGGTTGCCGCGGCGGTTCACTATATAAATAACGGTTATAACGCCCGCAATTTGCGAAAGCTGATATATAAACGCGGATTTCTGGCTTACGTCGTGCAGCGCGTAAAATAAAAAGCAAAATTGAATAAGCAATAAAATTGCGGAAACAATGATTCTCGTTTGTATTCTTATACCGCGTTTTTTTTCTCTCACAGGCAATCCCTCCCAATATGACAGTATTTTACCATAAAATTCTCAAAAAAGCAAACCGGAATTTTAAAACCGATAAATTAACCCCCCGACATTTATATTTTCAGGTAAGCGTCGGGGGGGTGTTATTATACTATACTTTATCGGCGTTTCTCAAAACAGACCTGAGTTCAATTGAAAAAAACGAAACAATTCCCAAAGCCGAAATATAAACGGTTGTGCCGCTTTTTCTCTGCTCGGTTACGGTAATTGAAATGTTTCCGTCCGAATTGGAATTATCGGTTACCGCTAATGTCTAATTGTATACGGTATTTCAGTTTATCGTTTACAACCGATATTTTTCCTTTATCCGCTCAAGAATTTTGCCGATAGGCTTTGAAAAAACAAGCAGAAATATAACATTTGAAACCGCATAGATAATTGTAAACTGCGCCGCAGATATAACGGCGGCGGCATAACGCGATATATTGAAATATCCGTCCGCCCACAGCACCGTCCATACATCCATAAGGAGCGAATACAGTACCCCCGATACTATGGCATATACCACCAAAACAATTTTACTTTTCTTTAACGGGTCGGCTATAACGCCCGCCAAAAAGCCTACTATGCCCCAACTGAACATTTGAAAGGGCGTCCACGGGCCCTGCCCGAAATAAAAATTGGATATAACCGCAGAGAGCGCTCCCGTCATAAATCCCGCTTCGCCGCCGAAATACATTGCGGTTATAACTACCATTGCGGTAACGGGCTTAAAGCCGGGAATCGGTGCGAAAATAAACCGCCCTATTACGGATATTGCCACCATTACGGCTATAAGTATCAGTTTTCGCACATCGTTTTCGCTGTGTTCGAAATGAAGAAAAAAAGGAACGCAGGAAAGCACCGTTACGCACAGGGAAATCCACGCATACTGCTTTTCCTTAAAAAGCAGCGCGCCGCCTAAAACAACCGCGGGAACAATAAGGCAGAGTATTATGTACGACAGCCATTTTTTCATTCGCCGTTTTCCCCGCTTTCCTTGGCACACGCAATAACCTGCTCGCACGTTACGGCGTTTTTCCAAATATGTCGCGCCATACGGTTGGCGGCGGTGGTATAAAAATTATTTTCGGAAAAGAATTTTTCGGGCACATCGGCGGATAATATTTCGCCGTCGAAGAAAAGGGCGCATCTGTCGGCGTTTTCGGCGGCAAATTCCACATCGTGAGTAACGGTAAGAACCGTTAAACCGTCATTTTTCAAAGAGGCGAGAATTTCCTTTAACGTACGCTTTGAATAAGCGTCCAAACCCTTTGTAGGCTCGTCAAGTAAAAGTATTTCCGGCTCTAGCAGGAGCATTTTCGCAATTGCGCACTTTTGCTGCTCGCCCCCGCTCAAATCAAACGGGTGCTTGGTAAGAAGATGCGATATTCCGATTTTTTCGACAACCGCGTCTGTTCTTTGCGCGCGTTCGTTTTTCGGAATATCCAACGCTTCAAGAATTTCCGTAAAATCCTCGCGCACGGTATCCTTAATAAAAACAGTTTGCGGATTTTGCGGCAGGTACGCAAGCTTTTTTCGGTATAAGGAATTCCCCTTATACTCCTTTATAGGCTTTCCGTCAATCAGAACCTTGCCGCGGTAGGCTTTATTAAGCCCCGATATAACATTGAGCATTGTGGTTTTTCCCGTGCCGTTACCGCCGAGAATACAGTAAATTTCACCGCGGTGAACCTGCAGCGATGTTGCCCTGAGAATATCGGGCAGATCCCTTTCGTAACGAAACCATACGTTTTTCAATTCTATAACTATATCGTCATTCGGGCGATAAACAGGATATTTCGGCTGATAATCGGTATCCGCAAAATATTTTTGCAGAAAATCTCTTCCCTCTCTTACCGTCAAAGGGCAATCATCCTTAATATTCAGCGCATTGTATATGCGCACGGCGCTCGGCAGCCCGTACATCATCGGGTGATCCCGCCGTATTCCGGCAAGCGACGCGCCGATATTTCCCGGGGTATCATAAAGCAGAACCCCGCCGTTTTCCATGACAAGAACCTTATCGGCAATCGGAAAAACCTCTTCAAGTCTGTGCTCAACCAAAATTACCGTAAGCCCCAGCTCGCGGTTAAGTTTTTGCAGCGTCGCGATAAAATCCGCCGCGGCTATCGGGTCAAGCTGACTTGTAGGTTCGTCGAGAATAAGTATTTCGGGCTGCATAACCATAACGGCGGCAAGATTCAAAAGCTGCTTCTGACCGCCCGAAAGTTCGTCCGTCTTTCTGCGGAACCAGTCCTCAATACCGAAATAGCTTGCCATTTCTCCTACCCGCCTGCGGATTACATCGGTCGGAACGCCCATATTTTCAAGACCGAAAGCCAGCTCGTGCCACACCTTGTCGGTCACTATCTGGTTATCGGGGTTCTGAAGAACATAGCCTATTTCGCAGGCGCTTGTTTTATTATCAAGCTCGCGCAGCGGTACTCCCTTATAAAAAATTTCTCCGGTCATATCCCCCGCGGGGGTCAGTTCCCTTTTAAGCAGTTTTAACAGCGTGGTTTTACCGCAGCCCGATTCGCCGCATACGACCGTAAACTCGCCACCGTTTACCGACAGGCTTACATGCTCCACCGCGTTTTGCTCCGCCTTTGCATAACGGAAGCTCAAATCTTCGATACGTAATATTTCCATATAAGCGCCTCCTTTACTTCAATAATAAACGGGCAAAACGATAAAATTCCGAAAGAAATATAAACAAATACCGCAAACGGCGTTAAAGGTATTCCGCTTATGCGCGGATAATAGTAAAAATCAAGCCGCGACAGTGCATGACCCGCTAAAGTAACGCTGAGCAGCACCGCGCAAACCGCAAGCAAAACACCGTCGTTTGCATGAAAACGGAAAAGCGAAAAGCTGCTTCTGCCTTTAATGCCGTAGCCCCTTGCTTTCATTGAATCGGCTGTTTCTATAGAATTTTCAAGCGACCATGAAATCATAGCGGTAAATACGCGCAGGGCGCTTTTAATTCTGTCAGTATAGCTTTTTGAAGAGTACAGCCCCATTGCCTTTTGCGCCCTGCTTACCCTTTTCATTTGCCGCCTGAACAGAGGAATAAACCTGAGCGCCATTGATAATATAAGCGAAAGTTTCGGAACAGCTTTGCCAAAAAGGTAAAGGAACTTATCACTTGTCATAATCGCGCCGTAGCATTTGCACCACAGCATAACGCCGATTACCGTAACCGCGATTGCGGCGCCGTATATAAACGCTTCCAATGTAACGGGATTTCCGTTAAGGAAAAACAGCGGTGTTACGCCGTTATGGGAAAACAAGGGGTTGGTAACCGCCACCATTAAAAACATGGGAGCGTAAAAAGCAAAATCGGACAGCACCTGACGCCTGCGCGATAAAATAACCGAAAACGCGCATCCGCCGAGCAGCGCCGAAAGCTGTAATACGGGATTCTGCACAAACATTGAAACCAACAGAACAGAAAGGAAGTACGTCATAAGCACCAACGGATGATAATTTCCGAACGCCCTCATTTTTCCTCACCCCCCATAAAGTAACAGCCAACGTCGTTTCCGAGATTGCAGGTATATACCCACTCGATAACCTGCCCGTCCCTGAGCTTGTATTTTGAACAGCCGTAGTTCGGAAACTCCCCGTCCACACGGTACATCCAGCCCGAAAGCGGACCGCAGGAAAATTCGTAAAGATAATTTATGCCCTGAATATATACGCTTCCGTAGCTGTTTTCGTCCGCTCCCTGAAATTCCATTTGTATTCTGTTATACCGCACAGCCCTGTCTAAAATATCAAAGACTGTGTCTCCCTCTCTCAGCACATATTCGGTTTCGGGGAGAATAACGCCGTCGGGCGGAACAAATTCATCCGACCGGAGGGTGGGGTCGAGATCGCCGTAATTTTCAAGAACGGTATTGCAGCGAATACTGATTTTTACCGTCTCGCTCTCGGGGGTTATATCGTCGATATGCGTAAGATAATACTCGTCTACCGACTGAATATGCGTTCCGTTTATAACCGCCGCAATAATCAAAACAATAGCGAATATCGCAAGAATATCCTTTTTCATACCGTACCTCTCCCCTCTTTTTCGGTTTATTCGTCTTTATAAAGAGCCGCCAGTTCCTCCATTTCGGCTTCCTTTTTGCGCCGCTTTAATTTTATGCGCCTGATAAGCAGCACCGCGGTAACGGCGGCAATTACACATAAAACAACCGCGATAACAATTCCGCGAAGTAAATTATCTATCTTGGTTTTTGTTTTAATAACATCTTCCCAGCGTTCAATTTTCTGCCTGTCGTATTCAGTCAGCGCATTATAGCGTTTTACAATGCCGTCAACCGTTTTTTTATCGCTTATTTTCATTTTGTCAAACGGGTACAGCTTTTTCTTAATATCGGAATTGATTGAGTCTATCTCCGCCTGAACCGCCGCTATTGCCGCCTTTGCGGCGGTGAGTTTTTCAAGGTACTTTTCCTTACCCTCAAAATCTTCCGAATTTTTCAATTTATCAAGCAATGAAGTCACAAGCACATATTGCTCGGTCGAGGGCTTTGCGGGCAGGTTATCCGCCGCCTTTCGGTCGGAAGCGGAAAAATAAAGCAGAGCGGCAGTCTCTTCCGAGTCTTTCGGGCTTTCGGTCACCTTGGTTGTATCGGCAATTTCGGTTATATCAACGCCCGCCTTTTTTGCCGCGTCCGATAAACGGCGGTAATTGCTTACATAGCGCCTTTCCCCCTCGGGAAGAGAATAATAAGCGGCAAGCAGCTCTTTAATTTCATTTGCCGGCGCGCCTATGCCGTCAATGCGCGCTTTAAGGTCGTCTATGCGTTTTTTAAGCGCCGTGCATTGTTCGCCGCGGAAATCGTAAAGCGCCCTCATTCCGTTTTTATATCTCCAAAGCGCCGCCATGGTATAAAGCGTTTGTTCGCTCGCCATTGTATTTGATTTATCGGGCAGTGAGGTGGGATTATCGGGGTCGTAGGTAAAGGAATGAATAAACCCGCCGTCCGCCATTCGGTATTTCAATATACCGTCAAGTAATGTATTTCCGTTTTTCATAAACCGTTTATCTGTCAAAGGGTCAATTCCGAGCGAGCAGAGCGCCACTACCACCTGATCGGTGCTTTCAACGTTTTCCGTTCCCCAGCTTGCAAAATCGCCCGTATCAAGCTGCTGTTTTGAAAGACATTCAAGCGCTTCGTCCACTATTTGATAAACGGCTTTGGTAACCTCTTTTTTATTGACTCTTTGAGTATAGGTATAGCTTTTCTCGCTGTTGTAATAGGGCGCCAGCGCCTGCAGAGCCATTGCCGTAATATCGGCGTCGGCGGTTTTTCCGCTTAAAGCAAAGCCGCCGTCGGTCAACTGCTGCTTTATTATTTCAACTATTATATCGTCGCGGGTGTAATAAGCGCCTTCAGGTACTTCGTAACTCATGCTGTCAAGCGTTATAAGCCCCCATATCCAGCCGTTAATGCCCTGCCTGCCGAGCGGCGTTGTTTTGCCGCGGTCATAGGTGCCGTCGGCAATAAGGTTTATGCTTTTCCCGCCGCTGTCCTTTCCTATATTCGTAGGGTCGCCGCCCATTGCAAGAACCGCAAGGGCAATCCTGTGCCACTCGGTGGCCTTGGCGGCGCTGAGCTTGCCCGATTGCTTATACCTTTCCTCTATCCTGTCTTTAATAACGGCAAGATAGCCCGCGTTGTTGTCCTTAATTCCCAGTCTGCCAAGTCCTATAGGAAACCAGTCCCCGGGGGTAGTTCCGGCAAGCTCCAGAAACTTATCGTTTATAAGAAAACCGTCGGAAGCAGAGCCTACATCGCTTTTTTTCCATTCGATAATCCCCTTCGCAACGGACATTATGTCGTATGCTCCGCCGCTGTGCGGCGTATCGGCGCAAACACACACCGAACATGTAAAAACCGTGATAATAAGTAAAATCACGGCGGTTATCCGTTTTAACATGCGTTTGCCCTCTTTTCTCAATCGGTTTTTTTGATGATTTTCGGTTTTATAAACACAATTACCGCCGCAGACGCGGCAGCTGCCGCCGCAACAGCGATAATTACAACGGGAATCACGGAGCGGCTGTTGCCTTTCTTTTCGGCGTTGCTCCCCGTTTCGTTTTCTGTCTTCACATCCGCAAAGTCGGTACTGATTATTGCGGAGTCTTCTTCGGATACCGCCGCGTCAGATACCCCGCCGGGGGAAGAACCGTACGGTGCTTTTTCGCCGCCGCCATGTGCGCTCCCTGCGGTTTCCGTTTTATTTTGAGTGCTGTTATTGCTTTTTGAAGAATTGTTTTCGGATTTGCCGCCCGTATTTGACAAAGCGCTGTTTAAGGATTTCGCAGCTTCGTCAACGCGGCTTTGGCTTGCGTTTAATTCCGCCATAACCGCTAAAGCGTTCTCATATGCCTTTTTCACGCCCGCTTTTGACATGTCTCCCGCCGACGCTTTACATATTGCCATAGTCAGCACGTCCTTATCAGCAACCGCAAAGTAACCTGCGGTGGGCTGATTTTCAACATCGGGAATTTCCGTACCCATAGCGCCGAAGCCTCCTATGTCCGCGCCGTAGCCCAGAGTGAACTGCACCCTTATAACATCGCCGTCAGATGGGTAGCAATCCGCAAAGCCTACGTTTGGAAATATATTGTTTACCGAGTACATCCAACCCGAACCGTTTGTAAATGCAAATTCACCGAGATACCCCGACCAGTTCTTTTTGTAATCCTCGGGGTCGTAAAATGTCATGGTGCTTTTAAGGTGCGGAATAAGTATTTCGGGAATTTTCGGTGAAAGATTGAGCTTTTTCGGATTTGCGGGAACGCCGCTTTTTTGATAATTATTATATTTAGCGCCCGCGGCTGTTCCGTCGGCAATGTAGGCGAGATAAAACGACGATTTTACCGTGCCGCCGTAATATCCCACATAACCGCTGTTGTGCAGCAGTCTTACCAGCTGCTCGGCGGCGGTTTCGCCCTCATAAATCGGTACTTCAATCGGTTTTACAAGATAACCGCAGCCTATGGTGAAAAGCTCCACGCTCCATACGGCGTTTCCTATCGGTTCGCCGGGCTGCGCTTTTTTATAGGTAATGCGATATGTAAGGGTTTTCTTTTTTCCGCCGTCGGAAGAGGCGGAAACAGTAACGGTATTTTCGCCGTTTTTCTCAAAAACCAGTGTGTAGCTTGTTTTTTCATTGTCATCCCAGGTTGGCTCCACCTTTTTACCGTTCAGCTTAACGGTCGCCCTTATCTTCTCGCCTGCGGAATTTCTCGCCCATACGTCAAAGGTCTTTTTGCTGCCGCGCTGAACCGTGTTATCGGTAAGCGTGGTGGTTAATGACGGTCCCGCAGCCGCGCTGACCGATAGGTTAGCGGGCAGCAGCATAACAAATATTATTACCGCGCAATAAAATATGCCGAAAGTTCTTTTTACCGTTTTCATAAAACATCCTTTTAAGCAGATACGGGGATGCGGCGCAAAGCCGCATCCCTTGCTGTTTTAAATCAGTGTGTTTTTCTCTTTTTATCTGAGAAATATGCAATACCCAAAAGGCTGATAAGCATAACCGAAGCGCATAACGGCATATCTGAGGTATCCCCTGTTTTGGGTATACCGGCGGAATTATTCGCGCCGTTATTCGTTTTATTTTCTTCTTCGGTTAATTGCTTATCCGTCTTTACGGCGTCCATTTTAACCTTAAACGCCGCTAAAGCCTTTGCCGCGTCCTCTGCGGTCAGCGCTGCTTCAATAGCCTTACTGCCCTTCGAAATAATGTCTTCAAGCTCTTTCTTTTGGCTGTCTCTGTAATCCGCAAGGCGCTTATAATTTTCAAGCTGCGATTTTGCGGATTCCTTAGCCTGCTGTAAGGTCTGCATTTCAAGCAATGTCTTTTCCGCGCTTTGCAGAACGGCATAGTTTGAAACGAGTGCCTTTAACGACTCATCCAGATTATCGTAAGCGTTTCTCGCACTGTTGACCGAATCGGCGCTTTGCAGAGTGACCGTGCCGATAGCCGCGATTTTATTTATAACTTCGTTTACCGAATCGGCGTCCTCGGTTTTCTGCCAGTATACAAGCGGGTATCCGTTGTTGACAAGCGCATATTCGTCCTTTTTGAACGCCGTGCCCAAAAGTTTCGGGAATTCATCGGATTTCATTTCCTCCGGGGTCTTCGCCGCAGCCGCAAAATTGCCGTTTGAAACACCTTTTTCGGTTGCGGAGGAATCATAATAGCAATTTTCAACGGTGTTGTCGGAAGTCATGAGACTTGCAATACCGCCCGCACCGTCTATAGAGCTTGTGCCCGTTACGGTAACTTTTCCCGCATTGTAGCAGTTTTTAACGGTATGCCCGTCCTGTGCGCGGCCGACGATTCCGCCCGCGGCGTCACCTGTTGTTGTCACGAGTCCCGCGTTATAGCAATCGGTAATAATCACGTTAACAGAGGTTCCGTTTGAGCTTGTGGCAAGATGACCCACAATACCGCCGACATTGCCGCTGCGCCCGCCGTAGATACTGCCCGTGTTACAGCACGCTGAAATTGTACTTTCGCCGCCGTCGCGAACGGTTCCTACTATTCCGCCGCTGTAACCCGAAGCGTAAATATCCGCGCCGTTTCGGCAGTTAATGAAATCCGCGCCGTTGCTCCAGTTTGCAATACCGCCTATAAATGAGAGGTTACTCTGACCTATCTCGCCGCTTGCAATGCTTACATTTTTAATTACGGCGTTTTTGCAGACATAGCCGAACAAACCGCCCGTTTTGGAATAAAGGTTATCGATAACATAGCTCTGTCCGTCGAACATACCGTCAAACTGGAATTTGCTCGATTTGCCTATGGGCGTCCAGTTTTCAAATTTACCGAGGTCTATATGCGCGGTAAGCATTACCGTTTTGCCCGAGAAGTTTTCACCGCCGTTTACACGGTCGGCAAATGCTTTCAGCTCATCGGCTGTTGATATTTCAAGACCTGCGCGAACGGGGGCTTCCTCGCCCGTTGCTTTCTGCCCCGCAAGTATGGGATAACCGCCGTTTATATTGTCCGCGTCTTTTGCAAACGCGCCGCCGAGAACGCCTGCAAACGCGTCCGCTTTCATTTCCGTCCCGGTTTCGGCGGCTGCCGTGCCAATGACCGTACCTACCTCGTCGCTGCCTTCATCGGTAAACACACCGCCCTGCTTTGTGTTTGACGAATTAAGATAATAAACGTTTTGAAGTTTCAGAACCGTTTCGCAAACACTTCCGAAAACAGCCCCGGCGGTTTCAAGCTCGGGAACAATACCTGTATTATAGCAATTTTCAATTACGTTTTCAAGAGTTTTCCCGCCGATGCGGAAGCTGCCGACAATACCGCCGAGTCCCCATGAACCTTTGCCTGTAAGTTCTCCCGTATTGTAGCAATTTACTATTTTCGCCCTTGCGCCGTTATCCTTGCGCCTGTTCTCGCCCACCTGACCGATAATGCCGCCGCCTGTATAAGAAGACTTTATAACCGCGTGGTTCGAGCAGTTTTCAATATTCGCAAACGCGCCGCCGTCAACAAAGCCGACAATACCGCCGATACCGAACGTACCGCTCATGCTTGCGTAGTTGCGGCAGTTTCTAATTGTAACTGTGGAATTTTCCGCAACAGAACCCGCAATACCACCGATAGAGGTATGGTAGCTGCCGCCGATGCTGCCGCTTGCAATTGTGAGATTTTCAATCAAAGCGCCGTCACCGAGCTTACCGAAAAATCCGTTTACATTATTTGTAAGACCGTTTATATTCCAGACAGAGTGACCGTTTCCGTCAAAGTGGCCCCTGAAACCAGTGGCAACATTATCGGCAATACCGCGCCAATCGTTGATGTTTTTAAGGTTCAGATCTGCCGTAAGTTTAAAGTGTACACCGGCGGTTACCATTTTTTTATCCGAAACATAGTGATAGAGGTCAACTATGTCATCGGGCGTTTTAATAATATACGGGTCGTCCTCAGTGCCCTCGCCGTCCCAAGGCATTTTTTCGCGCACCTCAATGGAAACAGAGGTCTTTAAAATTCCGTAATAAATATAAACCGTATCGGTCGTAAGGGCAAGCTCCCCCGTCTCTGAAACCTTATAATCAGTAATTTCCTTTTCCGAGCCGTCGCTGTAACGGGCGGTAACGACCATGCCGGTTTTGTCAAACCGTTCGCCGCCGTAATATCGGGTTTTATCCGGTGCCTTTATTACCGAAATCGATGTGATATAAGGCGCGTCCGAATCAAGAGCCTCTTCTCCGCCGACAAGCGCTATGGCAGAGGCGAGCGTAGAATAATTTTCCACATATCTGCGCTCTGTTTCGTCTACCGCGCGGTATACCGCAAGAGCGGCTTTAAGCCTTGCTTTATAATCGCTCACTCCGGGATCGGGCAAAGCGTTAATCGCGTCGGCAGCAGCCTTTATTGCGGCAGTTTGAGTCTTTGTCCAATTATCGCGCATATCGTAAAGGGTGCGCATGCCGTTTTCAAGCCGCCAGTAGGAAACCAGCGCATATGTCGCCTGATCGTTCGCCATGGAGTTCCAGCCGCCGTTTAAAACGTGGCAGAAACCGCCGTTTGATACACGGAAAGCAAGCATTCCGTCCAAAAGGGTCTTTCCGTCGGGTGTGATAAAGCGCTCATCATTCTTCGGGTTAATACCGAGCGAGCAAAGCGCAACCACCACCTGCGAAATGCTTTCCACGTTATTTGTGTTCCATGAGGTGAAGCCCGCATTTGAATTCAGCTTTGAGCCGAGCGTATCCAGCGCCTCGTCAATACACTGACGGACTGTTTTGGATACCTCTTTGCCGCTTATCTCGTTTTTATAGGTGTAAACCGTATCGTCATTGTAATAGGGTGCCAGCGCCTGAATAGCCATTGCGGAAATATCCACATCGGAAACCGTTCCGTAGCCGCCGAGTACCCAGCCGCCGTATTCGTTGCCGTTTACGCCGTCGGTCAGCTGCATTTTAAGTATTTCCTTAATAAATACCTCGCGCGGGTACTTTGCGTCGGCGGGAACCGCGTACATTCCCGTATCCATTGAAATCAAGCCCCAGATCCAGCCGTTTATACCCTGCTTGCCGGGGCCTCCCCGCAGCACGTTGTTATAGCTGCCGTCGGCAATCATATTAATAGGCACGCCGTTGTATGTTCCGAATTCGGTCGGGTCGCCGCCGAGCGCCTTTATTGCCACAACCGCACGGTGCCATTCGGTCGCCTTGGCGCTGTGCAATATACCGCCGTTCGCGGCATAGGTCTTCTCATTATACGCTTTCATTGCGGCGAGATAATCCGCATAGCCTGTGCCGTCGTCTATCATAAAATAATATTTGCCGTCAGCCGAATCAAAATAGCCGAATCTGCCCATGGCAAGAGCCATCCAGTCGGTAGCGGTAGAACTTGCGCCCGCCATGTAATCGGGATTTCCCAAAAGCGTGCCTGTAACGCCCGCTTTTTCTTTGGCGCTTTTTACCGCCGCCTTGATATATCCCGCAAGCTGTGCCGATAATTCTGTTTTCTCCGTGAAAATCGGACGTACCGGCTCGGCATTACTTACCGAAGACTCCCAAACGAGCCTCGGAAACGCAACGCCGTCGGTAAACGCGGCACCTAAAGCCGCCGCCGAAAGAGTCTCGGTTTCGGTAAGGCCGCCGTTTGAATCACTGCCCGTACCTTTTATATAATAGCAGTTTGTATTTGTTCCCCTGCTCGCGCCTATAACCGCGCCGATATTGTTGCCTCTGCCTGCGGAATCTACAATCTGACCCGCATTGTAGCAGCTTGTAAGCACAGGAGACGCGGCTTTGTGTCCGCCCGTAACGCCGCCTACCGTG
Organism: uncultured Oscillospiraceae bacterium; assembly: GCA_905193585.1. Taxonomy (GTDB): domain Bacteria; phylum Bacillota; class Clostridia; order Oscillospirales; family Acutalibacteraceae; genus UBA737. The sequence goes on from CAJJPG010000033.1 coordinate 12,697, forward strand.
GCGGGGCCTGTCACCGTTCCGCTGTTGTAGCAATCGGTAACCTCGCCCGCACGCCAGTGCTGACCCGTAACGCCGCCTATATAGCCCGTTGTGCCCTTAATATCGCCCGAGTTATAGCAGCCGCTGACGACAGACGCGCCGCCGACATACCCGGCAACGCCCGCTACGGCGCTGCCGCCGCTTACCGAAGCATTGTTTCCGCAGTTTTCAATTCTACCTATTTTTAAATAGCCTACAACGCCCGCCGCATTGCCTGAACCGCTTACAGAGCCGCGGACGGTAACGTTTTTAACCGTTCCGCCGTCCACATAGCCGAACAGCCCGATATACGAACCCTCCGCAATATAAAGACCGCTGACAACGTGATTATTTCCGTCAAACGTGCCTTTGAATTTATTGCTTTTATTTCCTATTGCCGTCCATGGGCTGTTTTCTCCGCCGAGGTTAACGTTAACATCAAGGCGTATATATTTTCCCTCATATGTATTTCCGCCGTTAACGCTGTCGGCAAACGCTTTAAGCTCCTCGTAGGTTCCTATTATAAGGTCGGGAGTCTTTTGCTGCCATTTCAAAACGGGGCGCCCGCCGTTAAGCCCGTCGGTATCTTCTTTAAATGCAGCACCGAGAGCAGTCGCCGAAATGGTCTCTGTTTCGGTAATACCGCTCTTCGTATCACAGCCCATACCTTTTATATAATAGCAGTTTGTATTTGTTCCCCTGCTCGCGCCTATAACCGCGCCGATATTGTTGCCTCTGCCTGCGGAATCTACAACCTTTCCCGCGTTATAGCAATTTGTAAGCACAGGAGACGCGGCTTTGTGACCGCCCGTAACGCCGCCTACCGTAGCGGGGCCTGTTACCGTTCCGCTGTTGTAGCAATCGGTAACCTCGCCTGCCTGCCAGTGCTGACCCGTAACGCCGCCTATATAGCCCGTTATGCCCTTAATATCGCCCGAGTTATAGCAGCCGCTGATGACAGACGCGCCGCCGACATAACCCGCAACGCCCGCTACGGCGCTGCCGCCGCTTACCGAAGCATTGTTTCCGCAGTTTTCAATTCTACCTATTTTTAAATAGCCTACAACGCCCGCCGCATTGCCTGAACCGCTTACAGAGCCGCGGACGGTAACGTTTTTAACCGTTCCGCCGTCCACATAGCCGAACAGCCCGATATACGAACCCTCCGCAATATAAAGACCGCTGACAACGTGATTATTTCCGTCAAACGTGCCTTTGAATTTATTGCTTTTATTTCCTATTGCCGTCCATGGGCTGTTTTCTCCGCCGAGGTTAATATCGGCTTTTAATACCACGGTTTTCCCCGCATAGTCGTTTCCGCCGTTAACGCTCGCGGCAAACGCCGCAAGCTCGGCTGAAGTGGAAACGGAAAGATCCCCGTTCTGCTCGTCAGCCAATACCGCCATGGGCAATGTGGAAAACAGTATTGCCAAGGCAAGTAATATGCTGAATATCCGCTTGTTCATTACAAAATCCTCTTTCAATTTATATCTTTTGTTTTTTGTTTCCAAGCGCTTTATCCCCCATTGCAAAATAAAAATACCCTTTCAACCGCACAGGTTAAAAGAGTACAACAGATTTATAGCAAAATACAGCAAACCCGACCCCGGCATTTGAAAAGCACAAACCCAAAGCCACGCTGTAAAGCGATAAATCGGTTGCACTTCTCACACCAAAGACGCGTTGAACCAAAAAAGACACGGCAGGTATCCTGACTTATGACGCTGCGAAAAAATCCGCGCGGAAAAATTGCAGTGCCTGCAATACTTCCGTTTTTTCAAATACAGTAATGGCGGTTGTTCAGGACTCGAACCTGATTTCCTTTTCATCTACTCAGTTAACAACTTTTCAAACCGTATCTT
>CAJJPG010000034.1 GCA_905193585.1 uncultured Oscillospiraceae bacterium
CTTTAAGGGATATTGAGCCTAAAATATTTATATCGTAAAACCGTGTAAATTCATAGCCGAAGCCGAAAGTGCCGCTTGCGGGAATTACGGGGTTTGTAAGGCTTATTCCGCAGAGGTTGACTGACGTATTTACCATTCTATTTCCTCCCTTAAAAACACGGGGCCTTCGGTGCAAACGCGCTTAGGACCATTTTTTGTTTTGCAGGTGCAGCCCATACAGGCGCCCGTGCCGCAGCCCATGCGCTCTTCAAAGCTAAATTGCCCGCTTGTTTTCGCGGAGGCGTTTACCGCCTTTAGCATGGGTTTCGGGCCGCAGGTGTAAAAATAGCTGTAATCGGCATATTCCATTGCGGCGTTTACAAAGCCTTTAAGCCCGTAAGAGCCGTCCGCCGTGGTAACGGCTACGTTAGCGCCGAGCGCGCGGAACTCATCCTCTAAAAATATTTCCGATTTTGTGTTAAAGCCTAAAATTACGTTTACGGTCTTATTTTCGGCGATAAGCTTTTTGCAAAGCCCGAAAAGGGGAGGAACGCCCACGCCGCCGCCTATAAGCAGGGGTTTATCGCCCGAAAGCGAGGTATCGTACCCGTTGCCGAGGGAAATTAAAAGGTCCAATTTTTCGCCTTTTTGTATGCGGCTTAAAGCGCTTGTTCCGTCGCCTACTGCCTTGTAAATAATTGTAAGGGTATTACTGTTCCAATCGCATATCGAAATAGGGCGGCGCAGGTAAAACTCGGGTATTTTAATGTTTACAAACTGCCCCGGTGCGGTAATCGGCGAGGTATCGCCCGCAAGCGTCATTTTAAAAACCGAGGGGGCAATTTGCTCGTTTTCCGTAACTTCGTAAAAATCCTGTTTCATAGCGTTTCCTTTCAAGCGTCTATTGTGGAAATACCGAGGGTGGTTTCTTCAAGCACGTCAAGCAGCACCTTAACGGTATCGAGTGACGTAAACATTGTAACGTTGTTTTCAACCGCGCAGCGGCGGATTTCGTACCCGTCCGACAGCACTCCGGAGGAATTCATATCCCGCGTGTTTATAACGTAGGTAACATAGCCCTGCCGTATTGCGTCGGTTATTTCTTTACTTCCGTCACTAAGTTTCCCAACTGCGTGGGTGCGTATTCCGTTTTGCTTTAAAAATTTAGCCGTGCCCGCCGTTGCCTGAATATTAAAGCCCATATTGTAAAAGCGGCGAATAAGCGGCAGCGCCTCTTCCTTATCCTTATCGGCTATGGTGGCAAGCACCGTGCCGTAGTTCATAACGTTCATACCGCTGGCTTTAAGCGCCTTGTAAAGCGCTCGGGTGAGTTTATCGTCGTAGCCTATGGCTTCGCCCGTGGATTTCATTTCGGGTGACAGGTAAGCGTCAAGCCCTCTGAGCTTTGAAAACGAGAACGCGGGGGCTTTTACATACCAGCGCTTTTTGTCTCCCGGGTAAATTTTATCAAAGCCCTGCTCTTTAAGGCTTTTTCCTAAAATTACCAGCGTTGCAATGTCGGCAAGGCTGAAACCCGTAGCCTTTGAAAGGAACGGAACGGTTCTTGAAGAGCGCGGGTTTACTTCTATTATAAACACATTATCGTTTTTATCAACAATAAACTGAATGTTGTAAAGCCCTATTATGCCGATGCCCAGTCCTAACCGCCTTGTGTAATCAAGTATTGTCTCGCGCACCTTTTCGCTTATGCTGAATGTGGGGTACACGCTTATTGAGTCGCCGCTGTGTATGCCCGTGCGCTCCACAAGCTCCATAATTCCAGGCACGAAAACGTCCTTACCGTCGCAAATGGCGTCTACTTCGAGCTCCTTACCCGAAATGTATTTATCAACAAGCACGGGCTTATCTTCGTCAATTTCAACCGCCGTGCGCAGGTATCGGCGCAGCTGCTCTTCGTCCGCCACTATCTGCATAGCCCTACCGCCTAATACGAATGAGGGGCGCACAAGCACGGGGTAGCCGATTTCGGCGGCGGCTTTTACGCCGTCCTCAATTTTGGTTACCGCCTTGCCCTGCGGCTGCGGGATATTAAGCTCTTTCAGCACCTTTTCAAATAAATCGCGGTTTTCGGCGCGGTCTATTGCCTCGCAGTCGGTGCCGATAATTTTAACCCCGCGGTTTTTAAGGCTTTCGGCAAGGTTAATGGCGGTCTGCCCGCCGAGAGACGCTATAACCCCTATAGGCTTTTCAAGGTGGATAATGTTCATAACGTCCTCGGTGCAGAGCGGCTCAAAGTAGAGCTTATCCGAGCAGGTGTAATCGGTCGAGACGGTTTCGGGGTTGTTGTTTATAATTATCGCCTCATACCCCGATTTTTTAATTGTGGTAACCGCGTGCACGGTGGAGTAATCAAACTCAACGCCCTGACCTATTCTTATGGGTCCCGAGCCTAAAACTATTATCTTCTTTTTATCCGACACTACCGATTCGTTTTCGTCCTCATAGGTCGAGTAAAAATAGGGGATATAGCTTTCAAATTCCGAGGCGCAGGTGTCAATCATTTTATAAACGGGGAACATACCGCGCTTTTCTCTTATTTTATAAATTTCTTCGCCCGTCATACCCCATAGCTTACCTATAAATTCATCGGAAAATCCGAGCTTTTTGGCGGCATACAGCGTGTCGGTATCGCCTATATGCTCGCGCAGTTTATTCTCGGTTTTAACGATATTCTTTATCTTTTCAAGGAAAAGCATATCTATTTTTGTGGCGTTGCAAATCATGCCTATATCGGTCTTTCGGCGCAGGAGTTCTGCAATTGCATAAATACGGTCGTCGGTGCCGTCCTTTATATAATTTAACATTTCGTCGTCCGAAAAAGTTTCAAACTTTTTCATATAAAGGTGGTTTACGCCTATTTCAAGCGACCTTGCGGCTTTAAGCAGGCTTTCCTCAATAGTTCTGCCCACGCTCATAACCTCGCCCGTGGCTTTCATCTGTGTGGAGAGCTTATTGTTAGCCGAAGAAAATTTATCAAACGGGAAACGCGGCATTTTGGTAACAACATAATCGAGCGCGGGTTCAAATGAGGCGGGGGTGTTGGCTATCATAATTTCATCAAGCCGCATACCTACCGATATTTTGGCGCTGACTCGCGCTATAGGGTAGCCGCTTGCTTTGCTTGCAAGGGCGGAGGAGCGCGAAACGCGGGGGTTTACCTCAATAAGATAGTAGTTAAATGAAAGCGGGTCAAGCGCAAACTGCACGTTGCAGCCGCCCTCGATTTTAAGGGCGCGTATGATTTTAAGGGCGCTGTCGCGCAGCATATGGTACTCTTTGTTGGTAAGTGTCTGCGAGGGGCAGACTACAATTGAGTCGCCCGTGTGAATGCCCACGGGGTCAACGTTTTCCATATTGCAAATGGTAATTGCGGTATCGTTATTATCGCGCATTACCTCGTATTCAATTTCCTTATAGCCCTTTATGCTTTTTTCCACCAGCACCTGATGAACGGGGGAAAGCTCCAAAGCACCCCGTAATATTTCGGCACATTCTTCCTCATTATCGGCAAAGCCGCCGCCCGTGCCGCCTAAAGTAAAGGCGGGGCGCAAAACTACGGGGTAGCCTATTTCTTCGGCGGCTTTAAGCCCGTCTTCAAGGCTTTCGGCTATTACCGATTGCAAAACAGGCTCGCCTATTTCTTCACAAAGCTCTTTAAAAAGCTCTCTGTCCTCGGCGCGCTCAATGCTGCGGCTTGAGGTTCCCAAAAGCTCTACGCTGCACTCGCGCAAAACGCCCTTTTTCTCAAGCTGCATGGCAAGGTTAAGCCCCGTTTGCCCGCCGATGCCCGGCAGCACCGCGTCGGGACGCTCATAGCGTATTACCTTTGCTAAATATTCAAGGGTTAAAGGCTCCATATATACCTTGTCGGCAATAGATGTATCGGTCATAATGGTGGCGGGGTTTGAGTTGCAGAGGACTACCTCGTAACCCTCTTCTTTAAGCGCTAAGCACGCCTGCGTACCCGCATAGTCGAACTCCGCCGCCTGACCTATTACAATAGGGCCTGAGCCTATTACCAGTATCTTTTTTATGTCGGTTCTTTTAGGCATTTTTGTTTTCCTCCATAAGAGACGTGAATTTATCGAATAAATAGGCGCTGTCCTGCGGGCCGGGCGCGCTTTCGGGGTGGTACTGCACGCTGAACATCTTTGATTTTTCGTCGCTTACGCCCTCTACCGTGTTATCAAGCAGATTTATGTGGGTGACTTTAAGCCCCGTGTTTTCAAGGCTTTTTTCGTTTACGGCGTAGCTGTGGTTTTGCGAGGTTATTTCAATTTTTCCCGTTTCAAGGTTTTTAACTGGGTGGTTTCCGCCGCGGTGACCGAATTTTAATTTATATGTCTTGGCGCCGCAGGCAAGGCATATCATTTGATGCCCCAAGCAAATGCCGAATATCGGGTACTTGCCCCTTAATTTCTTTACAAGGTCAATTACGGGTATAACGTCCTCGGGGTCGCCCGGGCCGTTTGAGAGGAAAATGCCGTCGGGCTTCATTTTTTTAACCTCTGCGGCAGAGGTGTTGTAAGGCATTACCGTAACATTGCACCCGCGCGCGTTTAACGAGCGGATAATGTTGAGTTTTATTCCGCAGTCTATAGCCACAACATTGTATTTTGCGTTAGCCGTTCTTGAATAGCGGCGCTTTTTGCAGCTGACCGCAGCCACCGCGTCGTGCGGCACGGGGGTATTTTTAATTTTTTCAAGCACTTCTTCTGTCGGCGTATCGGCGTTTGTTATAATTCCGCGGCGCGAGCCTGAATCGCGTATACTGCGGGTAAGTTTTCTGGTATCAATACCCGCAAGCCCCGGTATTTTATATTCTTCCATTACTTCCGAAAGGGTCTTGGTATAGCGGAAGTTAGAGGGCAGGTCGTTATACTCCCTTACAATCAGCCCGCCTATTGTGGGGTTTTTGGTTTCGTAGTCTTCGTCGGCAGTGCCGTAGTTGCCTATAAGCGGGTAGGTCATAACCACCGCCTGATAGGTGTAAGAGGGGTCGGATATTATTTCCTGATACCCCACCATAGAGGTATTGAAAACTATTTCGCACACCGCGTCGCCCGTGTAGCCGAAGCCCGTGCCGTAATACTCGGCGCCGTCTTCAAGCACTAATTTTCTGTTATATTCCATACTGCTTTACCTCCGCATACTGTAAGTAAGTTTTTGCCTGTTACCGTAAGCCCGTCAAACGGCGTGCTTTTGCCCTTGCTTTTAAATTCGCCGGGGTCAATTTTATATTCGCTTTGCAAATCGTAAACGCATATATCGTCCGTTTGCGTTATGCCGAACCGCCTGCGCGGGTTTATCGCCATTAGTTCAATAAGCTTTTCAAGCGTTATTATGCCTTTCTTTACAAGATAAGTATACAACACGGGAAAAGCGGTTTCAAGCCCCACAACGCCCATAAGGCTGTTTTCAAGACCCAGCGATTTTTCATCATAACCGTGCGGCGCGTGGTCGGTGGCTATCATATCAATTGTGCCGTCCTGCAAGCCCTTTATTAAAGCCTGCCTGTCTTCTTCGCTTCTAATCGGCGGGTTCATTTTAAAATTGCCGCTTTCCTTTAAATCCATATCGTTAAATATTAAGTAGTGCGGCGCGGTCTCGCAGGTTACGTCTACCCCCTCTGTCTTAGCGCGGCGTATCAGCTCCACGCTTTCCTTGCAGGAAATGTGGCAGACGTGGTACTTGCAGCCCGTTTCCTTTGCAAGCCTTAAATCCCTTTCAATGGGTTTCCACTCGCTCTCAGCACATATACCCTTGTGCCCGTGCAGGCGGGCGTATTCGCCTTTGTGAATGTATCCGCCGCAAAGCAGCGAGTTATCCTCGCAGTGGGCGGCTATTATTTTCCCGAGAGCTTTCGCTTTAAGCATAGCCGCGCGCATCATATCTTCGCTTTGCACGCCCTTGCCGTCGTCCGAAAAGGCTACGCAGTAGGGGGCAAGGGCTTTCATATTTGTAAGCGTTTCGCCCTTTTCGCCCACGGTTATTGCGGCATAGGGGTGAACGCGCACCGCCGCGTCTTTTTTAATAATTTCTATCTGCTTTTTTATATTTTCCACGCTGTCGGGCACGGGGTTCAGGTTCGGCATTGTGCAAACATCGGTATAGCCGCCGCGCGCCGCTGCAAGCGAACCTGTTTTTATTGTTTCTTTGTAAAAAAATCCCGGTTCTCTGAAATGCACATGCACATCACAGAAAGCCGGAAAAATATAAACATTATTAAAATCGGAAAGAAAGCCGACGCCGCCGACCGATAATTCGTAATTTTGCTGTTCTGTTTTACCGTTTCGGTAAACAAAGGCGTTGTTCAGTGTCATAATCTGCTCCTAAAAAAACGACCCGCTTTTTAAGCAGGTCGTAAGCGCAACAAAACATACCGATACGTTAATCGGTTTTTTTTACGGTTTACAATCTTGCCGGCATCACAGCACCCTGCTTAAAGATCTTATTTTAAATTATAATAGCATATTGCCGTATTAAAGTCAAGGGTTATTATTCAACTTTTCGTTTGCCGCCGCCAAAATGGCGTTTGCCGAAAAGGTGAGCAGCGCCAAAAAGGCAAAGGTAAAGCCCACTATATAAAACGGCAGGTAATACCGCCCCGCAATTAGGGTTATAATGGCTATTACCGCGCAGCAGCCCGATATTACCCTTATATCCTTTGAATTGGCGCCCGTAAAGAACACACCGTCATATGCGCGTATGAGTATTCTGCGCAGCATGAAAAGCGCAATGCCCACAAAGGGCGCGCAGGGGTAGCAGGTCACCATAACGGTGGCGGGCAGCGTTTGCGAACGGTGCATGGTTTCAACATACCACGAAATTCCGAACGGCAGAAACACTGTTATAATTATTAAAAGTGCTATTGATACTTCGGTGAGTATGCGGCACAGCTTTATTACCTTGCGTGAGTTTTGCATAATTATTCCTCCTTGCTGCCGTTATCGTCGTTATCGCTGTTCCCGAAAAGGTCGGTATCAATGGTAAATCCGCCGCTGAAGTCCTCTTCAATATGCGGTATATCAATATCCGGCGCGGTATCGTCATCCAAAATGCTCGGCTTTATATCCTCGGGGAAGGTGGAGGCGAGTATTCTTTCCGCTTCTTCTCTGTCCTGTGCGCGCCATTTTTCAATAAGGCGGTCGCCCTCGGGGTAGGCATTATCCGACGGGTGCTTTTTGGAGTACAGCTTAAAGAAGAGCAGGTATATAAGCAGAAGTATTGCCGCGGCACCCGTTATTTCAAGCCCCGAAACAAGCCCGGGGGTCTTATACTCAAAGCGTATGCGGCTGCTGCCCGCACCCACCTTAACCGCCATAAACCCGGCGTTTACCTTTTCAATTTCGGCAGGTTCGCCGTTTACGGTGGCGCTCCAGCCCTTATCATAAGGTACAGAGAAGAAAACGAGGTTTTCCCTGTCTCTTGTTACGTCCGCCGTAAAGCCCGTGTTATCGCGCTTGAAATTATAAGCCGCAGTCTCGCGCAGCTTTTCGCAGTCGTACTCCATGGTGCTGTCGGTCTGCGAGAGTGTAGTGCCTGTCTCGTCGCCGCCGAACGGAGGCATTTCAAGATTTTCTATATTATCGAGAATGTCCTTATACTTTTCTATTTGCTTATCGGTTAAAAGTATGGCTTTGAGCATCATTGCCGCGCGGCTTGATTTTGAGTATTCATCGCAGAAATCGTAGCTCATATAATAATCATACGAAAAGCCGTAGGGAATGTAGTTCTTGTTTTCGTAAACGTAGTAGCCGCCGTCGGTTTTAATGTATTCGTAATTCGGCATTTTCGGCTCATCGTCTTCATCAAGAAAGCTCTTTGCGTCGCTGTCCTTACGGTTTAAAAGGTATTTTACCGAAAGCAGGGGGCGAATTGCCGCCTGGTCGGTATCGGGGCGGCTGCCCACGCTGCGCTCAACGCCTATATAATCGTAAAATTCAAAAATTGAGGCGGGCACCACCGAGTGAAAAGCGTTAATACCGGGGTAGCCTAAATACATTGAGGTATTGTCAACCCCGTCGTATACGTCTATGCGGTAGTTATCACTCTTTTCAAGGTCTACCTTGCCCTCAATCAGCTTATCAATCATAACCTCTTTAATTTCATAGGAATGCGAGCGCCCGCAGGCAATAAATATATTGCCGTAAACTATGGCTATAATGCAAACGCAGGCGGTGGCACCCTTGTAAAACGCCCGGCGGTCGGTTTTAAGCACCTTAAGCAGCATACCCAGTATTATAAGGCTCAAAACAGCAACGGCGCAGGTTATCCAAAAACGGAAAATGTACATGCCGTCCTCGCTCTGCGAGTAAAGCCCGAAAATATACTTGCCCTTGTGCTCGGTATCCTCCTGCGGGAAAAAGCCGATAACAAGCGAAATTGCCAGTGTAATACCCAAAACCCATTTGTAGCCGGAGCGCCAGTTTACGGTGCTGTCCTCTGTTAAAGAAACGGTTGCAAGGCACATCATAAGTATGGGCATATAGAACCACCGCGCATAATACGAGGTGTTGAAAGCGTAAAACGCGCTGTTGAGAAACGGCACCATAGCCATAAAAATGCAAATGCCCATAACTCTTTTAAGCCAGTGGTTTTTCCTTTGCGAAAACCAGACGAAAACGCCCACCATACTGAAAAGCGGCAGCCAGCCCCCGAGGGAAGACCACTTGACGTTAGCGCCGGGGAAGAACACGGGTCGGGCGGGAATATCGGGCGGGAAGAAGAAGCACTCTATTATATTACCGTATATCTGCTCCTTGCCGTACATTATGGCGCTCCATCCGAGGAGAATACTTGAAACGCGGGTGTTATCAATTATAGCGAGGATACTCGGCATTAACAGGAAAGCGGAAAGGCAAACGCCGAGAACCGCTTCGAAGATAAGCACAATAAAGCGGGAGAATTTCACCTTTATATCGCCCGAGAAAAGCCGCACGAAGAAATAAATTACCGTGAAAACAACCATTCCGAAGAAGAAAAAGTAATTTGTAACGGCGCAAAGCGCAACACTGAGCGCGAAAACGATACGGCGGTTTTCGGTTATTAACTGCTCCAGCGCCAAAAGCAGAATGGGGAAAGCGATAATCGCCTCGTGAAAGTGATTAAAGAATATATTGTAAACAGAAAAGCCCGAAAAAGCATAAAGTAGACCGCCGAGGCGCGCCGCCTGCGGGGTTCTTGTAAAGCGGCGGATGTAGAAATACGAGGTAAACGCGGCACAGGCAAATTTAAGTATGAGAAGTGGTCCCATAAGGTAGGGCACTACCCAGTTTGGGAAAGGTATTGTAAGCCAGAAAAACGGGCTGCCGAGCAGGTAAAAGCTGTATGAGCCTATGAAATTGGCGCCGAGGTCGGTAGTCCAGCTCCAGAAAATATTGCCCGATTTCACCGCCTTGTGGCACTGCATGTAAAACGGAATCTGCTGCACGTTAAAATCGCCGTAAAAGGTGAAATATCCCTCGCCCATAATCATATAGGGTACAAAAAGCGCCGCCGCCACGGTGAGCGCTATAAAAAACGTAGAAAGATATTTTTCCTTTTGCGGGCGCAAAAGAGTCTGTTTTGAATAAGAAAAATTCATTTGATACATCCTTTTTTAAAATATCTTATTGATATTATAACAGTTAATGATATAATATTCAATAAAGGAAGTGAAAATTTTGCAAAATCATTTTTATGCCATGATGTCCCGAATGAAAAATATATACCGTTGGGGGCTTATGCGCAACACGCGGCGCGAGAATTTAAGCGAACATTCGCTTGAAACCGCGCAGATAGCCCACGCGCTGGCGCTTATAGGCAACAAACGCCTTTCCAAAAGCTACAACGCGAATTTTGCGGCGGTGGCGGCAATGTACCACGATACGCCCGAAATTATAACCGGCGATATGCCCACCCCCGTTAAATACTATAACAGCGAAATTAAAGAAGTGTATAAGGATATTGAAAAGGCAGCCGAAAAAAGACTTACCGATATGCTGCCCGAGGATTTTAAGGAAGACTTTGCCGCGCTATATTCGCCCGATAAAGACACCGCCCGCCTTGTAAAAGCGGCGGACAAGTTATCGGCACTTATAAAGTGCATAGAAGAGCTTAATATGGGCAACCGCGAATTTGCGGTAGCCGAAAAAACGCTCAGAGCGGCAATAGTTGACCTTAAATGCCCCGAGGCTGATATATTTTTAAAAGAGTTCATACCGAGCTTTGGTTTATCGCTCGATGAACAGAATCAGGAGGAATAAAAATGCTTGAACAAAAGGCGTTGGCATATGCCAATATGTACGGCGTTTTGGGCGCGCTTGAAAATCTTTGCGTGCTGGATAACAAGGCAAAAGAAATTGTTGAGGGCATAAATAAGCCTGTTTCCCTTTGCTTTGATGTGAAGGAAGGACCCTGCCGCACCTTTCATTTTGATAAAAGCGGCTGCAAAATAACCGAGGGAAGCAACGGGTGTAACTGCAAAATGAATTTTTCATCACCCGAAAAATTCAATGCGCTTATAAACGACTCAAAGCCCGGCGTGCCCGTAAAGGGCGTAGTGACCCTGCTGAAATTCTTAACGGGACCCTTTACCGCCCTTACAAACAGGCTTACCGAAATTTTGCGCCCGAGCAAGGACGCTATGGCTGACCGCGCGTTTTTTGAAGAAAACACCATGCTTACAATGTATGTAATAGCGGGGGCAATATCCGCCCTTGCAAATAATGAGAGCATTGCGAAAATATCCGCCGCAAATACGCCCGACGGTGATGTGCAGTTAGGGATAAAGGACAAAGCCGCCGTTACCATAAGCATAAAGGATCATCATTTCACAACGGTTAAAAAGCCTTGCGATAACCCGCGCGCCGTAATGGAATTTGCAAGCATTGACCTTGCAAACGGGCTTTTTTCGGGCACGGTTTCCACAATAAACGAAATGTGCAGGGGCAACATACGCCTGGCGGGAGTGCTTTCTATGGTGGATAACATAAACCGCATACTTGACCGCGTTTCACTTTACTTAGAATAAAGGAGTTATACATATGAGCAAATATCCTGAATATTCACACACCAAAAGCCGCGAATGGTTTGAGCGCGCGCTTAACGTCATTCCGTCGGGAATATACGGGCATTTAGGGCCCTCCGAGGGGCTCTTTTTGCCGCTTGAAAAATGGCCGCTTATAAGTTCAAAAGCCGAGGGTACATATTTTTGGGATATGGACGGCAATCGCTACCTTGACTTTATGTGCGCCTACGGACCTAATGTGTTGGGTTATAATGACCCCGAGGTTGACGCGGCGGCTTTGGAGCAACTTAAAAGCGGCAACTGCACCACCGCCCCCTCTTATAAAATGGTGGAGTGCGCGGAGCTGCTGGTTGATACGGTGGAAAGCGCCGACTGGGCTTATTTTATGAAGAACGGAACCGACGCCACCACATTCTCCGTAATGTGTGCGCGCGCCCACACCCGCAGAAAAAAGGTAGTATTTTTCAAGGGCTACTACCACGGCAACGACCCGTGGGCTATGAAAGCCGATTACCCCGGCATACTGCCCGAGGACGTGGCAAACAACATTATTGTGCCCTGGTTTGATATGGACGCGCTTGAAAAGGCGTGGGAGGAAACAAAGGGCGATATAGCCGCGCTTATAGCCCAGCCCTACGACCACGGCAATTTTTACGATAACGTTTGCTCCACAAACGAAAAGTGGCAGGCGGTAAGAAAGTTTTGCGACGAGCACGGAATAGTGCTTATTTTCGACGACGTGCGCACGGGTTTCAGGCTTGATATTAAGGGCAGCGACCACTATTACGGAATAAAAGCGGATATAATTTGTTTTTGCAAGGCGCTTGCAAACGGCTACAATATGTCAGCCGCCTGCGGCAGAGAGTTTTTAAAGACCGCCGCCTCGTCGCTTTCGTTTACAGGCTCTTACTGGATGAGCGCCGTGCCGTTCGCCGCGTCAATTGCCTGCATAAATAAAATGAAACGGCTTGATACGCCCGCGCTTTTCAGAGAAAAGGGCTTAAAGCTGACAAACGCCTTTAAAAAGGCGGCAGAGGAAAACGGCTTTGACCTTGCGGTATCGGGCGAGCCTGCGCTTTTCTACCTTAGAATTGCCAACGATAACAGCCTTATGCTCCACCAGGAGTGGATAGCCGAGTGCGTATCGCGCGGGCTTTTCTTAGCCTCGCACCACAACCACTTTATGAACGCCGCCGTTACCGATGAGGATATAGCCCTTGCAGCGGATATAGCGAACGACGCTTTCGCGGTTGTAGCCGCCCGCCACCCCGATAAACTTAATAAATAACAAAAACGCACCCCGCAGCCGATAACAGCGACTGTGGGGTGCGTTGTCTAATCGAATAAAAAGGGGAGTACGCCCGATCTCATCGGGGCAGAGCGCTTCGCCGTAATTTATGCAGGCACAAACGGCTTTTGGGTTCTTTGAGTTCATCTGCCAAAACGGGTATTTTATTATTGCGGGAGTATTGAACCCGACGCCGAGCTCCGAAAACAGAACGTGCAGTCCCTCATGGCGGCGGATAAAATCGCCGTACCGTTCGGCGGCGGCATACCACCCCTCGTCCTGCACGAATTTATCGTTGCAGCGTAGGTTTACGGCTGCGGGGCTGCCGCATACGGGGCATTTCGGAATAAGTTCCGTCGGGATTTTCAAATCCCTTTGCCGTTTTGTCATTTCGCGGATAAGCGCTTCGTTATCAAAGGTTTTCTGACAGCACGGCTTACTGCACTGTAACAAACTGTAATCACCCTGCGTGTAAAAAAGGCGCTTTTTATCAAACCCCGCCCGCGCCGATTACTATAGCGTCGGCATATTTAAGCTCGTTTTTAAGTTTTTTAATATCAGCCGAGAAGTCTTCGGTAGATTTCGAGGTCCTTATCTTTGAAAACATTAAATATCACCTTGATTTTACTTTGCGTTTCCGCTTTATAACTCTTTACGGCTTCTATTGCCGTTTCAGCTGCTTTGCCGTTCGGAAAATGAAATTCACCCGTGGAAATACAGCAAAAAGCAATGCTGTTTAAACGGTATTCATCCGCCTTTTTTAAGCAGGAAAGGTAGCAGGAACGCAGCAATTCAAAGTCTCTTTCGGTCGGTTCGCCGCTAACAACGGGACCTACGGTGTGAATAACATAGCGGCAGGGAAGATTAAACGCGGGAGTAATTTCGGCACAGCCGGGTTTTTCCGCGTGACCTTTTTTCCGCATTATTTCGCTGCAGGCAAGGCGAAGCTCAACCCCCGCAAAGGTATGAACTGCGTTGTCGATACATTCGTGATTCGGGTAAAAACAACCGAGCAACGCGCTGTTTGCGGCATTTACAACCGAATCGCATTTAAGCGCGGTAATATCGCCCTGCCATAAATAAATACCGGGCTGTACGATCTTACGCCCGCCTTGTGTCGGCTTGACTACACAATGAGTGAGGCGGGCGGCGCAACGGATTTTGTGCGCGAATATACTCTTGCCTCGGGCGGACCGTACTGCGATTGCGGATATAAAAAGAAACTCAAGTGAATTTTGTATTTTAAATTTAATTATTATGTTCCGAACCACACGTTTTTCGTGTGGTTTTTTCTTATACAATAAATACCGTCTAGTGTCCTATTTTGTGCTATTCTTTAGTCTGTAACAATCCCTCAGTTTCGCTTTGCTCAACAGCTCCCTTTGCACAAGGGAGCCAACGGTCAGCACAAACCAAAGGCTCCCTTCTTTTTGACGATAGTCAAAACAGAGGGAACCGCCGCCGTCAGCAGCTGTCAACAAAGTTGACTGAGGGGTATTTTCTAACATCTAACATCTAACATCTAATGTCTAACTTGAGGGGTATTTATCTAATATCTACCGTCTAAAATCTAATATCTAATTCGGATTAACACTTGATTTTAATGCAGGCATATGCTATAATTAAAATAAATGATTGATTAGTCAGTAAAAAAGGAAGAAATATATGAAAGCAACAGAAGAACAGCACAACGAAAGAAAACGGGAAATAATGGAAAAATGCTTTGATTGCTATGCGGAAAACGGACTTACCGGCACAGGCATTAAAGCGCTGGCAGAGGCATGCGGCTGCACAACAGGGAATTTATACTGTTATTTTAAAAATGTGGACGATCTGATTATCGAATCCACCGCCTACTGCATGGCAAAGGTTGAGGATGATTTCATGAAAAAAGCCCCGACCGACCCGAAAGACGCCATGCGGTTTATTGAGGAAATACCGTACTGGACGGCGAAAAAGCACGGCAAAAAATACATGCTTATGTATCAGGTTTACACACTGCCGAAGTACATGAAGCACGGCAAAAAATTTTTTGAGGGCGTGAACGAGCGCTACACCGCATACGCAAAGCTGCTTGAACCCAAAATCGGCATACCGTATACGGTAATTACACCGCTCATTTTTATATTCGTACGCGCATGCGTGCACTATGCCATGTTTGAGGATGAATACTACTTAAAATCCCAAATGGAGGTCTTAAAACAGGGCGTCGCCCTGTTTGTGGATAAGTACAAAGCAAACCAAGCATAAGCCGGTCAGCCGC
>CAJJPG010000035.1 GCA_905193585.1 uncultured Oscillospiraceae bacterium
AAAAATCGAACCTCACATTTTGTGAAGTTCGATTTTTCTTAACTTAATGACATTGTTCTTATAAGGGGGATTTTTTATATCCGATATTTAGCGTTTAATGTCTGAGTTGACTCCCCAAACACCCAGAATTATAAGTGCGCAAAATAGGTACTGAACAGGCGTGAAATGCTCGTGAAGTATGGTAACGCCCGCTATTACGGTAACAACGGTTATTATGTTTGAAAAAGAAGCCGCCCTTGTGGCGCTTATTAACGTTGTGGAATAATTGTAAAGCAAAAACGCGACGACCGATGATACTACGGCAAGATAGAAAATCGCAACCCAAAAGCTATATGAGCCGGCTGCGGCGACAAGCTCCGATATGTATCTGCCGCGCAAAACCGCTATTGCCGCCGCATTAAAGCCCAGAGCGCTTACCGAAAACATAAACCATGTTCGCTCAAAGGGTGAAAAGCGCTCCGATTCGCCGCGGCTTAAAATATTGAATACCGCAGCGCATAAAACCGCCGCAATTAAAAGCAAAATTCCCGATATGCGGTTTTCCTTGCCGTCGTTTGAAATAATGCTCATAACCGAAACGCTTAAAAGCGATACGGCGGTGCAAACGCCCTGCAATAAGCCCGGTTTTTCGCCCAAAAACAGTGCCGATAAAAGCATGACCGCCACGGGAACCAGCGCGATTATCACGCCCGACAGGGCGGAGGAGACAAGGCTCAGCCCGTAAAGCTCAAATATAAAATAAAAAAGCGGCTGCGCCAGCGCCATTATCAAAAGTTTTTTCTTAGGCTTGCCTTTAAGCGATAGGCGGAATTTACCTGTAAGTGTCAAAAGACTCATAACAATAAACGCCACGGTAAACCGCACCGACAGAATTATAAGCGGGTGCGCAGCGCTGAGCGCCATTTTGGAAAATATAAAGCTGAAACCGAAAATTGTGTTTGCCGCAAGCGCCGCGGCAGCACCGATAAGTTTATTTTTGTTTTTCATTCGTCCGTTTTCTCCGTTTTTAGTTGAGTTTAACATTAGAACGGCGAAATGTCAAGCAAACAGGAACATTTTTGGTGAAAAATCTACAGTTTGACACCCCCGATTTTCGTCACCTGTAATGATTTTGTAACTTTTTTATGTATTTTCTTGATTATGACTTGCAAAACGAAACGAAATTGTGTAAAATAGAATTACTAATATTGCAATATTAATTTTTAAGGGATGTGCATAATATGTCAAACCGTCTTTTCCAAGGCGTAATCCATCAGATGAAGGATGCGGTAGACCGTACTTTCGGCGTTATTGATGAAAATTTCACCGTTATTGCTTGCAGCGAGCTGGGCAGAATAGGGGAGAATATCGATTCTTTCCCGGTTCCCTCGGCGGATGTTTATGTAACCGGCGGCTACACCTTTAAGAGCCTCGGCACCACGCAGGGAACAAACTACATAGTTTTTGTTGAGGGCGACGATGTTATTGCGGCGAAATACGCGGCGGTTTTAGCTGTTTCCTTTGCAAACATCAAGTTTTATTATGATGAAAAATACGACCGCAGCAACTTTATCAAGAACATAATTCTCGATAATATTCTGCCGGGCGATATATACCTAAAGGCGCGTGAGCTTTACTTTAATTCGGACGTTTCGCGCACCGTAATACTCATTCGTGGGGTTGAAACGCACGACGTTTCCATTTACGACGTTGTTCAGAATCTTTTCCCGGACAAGTCTAAGGATTTCGTTATAAACATTAACGAAACCGATATTGCGCTTGTTAAGGAAACCAAACCGGGAATTGATACCAAAACCATTGAAAAGCTTGCTTCCACCATTGCCGATACCATTTCGGGCGAGTTCTACGCTCAGGTAGTTGTAGGTATAGGCACAACGGTGGATACCCTCAAAGACCTTGCCCGTTCCTTTAAAGAGGCTCAGACGGCGCTTGAAGTCGGCAAGGTATTCGATACCGAAAAGACCATTATTTCTTACGATAACTTAGGTATTGCAAGACTTATTTATCAGCTGCCTACAACCCTTTGCGAAACCTTCTTAAAGGAAGTTTTCAAGCGCGGCTCTATTGAAAGCCTCGACCAGGAGACACTGTTCACAATTCAGCGCTTCTTTGAAAATAACCTCAACGTTTCGGAGACTTCAAGAAAGCTGTTTGTTCACCGCAACACCCTGGTTTACAGACTTGAAAAGATAAAGAAGATAACAGGACTTGACCTGCGTGAATTTGACCACGCAATTATCTTTAAAATTGCCCTTATGGTTAACAAATACTTAAAGAGCAACCCCATTAAGTACTAATTGAAAGTGTGGAACTGTCAGTAAATGGAAGAAATACTCCTTAACCGTGAAGAACCGGCGAATACTGCGCCGATAATAGAATTCCGCGGCGTTTCAAAAACCTACCCCACCGGTACGCACGCCCTTGAGGATGTTAATATTACTATAAACAACGGCGAGTTTGTTTTCGTTGTCGGCTCGTCGGGCGCGGGTAAAAGTACCTTTATGAAACTTATTATGCGCGAGGAAAAGGCCAATACGGGAATTATTACCGTAAACGGCTTTAACCTCACCAAAATGTCGCGCAAGCAGGTGCCTATGCTGCGCCGCACTATGGGCATAGTGTTTCAGGATTTCCGCTTAATACCCACCATGAACGTTTTTCAGAACGTTGCGTTTGCAATGCACGTTGTGGGCGCCTCGGGCAGAGACGTTCGCCGCGAGGTTTCAAAGGCGCTTTCAAAGGTGGGGCTCGGCAATAAAGCCCGCTCAATGCCCGCTCAGCTTTCGGGCGGCGAGCAGCAGCGTGTGGGCTTGGCGCGCGCGCTTGTAAACTCGCCCGACCTTATTATTGCGGACGAGCCTACGGGCAACGTAGACCCCAATATGTCCTATGAAATAGTATCGTTACTGACCGAGATAAACAACCGCGGCACAACCGTGCTTATGGTTACGCACGACCACAACCTTGTGCGCGATTTCCACCACCGCGTTATTATGCTTGACGGCGGAAGAATTGTAGCAGATAATGCCGGAGGTAATTTCTGATGAAAATGGGAAGTGTAAAATACCTCGTCGGTGAGGGAGTTAAAAACACATGGGTAAACCGCCTTATGTCCTTAGCGTCGGTAGGCGTTCTGGTTGCCTGCATGGTTATAATAGGGCTTGCAATTCTTATTTCCGAAAACGTGAATAAAGCGGTAGGAAATTTAGAGCAGCAAAACGTTGTAATGGCGTATATGAAGGATTACAGCTGGGCGCTTTACGGGGATAAGGATACTTCGTCCAATACATCTTCTGCCGACAGCTCCGCAGCAGCTGCGTCTTCGGACAGCACCACTTCGTCTGCCGCGAGCAGTACGGAAAACACCTCGAGCGATGAAAAGGCTGACGAAAACGGCATAAAGCAGAGCGATTACGTTATTCACAGTGATGAAGAGGCGAAAGCGCTTTGCGATGAAATAGCAAAGCTTGATAATGTAGCGTCGGTTACCTATGTTTCACCCGAAGAGGGGCTTGAAAGCGTTAAAAAATCAATGCTTGAGGGGCAGGAAAGCTATTTCTCATTTTTAGATGAGAAAAACGGAAACCCCATGCCCGGCGCGGCAAAAATTCAGATGAAGGATATGTCCCGCTTTGACGAAACGGTTGAGCAGGTAAAGAAATTCGACGGTATAAGCGATATTCAGTCGCAGAGCGACTTAGCGGAAAAAATTACCGCCATTAAAAAGGGAATAGGCATTGCGGGCTTTTGGATAATCGCAATACTTATGGTTATAGCGCTTGTTATAGTTTCCAACACAATAAGGGTTACTATGTATAACCGCAAGCTGGAAATAAGCATTATGAAGGCGGTGGGCGCTACCGATTCGTTTGTAAGAATACCCTTTGTTGTTGAGGGCATGTTAATAGGCGTGGTTTCCGCGCTTATAGCTGAGGGGCTTTTGTACTTCTGCTATCGCGTGGCGACCGAAACAATTATAGGCACGCTCGGAACAAGTGATATTGTGCATTATTCCGATGTGGCAGGCTGGCTTTTGCTTGTGTTTATAGGCATTGGCATTTTCGCGGGCGTTCTCGGCAGTGTTATTATGATAAGCAAATATCTCCGTCACGAGGGCAGCGAATTTGCGGCGATTTAGGAGGAAAAATGAAGAAGTATTTTTTAAAGACTATAACTTTCTTTTTAACGGTAGCTATGAGCGTTTCGGCGGCTTTTACCGCTGCGCCTGTATATGCCGCAAAAACCAAGAGTCAGCTGCAAAATGAAATAAATCAGCTGCGCGCCGAACAAAAGGCTAATCAGCAAAAAATCGATTCGCTGAAAAACGATATAAACAAGCAGGAAGAGCTGAAAGACGCTATTATGCAGCAAATGACGCTTGTTTACAAGGAAATTGACGCCTGCAACCGCCAGATAAACGAGGTTAATTCAAAAATTGCCGCTAATAAGGCGGAAATTGAAAAGAAAAACACCGAAATTGAAAATAACAAGACCGCCTTTAAAAAGCGTTTGCGCGCTATTTATATGAGCAATACAGGCAGTCAGGTTCAGGTGCTTTTGGGTGCAGACGATTTTTCACAGTTTTTGGAGCTTTCGCAGCTTACCGCCAGTGTTTCCGCTAAGGATAAAAAAATGATTGAACAAATCGCAGCGGCGGTAAAGGTACTTGAAGAAAAGCAAAATGAAAATAATAAGTTGCTTGAAGAGCAGCTTGCAATAAAAAACACCATTACCCAAAAGCAAAAAGCCTTGTCCGACCAGAACAATCAGATCCAGTCGGTTATTTCCAAGTTAAATTCCTCAAAGGGCAGCCTTGAATCCGCCAATAAGGCAAAGGACGCGAAGATAAACGAAAATTATAAAGATATGGCTGATATTGACCGTGCTACAAGCGGCGGCGGCAGCATAGATTATGACGGTGGGCAATTCCTTTGGCCGACCTCGGGCAGAATAAGCGCATATTTCAAAAGCCCCGACAGTATTCATAAAGGAAAACATGATGGAGTGGATATTGCGGCGCCTTTCGGTACTAAAATTATGGCAATATCCGACGGCGTTGTTACCGAGGTAAGAAACAGCTGCCCGCATAACTACGGTAAATACCGTAACTGCTGCGGCAACGGCTACGGAAATTATGTTGTTATAGACCATGGCAAGGATGCTAAGGGCACAATTTATGTGGCATGGTATGCGCATATGCAAAGCGTTGCGGTATCTGTTGGGCAGACTGTTAAAAGGGGACAGATAATCGGCTACGTCGGTTCAACAGGATTTTCAACCGGCGCTCACCTCCATTTCGGACTTAAAGTCAATAAAATATGGACAGACCCCATGCTTTTCTACACCAAAGTAAAATAATTTTTTTCAGCCGTCACCGGCTTATCGGTTTTCCGGTAGGTGGCGGCTTTTAAGTTTTCGGGAGGCGGGCAATTATCAAGGCGAATAAAACAGCGTTTAGAATAATCACGGCGGCGGCGCTGGTATTATGGATGTCGCTTATATTCCTTTTATCCTCCCAAAACGCTGTGGTATCATCGGGGACGAGCGGGAATGTTATAAGGCTTATTGCAGGAATTTTACGCCCCGGCTTTGGTAGCCTGCCTGTGGCGGAGCAAGCGGAAATTGTTGCGTCTTTGCAGTTTTTAGCCAGAAAATCGGCGCATTTCTGCTTATATATGATTTTAGGCGTTTTAAGTTTTCTTACATTCATCAGCTATGAAAAATTGCTTTTCGCTATACGGCTCACAACAAGCAGCGGTATTTGCCTTTTATATGCCACGAGCGATGAATTTCACCAGCTTTTCGTGCCCGGCAGAAGCGGCGAAGTGCGCGACGTTATGATAGATTTTTCGGGTGCGGCACTGGGAATTGCCTTATCGACGCTTGTTTTCCTTTTGATTTGCAGGATAAAAAAGAAAAGGACTGAAAAAAATGAAGAACGAAAAATTCGGAATTAAATATTTCTACACAGGTCTTACGGCGTTTTTGGTAATTGCCGCCTGCGTTGTGTTTTTCTTTCTTATGTACCGTTTGCCCGGTATTTTCGCTTTTCTTAAAAAGCTGCTGGGAGTAATAGAGCCGGTTATAATCGGGTTTATTATCGCTTACCTGGTAAACCCCATTGCAAACGCTATTAACGGTGGACTTTTAAAGCTTTCAAAGAAAAATATTAAGCTGCAAAACAATATTTACAAGAGGGTTGCGCGCGGCGTCAGCGTTTTCGGCGCATTGGCGGCATTTACCGCCGTGTTGATTTTGATATTCTATATGATAGTGCCGCAGTTTATTGACAGTATTTCAAGCATGGTAAAGGTTTTGCCGGGTCAGCTTGAAGACTTTGCCCAAAGGGTCAGCACCGAATTTGAGAAAAACAGCGATTTGCAAAAGGTTTTAACATCGGTTTACGAGTATGAGAAAAAGTGGCTGCAAAATGATTTTACCGCTTATGTAAACTCAATGGCGGCGTATTTCGCAAGCGGAGTTTGGAGCGTTGTAAACTTTATTAAAAACTTTGCGGTGGGATATATTTTCGCGCTTTACATACTTTATAATAAGGCGCTTTTAATGCGGCAGTTCAGAAAAATGATGTTCGCCTGCATTAAAAACAGCGTGGTTGAGCGCATTTTGCGCACGGGCAAAAGGGTTCACAGCATTTTCAGCGGCTTTATTTACGGCAAGCTGCTCGATTCCGCCATTATAGGCGTACTGTGCTTTATAGGCGTTACAATTTTCAAAATGCCGTACCCAATGCTTGTAGCGGTTACGGTGGGGGTTACCAATGTTATACCCGTTTTCGGGCCCTACCTCGGCGGCATTCCCTGCGCCGCGCTGATACTTTTAACCGACACTATGAAAGGCGTTTATTTTATAATATTCATAATTTGCCTGCAAGCGTTTGACGGCAATTTCTTAGGACCGAAAATTTTGGGTAACTCAACGGGGCTTTCCGCCTTTTGGGTGGTTTTCGCCATTGTTGTGGGCGGCGGAATGTTCGGCGTGCCCGGAATGGTGATAGGCGTGCCGGCGTTCGCGGTTATTTATTACCTTATCGAAAGCTTTGTTAATTACCGTGTAAAGAAAAAGAATTTACCGCTTGAAAATGAGTTTTACGACGCAAAGGTAGTGGAAAAGCTAAAGCCCGAAATTGCCGATTTGCGCGAACAGATTCCCCTTGAGGAAGAGAACACCGAATAATTGGAGAGTGAGTTTTAATGAGAAAAAAGCTTTTGCTTGAACAAAATATACAGCTTTTCGATAGGCTTACCGCCGCCGAGGGCGAAATTAAAAGGCTGAAAAACGAGCTTGAAGAAGAAAGACGCAGGGCTGCGGCGCTTAAAGAGGAAAATGCGCGCCTTAGTGAAAATAAGGGCGCTGCCACCGCGCCGCTTAAAATGCTTGAAGCAAAGGTTATAAAGCAGGCGGGAATAACGCCCGATACCGAGTACGGCGCGGAGGTTATAGGCAAAACGGTGGTTGCGGCGGCGAAATACTGCGAGCAGCTTAAAACCCGCGATAACGCAAAGGAACTTATAAACCTTATTTTGGGCAGAACCGAGGTTACAAAGGCGGAAATACTTAATATTGTAACGGCTGATACGGCGGATGAGGAAAAACGGCGGCTGATAGACGAACAATTCGCCGCGGCGGAGGATTATTTTGCAAGCGTTACGGCGCAAACGGAATAAAAAGCATATAATATATAATGCGGAATTCGTAATGCGGAATATGTCTACGGTCTAATGTCTAACATCTAATATCTAATTTTGAGGTGACAATTTTGTTTAAAGAAATAAGTGCGAAAGATATTAAGGATAACTTTATTAAAACCATTGCCGATGAATGGGCGCTTATATCTGCCGGTACGAAAGATAAATACAATATGATGACCGCTTCTTGGGGTTTTGCGGGTGAAATGTGGGGGTACGACTGCATCGCCGCGGTTATCCGCCCGCAGCGCTATACAATGGAGCTTGTGGATAAAAACGATTATTTCACACTCAGCTTTTACGGCGATAACAAGGCGATACACAAGGTGTGCGGTTCAAAATCGGGGCGCGATACCGATAAAACCGCCGAAACAGGGCTGACCCCTGTGTTTGACGGCGGCGCGGTGTATTTTAATGAGGCAAGGCTCGTTATAATCTGCAAAAAGCTGTATGTTCAGCAGATGAAAGAGGAATGCTTTACCGATAAAGAGCCGCTGCGCTGGTATGATAACGATTTGCACAATATAGTAATAGGAAAAATTGAAAAGGTATTGGTTAAGGAATAAAAATGTTCGGCAAAAAGACAAATGAAATATGGCTTATTGCGGGCTTGGGCAACCCTGGGCTGCAATATGCCGAAACGCGCCACAACGCAGGCTTTATGGCGGCGGACAGGCTTGCGGAAAAGCACAATATGGCATTTAACAAGCGCAAGTTTGACGCGGAATACGGCGAAATAAATTTGGGCGGCTGCCGCGTTATTCTGGCAAAGCCGCAAACATATATGAACGACTCAGGCAAGGCGGTAGCCGCTATTGCACGGTTTTACAAAATTCCCACCGAGAACATTATAATAATGTTTGACGATATTACACAGGCGGTGGGGAAAATTCGTATTCGCCGCGGCGGCACGCACGGCGGCCACAACGGAATACGCGATATTATAGAGCTTATGGGAACGGACGATATTAAGCGGATAAAAATAGGCGTTTCCGAACGTCCCGACCGCAATTATGATTTGAAGGACTGGGTTCTCGGCAAAATTCCGAAAGAGCAGCGCGCAGACCTTGAAAAGGCGCTTGAAAAGGCGGCAAGCGCTGCGGAAGAAACAATTCTGCACGGAATTGACAGCGCTATGAACAAATACAACGGTTAATATGAAACTAATAAACGAAGTACTGAAAAAAGACCCCGATTACTTATCACTCTTAAATGAGGTTGAGCGCGGCAGACTGCCGATAGTCTGCACGGGGTTATCGCTCATACACAAGGCGATAATCGCGGCATCACTTCGCGAGCACACGGGGAAACGGGTGGTTTTAATCACCCACGACGAAGCGACTGCCGCCGAGCTTTGCGGCGATATAAACGCTTTGGGGCTTAAATGCCTTAATTTCCCCGCGCGGGATTTATGTATAGGCGATTTGAGCGGCTATTCAAAGGAATATGAGCATAAAAGAATTGACACCCTGTCTGCCGTGGCGGACGGGGCTTTTGACCTGCTTACAATTTCGCTTGACGCGGCGGTGCAGTACACCGTAAAGCCCGAAGTGCTGAAAAGCTCGCGCTCTACTTTAAAAACGGGCGACAGCACCGACACCTCGGAATTGGCGGAACGCCTTATAAACGCGGGGTACACAAGAAGTCAGCTTTGCGAGGGCTCGGGACAGTTTTCGGTGCGCGGCGGAATTTTTGATTTATTCCCCGTAAATTCCGAAAAGCCCTGCCGCATTGAATTTTGGGGCGACGAAATTGACAGCATATCATACTTTGACCCCGAAACGCAGCGGCGCGAAGAAAACGCGGACGAAATTGAAATATCCCCCGCGGCGGAAGTAATGTTCGACCCGCCGAAATTAGCCGCGAGATTAAAAACGGAAATACCGAACCCCGCCTTAACGCTTAAACAGCGCGATATTCTGGCAAAGGACGCGGAGCTGCTTGAAAACGGCGTTAAAATTCCGCCCGACAGGTACATTCCGCTGCTTGATACCATGGGCGCGGTGTTTGAATATTTCGGCGATTCGCTTTTAATGCTCAGCGAAAGCGGAAATATGGCGGAGCGCTTTAAATCAATGGAAATTCAGCTTTCAGCCGATACCGAAAACTACCTTGAAGAGGGGTATTTGTTTTCAAAAACCGCAAAATTACAGCTTGATAAAACCGAATTTTTCGGTTTCGCGGGTAACGGCATTATTGCAGAAAACTTCCCGCGCGGATCGTATGAGATAAAGCCGAAATCCGTTATAAACTTCAATTATAGGCGCTCAACCGCCTGGGGCGGGGATATTGAGGTGCTGCTTGAGGATATTTCATATATGCGGGATATCCGCGGCAATGTGGTTATTTTGGCGGGCGAGCAAAGGGCAGCGCAGGTGTTAAACGCCGAGCTTTGCGAGCGCGGGGTGCAAAGCATTTATACACTTAGCGCCGATACCGCGCCCGCGGGCGTTACGGTAATACCGGGCGGGCTTTCGGCAGGGTTTGAAATACCCTCGCAAAAATTTATGCTTATAACCCATAGGTTTATAGCGCCCGAGGGTAAAAAGCATAAACGCAAGCACAAGGCGGGGCAGGAGATTGGCTCGATTGATGAGCTTAAAAAGGGCGATTACGTTGTGCACGAGGCGCACGGAATAGGCATTTTTGACGGCATTAACCGCATAACCCAAGGCGGGGTTACCAAGGATTATATAAAGATAAAATACGCTAAAAGCGACGTTTTGTATGTGCCCGTAACGCAGCTTGATTTAGTTTCAAAATACATTGGTGCTGCTGAAAACGGTGGGGTGAGACTTAATCGCCTCGGCGGCAGCGAATGGCAGAAGACCCGCAAGCGTGTTAAGGCGGCGGTTAAGGATATGGCAAAGCAATTAACTGCGCTTTACGCAAAGCGTATGGCGGTAAAGGGCTATGCTTTCAGCCCCGATACCGATTTGCAGAACGACTTTGAACGCCGCTTTGAATATGAAGAGACCGACGACCAGCTGCGCTGCATTAACGAAATAAAGCACGATATGGAGCGCGAAACGCCTATGGACAGGCTGCTTTGCGGCGATGTGGGGTTCGGCAAAACAGAGGTTGCGCTGCGCGCGGCGTTCAAGTGCATAAGCGAGGGCAAGCAGTGCGCGCTGCTTGTTCCCACAACCATACTTGCAATGCAGCACTATAACACAATAATCCGCCGTTTCGGGGAAATGCCCGTATCGGTAGGGCTGCTTAACCGCTTTGTTTCGCCTAAAGAGCAGGCAAGGGTAATAGCCGACCTTAAATGCGGCAGGCTCGATATGGTGGTAGGCACGCACAGGCTTATTTCAAAGGACGTAAGCTTTAAAAACATAGGGCTTGTAATAATAGACGAGGAGCAACGCTTCGGCGTGGCGCAAAAGGAAAAGCTGAAAGAACAGTACCCGTTTGTGGATATTCTTACTTTAAGCGCCACCCCGATACCGCGAACGCTTAATATGGCGCTTTCGGGCCTTAGGGATATGTCCTCAATAGACGAGGCACCGGGGGACAGGCACCCCGTGCAGACCTATGTGCTTGAATACAATTTAGGCGTTATAACCGACGCGATAAATAAGGAAATACGCCGCGGAGGGCAGGTTTATTACCTGCACAACCGCGTTGAAAGCATTGAGCGCTGCGCGGGGCTGCTTAAAGCCAAGCTGCCCGATATAAATATAGGTATAGCGCACGGGCAGATGAGCGAGGACGAGCTGACAGACGTGTGGCGGCGGCTTGTGGAGCACGAAATTGACCTGCTTGTTTGCACAACTATTATAGAAACGGGCGTTGACGTGCCTAATGCTAATACTCTTATAATAGAAGAGGCGGACAAAATGGGCTTGGCACAGCTGCACCAGCTGCGCGGGCGCGTGGGGCGTTCGCCGCGACGGGCGTATGCGTATTTCTGTTTCAGGCGGAATGTTCAGTTATCGGACGTGGCGGCAAAACGGCTTGAGGCAATACGCGAGTTTACCGAGTTCGGCTCAGGCTTTAAAATTGCAATGCGCGACCTTGAAATACGGGGCGCGGGCAGCATTTTGGGCGGCGAGCAGCACGGCAATATGGAGGCGGTGGGGTACGATATGTACCTGAAACTCCTATCGCAGGCGGTGAATGAGGAAAACGGTCAGCCCGAAACAGAGGATATGCCCTGCACGGTGGACCTTAACATTTCGGCGCATATACCCGAAAGCTACATTGAATCATTACCCGCAAGGCTCGGAATTTACAAGCGCATAGCGGCTATAAGAACAGACGAGGATGTAAGCGACGTTATTGACGAGCTATGCGACCGTTTCGGCGAGCCGCCGCAGGCGGTTATGGGGCTTATTGACGTGGCTATTTTACGCAGTAAAGCCGCCGCTGCCGATATTTGCGAGATTACGGGAAATGCCAACACCGCAATACTGCACATAAACTCAATTAAACCCGAGGCGGTGGCAAAGCTTTCGGAGCATTTCGGCTCAAGATTTTCGCTTAACGCCGCGTCTACGCCCGTTTACACGGTGCGGCTGAAAGCGGGGCAGAAGATGGCAGACCTTGCCGCAGAGCTTGCAAAAGCGCTTTGATTGCAAAATAACGAATTTGCTTTACTTTAGCGCGGTTAATTGGTATAATAAATAATCAATGGGGGAATTTAGCGTGAAAAATCACGCTAAAATATAGGGCGCGTGCCACTCGCCGACAAGCGGCAACCGTGGCACATGCGTTATAATAATCACCGTATCTGTGATTGTTTTACCGCATTTTGCGCCCAAGAAAGGATACGGTGATTATTATGAAATATCTTGTAGTACTTTGTGACGGAATGGCGGACACGCCGAACGCCGCTTTAAACGGCAAAACGCCTATGGAATGTGCCGCTAAGCCTAATATGGACGCACTTGCGAAAGATGCCGAGGTGGGCATGTGCCGCACGGTGGCTGCGGGGCTGAAACCGGGCAGCGATGTTGCAAATCTTTCGGTTATGGGCTATGACCCCGCGGTTTGCTATACGGGCAGGTCGCCGCTGGAGGCAGCGTCTATCGGGGTTGATTTAAAGCCGACCGACGTGGCGCTGCGCTGCAATACCGTAACGCTGTCGGGTGAAGAAAACTACGAAGACAAAACAATGGTAGATTACTGCGCGGGCGATATTTCAACCGAAGAGGCGCACAAAATAATAGAAACGGTTGAAAAAGAACTCGGCAGCGATATTTACAAATTTTACGGCGGCGTAAGCTACCGCCATTGCCTGGTAGTAGATAACGGAACTACCGACCTTGGCAATATGACCCCGCCGCACGATATAAGCGGGCGGGTAATAGGCGAGTTTTTAAGCAAGAGCGAAAACGCCGCGCCGCTTATTGATCTTATGAAAAAGAGTTATGAAATACTTAAAAATCACCCCGTGAACATAGAGCGCCGCAAAAAGGGCTTGCACGAGGCAAACTCCATTTGGCTCTGGGGCGAGGGCAGACGCCCGCAGCTTGAAAACTTTAAGGAGAAAAACGGCGTTTCGGGCTGCGTTGTAAGCGCGGTTGACCTGCTTAAAGGCATAGGAATATGCGCGGGTATGGAAACGCCCGAGGTTGAGGGCGCAACAGGCTATATCGACACGAATTTTGAGGGCAAGACCCAGGCGGGAATTGGTGCGTTCGAGCGCGGAACCGACCTTGTTTACCTGCATTTTGAAGCGCCCGACGAGTGCGGACATAGGGGAGAGGCGCAAAACAAGGTAAAAGCGATTGAAATGATAGACAGCAGAGTGCTTACAAAAATGCTTGAGTACCTAAACGGCTGCGGGGATGATTACCGCATACTTATAATGCCCGACCACCCGACCCCGCTTGAAACAATGACACATTCATCTGCGCCCGTGCCGTTTTTGATATACGACAGCCGCAAAAAGGAAAACGGCGTTTCCTCATTTACCGAGAAAAACGCCGCCGAAACGGGTGAATTTGTAGAGCACGGCCCCGATATTATGAGCATGCTACTTGAAAAATAAATCCGGGATATTGCGGCGGGAAAGGTAAAGCGCCGTGCCGCCCGTTAAGCCGCCGCAGAAAAGCGAGGCTATAAGCATAAACGGCAGGTAATAAAACACGCCATTGCCGAAAATAAGGGCGGCTACCGTTATTTGAACAAGGTTATGCACGGCGGCGCCGCCTATGCCGCAGCCTACCGCCGTTACCGCCTTAAAGCGCGAGAGCGCAAACGCCGCAAGGGTTGATATAACCCCTGCCGAAAGCGAGAAAAGCAGGGCGAACGGTGTGGAAAAAAGCAGGGCGGATAAAGTTACGCGGGTAATGTTTACAAGCAGCGCGCCGCGAATATCGCCGCCCGCTGTAAGTAAAAGGCAAATGCAGTTTGCAAGCCCTATTTTTATGCCCGGGGCTATAAAGGAAAGGGAAAACAGGCTTTCTATATACCCGAAAATAAGGGCAAGGCATGTAAAAATTCCGTAAAGCGTTATTCTTTTTGCCATTTTCACTCCACCTCCGCTAAAACCTTGTTGGGTAAGCATATTATGCTTTCACCCTTTTTGCTTATAGGCTTGTGGTTTACGCATATCTGATTTTTGCAGTCGGCAGAAGATACCCGTACCTTGCCATTCTTAATTTCCACGGTATTGCCCGCAAGTTTCACCGTTTTATTTTCATAAAGCGAGCCGGAATATACCGTTCTGTTATTTTCTTTAATTGTCACGGTTTTGCCGCTTTTGGGGGATAAAACGAGCGTTACCGATACCAAAGCCAAAAGCAAAACTGACAGAATTATAATAAAATCGCCCTTTTTCAGCATTTTTTCAACCTGCGTTCATAGAATATTTTCATATTTGATTTTAAC
>CAJJPG010000036.1 GCA_905193585.1 uncultured Oscillospiraceae bacterium
GAATATGAAATGCAGTAAACCGTTCCCCATTTATCCGCCGCAACGGCGCTCGGATTGAACGAAAAGCCTTCGGGCAGCAGTGTTTTATTAAGATTTTCTATGCTTTTCAGAAATTTAAGCTCACGGTCGAATTCCAGAATTCTGCCGTGTCCCCTGTCGCATACAAAAAGCCTGCCGTCCGATGTATAGAACATTCCCGACGGAGACATAAAGGTTTCCCTTTTTCCGTCCCGCAGAAAGCTGTCGAATATCTGCAGGCCGCTGCCGTCGGTATTAAACATAATTATCCTGTTGCCTGCCGTATCCGAAACGGCAACGCGGCCCGACGGACTTATTTTAATATCGGCAGCCCCCGAAAACGCCGTTGTACCTATATCATTGTATTTATATACCTTTTGCACTCTGAAAGCGTCGGGGGAGGCAGCCGCTTTTCCCTCAGAATTATATGTGTATCCGGCGCCGTTCACCGGCAAAGCCGCAAGGCACATAAGCAAAGCCACAAATAAAATTGCAGCACACCTTTTCATAGTAATACCGTTCCTTTCTGTTAAAGCGCGGCAAGGGCTAATCCTTCATACCCGATGTCGCCATGGTTTCCATTACGCTTGACTGCGTTAATACAAAAATCAGTATGGGAACGGACATTGTAAGCACCGCGCCTGCCGCTGCGGCGCCCGATCTTGCAATGCCGCCGGCCTGTATCTGCGAAAGCGCAAAACTTACGGTTTTCAGCCTTTCGTCATATATATAAACCGAGCCTGTGTTATTCCAAAGCGCTTGAAAGGAAAATACAATAAGCGTAAGCCATGCCGGCTTAACCATGGGAAAGGCTATTGTAAAGAAAATTCTGAATTCACCCGAGCCGTCAATCCTTGCGGCTTCAAGAATACTGTCGGGTATCATCTGGTCCATAAACTGACTCATAAGGTACAGCCCGAGCGACGAGGCAAAGCCGGGAATTATGATCGACCAGTATGTATCCACCATTCCGAGCATGCGCAGCGTAACAAAGTTGACGATTGCCGTAACCGTGCTGTTGAACATAAGCGACATAACTATCATTTTAAGCATTACGCGGCGGCCCGGAAAACGCAGCTTTGTAAGCGCATACGCGCAAGCCGACGCCAAAACCACCTGCCCTGCCGTACCTGTAACCGATACAAACACCGTATTGATAACATATCTTGTAAACGGAATTTCGGACTGGTCGAATATTGAAAACAGATCCGAAAAGTTTTTTAAAGTCGGGTGCATCGGGAAAAATTTCGGCGGGAACACAAAAAATTCATCCATAGGTTTAAGAGCGCTGCTCACGGCGTAAACCAACGGCAAAACCATAGTGAGAGAAAAGAGCAGCATGAAAAGCCAAAGCACTATATTCCCGCCCACCGAGCGGTTAACACCGGTTTTGAAAAGTCTTATCTTCATTTTATCCCACCATTTTTGTAAGCATTTTCTGAACGAGCGAATTGCACATCAGCATAATTAAAAACAGCACCGTTGCAATTGCCGAGGCATAACCCATTTCAAACCTTGTGCCGGCATAATCCTGTAAGTGATTCATAATCGTATGCGCGGAGTAGTTCACGGTCGGGTATCCGCAAAGCTGAGTTATCAGCGCGCCTACCCCGAAACTGCCCGTAATACTCATAACGGCACTGAACATAAGCTGCGGTTTCATAAGCGGCAGCGTTACATACCAAAGCTCCTGCCAGCGGTTTCTTACCCCGTCAATGGCGGCAGCCTCATAATAGCTTTTATCCACGCCCTGAAAGCCTGCAATAAATACGAGAAAGCTCGTTCCGAGACTTGCCCAAAGCGATACAAAGCAAATTATAGGCAGCATTGTATCCGGATTTTTAAGCCACAGCGTGGGGGCGTTTGAAATTCCGAGCTGATACAGAATACTGTTTAAATACCCCTGCGAGTCTCCGCTGAAGAAAAACTGCCATATAACCGCCATATTACCCGATATTGACGGGGCGTAAAAACACAGCGTCAGAATACTCCGCATTTTCGGGGTCACCTCGTTAAGAAGCCATGCTACGATAAATGAAAGCAAATATCCGCAGGGACCCACTATAAGCGCAATTACAAAGGTATTTCCGAGCGCCTTTGCAAATACCTTGTCTTCCAGAAACAGCCGCGTATAATTCTCTATACCCACAAAACCCGGAAGCCGCATCATATCAAAATCCGTAAAGCTCACGAAAACCGAACCCAGAACGGGGGCTACGGTAAAAACGACAAAAAGTATAAAGAAGGGTAATGAAAGAGCGTAGCCCACAAGCATTTCGCTCCTGTTATATTTCCTTTTCTTCATCTGCGGTTTTCACCCCCTTCAAACTCCTTTGATTTGCGCGCTATTTCCGCGTTAAGCTCTTCGGCATTGTCTGAAAGAACGCGCGCCGCGTCTTCACCCAGTGAATAAACACTGTTAAAAGCAAAGTCAAGCATTCGCTGTGTGTAGTAGCTGCCGGGCAGCTGATTGACGGTTCTTATACTGTTCCATTGCATTGAAAGCACGGCATATTCTTCGTTCGTCCACGGGAACTGCCCAACAACGCTCAGAACCGCCGAGGTCTGCCGTGCCGAAACGCCCATGATCTTTTCAAGCTCCGCGTCAAATTCAACCTGCGTTTCATTGGAAAGCCACCATTTAACGAACTTCCATGCCGCTTCCTTGCACTTTGACGTTTTGAAAATCACCACGCCGCCGCCCGTGCCTATCACCGTGTTGTCTATGCTGCCGTCTTCTTTTACCGTTCCCGGCACAGGCGCCATCGACCATAAACCGTCAATTTCGGGAGCAAATAAATACAGCTGATTATACATGGTGTAAGATACTATACCCAGCGGCATGTTCCCGTTTCTGAATCTGTTCGGAAACGAAAAATCAACCGGCAGCCCGTAATCCGTATACAGTTTTACCGTTTTTTCAAACGCGCTTTGCGAAGCGCCGCTTTGCAGCATGCTTTCGGTAAGCGAGCTGTTGTAATAATTTCCGCCAGACTGATAAAGCAAAGTATTATAAGCGTCCGTCCAGGTTATGCCCGCCGTCAGATTATTCCTTTGCAAAACAGCCGCCGTTTCAAAAAAGTCATCCCACGTTTTCGGCACGGAAATTCCCAGCATTTCAAAAACATCGGTTCTGTAAAACATAACGGGAAAATCAAACGACGTGGGCAAAGCATAAACCGCGCCCTTATAAGTAAACGGCACAAGCGCCTCGGGGTGGAAGCTCTTTGCAACGTCGGAATAACCGGCAAATCCGGTAAGATCGGCTGCCGCCGAGCGTATTGCATAGTTTACGGGGTCGCTCGCCGTTGCGTTAAGATAAACGTCAATTTTCGAGCCGGAAAGAACGTTGGGCAAAATAGCGTCTGCCGATACAAGCCTGACTGAGGCGTTAAAGCCGCAGCTGCCGCCCGCGCGCTGAGCCAAGCGCGTTATAATCTTACTCTGATCCCTGCCGGCAGAAGTCCAAACGCTTACAGACTCTCCGCTTTGCGCGTCATCGCCCTTGTAATCGCCCGAAAAAGTGGAAAGCAGAATTTTAAATTTAAAGCATATGTTTTTCAGTATACCGCCGTTTTCCGTTTCAAGCTTATCACCCGAAAAAACCGTAAGACTGTCTATCGCGAGCGGCTGTGAAGCATATGTGTTGATCCATGTGCCGAGAGCCGAAATATTATCGTTTAAAAGGGAAAGGTTTGCCGGTATCTTATCGTTATCGGCAGTAAGCCTTTTAAGCAGATCGGCAAGCCGCTCGGGCGTGGCGGTAGTCGTTCCCCTGCCGCCCGAAATTTCCCGCATATAAACCGAAACATCCGTCAGTTTTTCTCTGCACTCCTCAAAATCAGCCATAACATCGGGCAAAAGCGTATCTAAATGATAGTTTCTGTATATATCCGGGTCTGTTCCGGTGTAAAAAATTATCTGTAAATAATCTTCGCTCAGCACAGATAAAACCTCGGAAACGGTTTTTAGCGCATAGGTCATATTCCCCGGAACTACTTTCAGCGTTAAAATATGCTCGCCCTTTTCAAGTTTAAAACGGAAAGCTCTGCCGTCAGAGCCTGATATATAATCCTTATACCCCTTGCTGTAAGGGAATGTTAAGGTTTCGGCTTCCTTAAACGGTATTTTCCCGTCAATGTAAAGACTTCTGCCCGAAACCGCGCCGACATTTACATTTTGCACGCAGCGAAAGGAAATTCCGTACAGCCCGTCCTCGGGAACGGTAATCTTCCACGATACCCACTGACCGATATTTGAATAACCCGAACCGCCCAATGTATTAAGGAGCATTTCAGTAGGCGAATTAGGTGAAATATCGGCGGAAGAACGGTCGGTTGCAGGAGCCGCCGAGGTATCCGACGCACGGTAAAAATATTCGCCCTGCACCGTTTCCTGTAAGCTGCCGTTTTCACGGAATCCGTTATCCGCCGAATATTCTGAGTATGACGGGATTTTTTCAGTGCCGCCGAAAACAGCCTTAATTATTTCAAGACTGCCGCGTCTGGCTGTTAAAGTCACCGTGTTGCCGCCTTTACCAAGTCTTAATAAAAGCGGTTCGGCATAATACCCCGACGAATCGGTAAGAGTATATTCCATAGGCTCGCATATTTCGGTAAGCTCCGGCTGGCAGTCGTTGCCGTCGGCGTCCTTTTCAAAGGGCTTATCCTCGCGTTCAAAGCAGCGGTCAAGTTTTATTTGCGAGGCCTCTCTGTACGGAGTTGCTCCGTTTACCGAAAGCGAAAGCTCAATTGATGAAGAAAAACGGTTTTTACCGGGAACCGTCTTGTAGATGAGCTTTAGCCCGTAAAGCCCATCAGCAGGCGCGTCTGCGGAAAACGATACGGTTTCGCTTTCCGCAAGATTTTTTTCAACCGCAGCTTCAAAAGACGGAACACTGCTTACATCGTCGCCGTTGGCTTTAAGCCATTCGGTATATCCGTCGGTCACGCCCGGGCTTTCCGCGGTGGAAGACGTTACCTTTTCGCCGTTTTCAGCCGCCGGAAAACCGCACACAACGCCGGTAAAAAGCAAAGCGGCAACAGCGGCGCTGTAAACCTTGAGTATTTTACTGTTCCCAAAAATCAAATTATTCACCCCGCTGCACAGCGCATGCCGCTTTCAGATCGCTGCCCGACATTTTTACCCCGGTTGAAAGATAGTGCCTTGTATATACCGCTATATTTCCGTATGCGCAAAACGATTTTAACCCGGGATATGTCATATAATCCGCCAGCGCTCTTCTGAGTGTCATAAGACCCGAAAGGGTTATATCCCCGCCGTCGGCATACAGTAAAGCTACCGAGTTTTCAAAGAAAATTCCGCCGTCAAGCATAACGGTTCCGCCCTTTATTCTCAG
This sequence comes from uncultured Oscillospiraceae bacterium, assembly GCA_905193585.1. Classification (GTDB taxonomy): domain Bacteria; phylum Bacillota; class Clostridia; order Oscillospirales; family Acutalibacteraceae; genus UBA737. The sequence continues at coordinate 5,378 of CAJJPG010000036.1, forward strand.
CGCCGTATCCCGTACAGCCCAGCCGCAGCTGTTTATCAATACCGCAGTACCGTCATAACCGTGCTCCGTAAGCACGGAATTTGAGCCGCGCGCGCCCGATATCTGAACGTCGCTCATTGCAACGCGGGCGTGCTCCGTTAAATAAATTCCGTGAACCGAATAGTCGCTTCCGTGGGTTATAACCGTTAAATCGGCATTGCCGTGTGCATGTATTCCGTGCAGAGTTCCGAAAACGAACGTGCCGTAAAACAGTTCGTTAACGGTGTCGCCCACCGAGAATCCGGTTACGTTTTTCTCAAAATATGTAAAAAGCTTTCCGCCCCATCTGCCGTCCCATTCATGGGTGCGGTGCGGATTTTCGGTTATTGTGCAGGGGTTTGACTGCGCGTCTGTCACAATGCCGTTCCGGCTGCCGCCGCCTATGGCAATTCCGGTTTTAAGGCAGTAAAAATTATAGCCCTCAATATAGTGCCTGTCGCACCTGTATGTTTCAAGGTCAATTCCCGTCCATGCGGTTGAAATAACCGTGTTTATAACATAAATATCCTCGCCTCTGCCCTGCACTGCAGTTGCGTAGGGCTGTATATCATCGGGGTCAACCTTATCGTACACCACCGCAAGACCGCACAGACCCGAATTTTTTTCAAGAACTATCAGCGGGCGCATATCGGCGCTGCCTTTTCCGTAATCGGTAAGCAGATATGTGGTATCGCAGGTGACATAATGCGGAAAATCGGTGCAGCCGCGCAATTCAACGCCGCTTTTAACGGTTATCGGATTTTCAAGCCTGTATATTCCGCGCGGAAGATACACCGTTCCCCCGCCCTCTGCCGCCGCTTTATCGATTGCAGTTTGCAGAGCTTCCGAAATATCGTTTTCCCCGCTTATTGCGCTTACAGTGTAGAGAACGCGCCTTGCAGGCTCTTTATGCACCGTTTTGCAATGCTTTTTTGCCTTTTCAAAGCTGTGGGTTATAATGCGGTTTTCAGCCGAATTTTCGGTCAGAAGCAGTCTTTCGTCCGCCGCGTCGGAAATAATCGCGCCCTTATCCGAAACGCAGTTGACAGCCTTGCAGACCGAATCAACGCCGTTGTCTATAAGCAGTTCGCGCGCGTCCCAGTTTATTTTTACCGTATTATCCTCGGGTGAATCCGATTTTCCGCAGTAAATATCCTTTTTACCGCCTATAAACTCACAGTCGGAAACGCTGAAGCGCGTATTAAGGCTGTAAAGCAGATATTCGCCGCCGTCATCCGAAATAAGGCAGCAATGCTGCATGGAAAGCTGACCGTTACCGAGCGCCTCAACGGCGTGCCGCCCCGAGGTTTTAAAGGTTACCGAGTTACAGCTGACTCCCCATATTGCCTCTTTGCCTATGCGCATTGCAACGGCTTCTGGCGAACCCGACGCCGAAAAGCAGCAGTCAGTAACCGTGGTTCCGTACCATGTGGGTCTATCAATTGCAAGGCATGTGCGGCATTCCGAAATATTGCAGCCGTAAACACGGCCTATGGAGCTTACAAGATGTATTCCCGTACCGTAGCCCTTTATATTGAAGAACATTATATAATGCCAGTCCTGACTTATAAGGTCAAAGCCCACGGCATTTTCGTAAAGATAGCCCCTCAGCTCGCTTTCATCGGGCACGCCGGGCAGTCCGCTGCCCAGCCACCACAGCGGCTGTAAATCAAAATTTTCATATCGGTTAATATCGTTTACATTCCGCACCCGTACCGAGGTATCAAGCGGCGTGCCGAAAATGTATCGGCAGGTCTGCTGATTGTTCGTTATGGAAAAATGATCCACACAATCGTAAGCATTGACGAAATTTATATATTCAAGCGTTGTGCATACCATACTTTCAAGCCCGACCGTAAATGGGTATGCCCGCGGCTTGCCGTTTATAAAGCGCTGTTCGGGATACCATACGGAAAATCCGCGCATTGCGCTGCCCATTGAAAGGGTGAAGAAATATTCTGTTCCGCCCTCATCCAAAGACGGCGTTTCAATTGCAAGAACCGTGCCGCCCACGCGGGGGTCGGTTTCGTCGGGCGGGTTGAAATCCCCCAGCAGCTGTACTGCCGTGGGCACGGTTACGGGGCGCGTAAGCCGGTATGTGCCCGCAGGGAGCCAGACCGTGCCGCCGCAGCCCGCAAGGGACGCAATTGCCGCGTTCAGAGCGCCGGTATCGTCCGCCTTTCCGTCTCCCGCCGCGCCGAAATCAAGTATGTTTGCCGATATTACCGCTCCGTCGGAGCTTATATAACCGGTTGATATTATTTTAAAATTCTCCATGCTTTTTCCTCTCAGGTTTCAGGCTATTTAAAATCGTTTCCGCTTTTGGCTACTCCGTTATCCGCCGTGAATTTCGGGGTTTTTACCGTTAAATTCCCATAGGCGCAAACGCTTTTCGCGCCTTTATAGGCAATAAGGTCGGCAAGACTGCGGCTGTTTGTCGCAACGCCCGAGAAAACGCCGTTTCCGCCGTAGAGCAGCATTCCCGCCTTTCCCGACTGGAATAAAACGCCGCCCCTTATTTTTACATTTCCGTTATTCACCTTAATTGCGGTATCCTTTATTGCCCAAATGCTCACATTGTATATTTCGGCGCTGCCCGTAAAGTTTTCATCCGCATACACTCCGCAGGAATCCGAAGAGCCGGAGAACTGCGGATCCGTCACCGTAACATCGGCGTTTCCGCTCAGATACAAGCCTCTTGAAGTATAATCGCAGCCGGGACCTATTATATAGGCTTTGGCACCGCTGTCGCACCATATTCCCTTGTACGAGCCGAAGCCGAGCGGGAAAAACAGACATTCGTTTTCGGTGTTTCCTATTCTTATTGCGGTAAGATTTGAAGCGTTGTACTGTATGGCAGGACCGTTCCAGTCGCTGCTCCATTTGCCGTCGGTGTAAGGATTTTCCCAAAGAAAAGCCGCGTTATAGTGAATGTTGCGCATTACGCCGTCGCTTGCTCCGCCGCCCACCGCAACGCCTGTGTTAAAGGCGGCGAATGAGAAGTTTTCTATATAGTGGCGGTCGCACCTTACGGTCTCAAAATCCACAGCTTTCCATGCGCCCGCCACGGTAATGTTCATAAGGTAAATATCAGAGCCGTTACCGCCGAACAGCGCGGCATAAGGCGCTACGGTATCCTGAACAACACGGTCGTAGGATACGTTGAAGCCCCTCATGCCCGAGTTTTCTTCAAGCGTAAACAGCGGCGTGCTTTTGCCGCGCCCGTAATCGGTAAGTAAATGCGTTCCCGGGGCATTTATACAGTGAAAGATGTCCAGCGTGCCGAGAACCTGAACGCCGGGCTTAACCGTAACGGGTGATTCCACTCTGTATGTTCCGCCAGGCAGCCATACCACCCCGCCCGATGCGGCTGCGGCGTCTATCGCTTTCTGAAGTGCGGCGGCGTTATCTTCCGATTCGGTGCTGAAACCGTAATCGGCCGCGTTATACAGCTTGTTTGCAGCCGCCTTTTTTATCTGCCTTGATTTGGCTTTGTTATAATAATCCGCCTTTTCGCTGTCAAAGCTCTTATAATCGGCGTCGGGCATATCGGAAACCGAGAGCAATCCGTCTTTGCATTTATAGACCGGCTTTCCGCCCTCAAAGCTGCAACCCGTCACAGAAGAGGCTCCCGCACTGTCACCCAGGATAATTGACGTTCCCTTGCCTTTAAATTCGGTGGAATTTACGGATAATTTCCCGTTTTCGGTATATATAGCCGTTTCTGCGCCATCCTTAGCGGTAACTTTGCAATCGTTAAGCGACAAATATGCCGTGCCCAGATGATTTATCACTCTGTCGCCGCCGCTTTCAAAGCTGACCGATTCGCATGTAATCGGGTTTTCGGCATCGTTTCCCACGCATAAGGCTGCCGAATTTTTATTATTGTTCGCCTTTAATACGGAATCGGATAACTGCCCGCCGTAATACGGAACCTTATTCACATACACGCAAATATTGCAATCAGTTATTTTAAGCCTGCTTGCCCTGCCGAAAAACGAATCGAATTTAAGACCTATATTGTAACCGTCTACCGTAAGGTCGGATAAAAATTCCCAGTCAACGTTTCCGAAGCTGAACGCCGTTGCGTATTTCATAAGCCAGTTTTCAAGCGTTTCGGCGTTGGGCGTGCCCTCAAGCCCGCTGCCCAGCCACCATTTAGGAGAAAAGTTTATTTTTTCGTCTCTCCCCGAGTCGTTCACCTTTCCCACCCTTATACCGGTATAAAGCGGCGTGCCGTATATGTTATAGGTGTGCTGCTGCTGATTTGTAACATTATCGTGGTTTATTCCGAGGTAAGAGTTCACTAAAAAAACATTTTCAACGGTAGTTGCCTGTGCGCTTAAATTGGTTATGGTATAGGGGTATCTTACGGGAACGCCGTTTTTCATAGTCTGTTCCTTATACCATATTGTAAAGCCGTTAAGCGCGCTGCCGTTTCGCATGCGGAAAAATTCCACGGTGTTTCCGATGTCGGCGCTTTCGGGGGCTATTGCCAGCACGGTTCCGCCCGCCTTGCCGTTTTTATCCGTCGGTTCCTTAAAATCGCCGAGCAGCGTTACCCCCTCGGGAATAACCATTTCCTGGGTAAGAAAATAGGTTCCCGCCGGCACATATACCGTTCCGCCAGTGAGCGATGCGTTATAAAGCGCGGTTTGAAAGGCTGCGCTGTCGTCGCTTTCGCCGTCGCCTGCGGCTCCGAAACTTTTAACGTTTAAAACCGCCGCTCTGCCGTCGGAATTGGCATACTCCGTTTCAAGCAGAAACGGTTTGTTCTGCGGTTTCTCTTTGGCCTCTGCAATTTTGAACGAACGCAGCCAAAGTTGACCCGATGTTCCGAGACTCACGGTAAAATCGCTTTCCCCGCCGGATTTAAAATCGTCCACATAAAACGACCTGCCGTTCCACATTGTGGTGCCGGTCATTTTAATTTCCTTTTTCACTTCGCCGTTTTTGCCGTTATAGCCGCATACAGCGCTTTTGGTGCTTGAATCATAATATTCAAGCATTATATAAAAGGCTTTGCCGTCATATTTTTCGGAATCCTCAAGTTTTAAGTTCACCGTTACCTTTTTGCTGTCTATCTTTACATATTCCCTGCCGCTCAATGATCCCGAGGAGAGCTTTTCGGCGCCTTCTACCGTATATGTCATTCCGCTTTGGCTTCCGTTTTCGCCGAATATGACATACGGTGCGGCATTTGAACGGTTATTCCTGCCCGAACAGCCTGCAAATACCGCAAGCGCCGTAATCAGGGCAAGTATTACCGCCGATGTTTTTCTTATCATAAGTCCACCCTTTCATTCGTAAAAAGAATGTGCCGTAGGTTTTTATTTATTAAACATATCGTCAAGTATCTTCTGTATTGCCGACGCGTTTGCCTGAACAAATTCGGTACTGCTTTGAGCGGTAAATATCGGCGTGGCGATAGCGCGCATTGTACCGATTGAAATAGACTCGTTTGAGTTTATCATTATCGTGCAGGGATCCACCGTAAGTTTACCCGAAATATACTTTGTAACCGTATCGACGTATTTTTCACGGTCGCTGAAATCAACGGAAGCGTCCTCTATAAGCGATTTGCCGAGGTTCTTGGTCTTCTCGCCCAAAAGCGTTATGACCTTTCCCACCAGCTCGGGATTTTCAACGTTTGCCGGAACCATTATAATTGAATTATTGTGGAAGCAGGGCGATGAATACTCCTGATCGGCGGTGTATTTCGGCAGCGGAAGAACGCATATTTCAACATCGTCCGCGGGTTCCTCGTCGTTCGTCCAGCCGCCCAGCATAAACAGGCATTTCCCCGAAAGGAACTGGTGCTGTTGCAGGGAATTATCAAGCCCTGCGGCATAGAACATACCGTCGTTCACGGAATATGTGCTTTTAAACTTCTGGAACGCCTTTGTTGCGTCGTCACCCAAAAGGTTATATACAAGATTGCCCGAAGAATCCTTTACAATGGTTTTTATGCCGCAGGTAAGAAACGCCGCCACAAGTCCGTCATAGCTCGCGCTCGTGCAGCCGTAGCGGTCCGCATCTGTAAACTTGCCGTCGTTATTTGTATCCTTAACCGCCTTTAAAGCAAGCTCGCGCAGCTTATCCCATGTCCATGTGCCGTTTTCAACATACTTCATAGGGTCTTCTATTCCGAGTGTTTTAAGCAGCGTCTTATTGTAATACATAGCCATACCGTCGGCACCGGTAAGCCCGGCGTTGCCTATACCGTAGCTGCCGTTTTTGAAAGTGGCAACATTTGTAAGTTCCTTGTTCCACAGGTCGCTGTTAATATCAAGTCCGCTCATTTCGGAAAGATTGTAAAGCAGCTCCTGCGCATACATGGGACCTACCGTAAACAGCTGCGAAATCATAATATCCGCAAAGGAAGTGTCCCCGCCGGTTATAGCGGCTCTTGCAGTATTTACAAATTCGGTCGGCTGATAATAATCAACCGTTATTTTTATATTGCATTCTCCCTCAATTTCGGCGAATATGCGGCGCAGCTCCTCGCCGTACTCATCGTCGTCGTTCCAGGCGTCAAGCTCCTGGTGGTACGCCGTTTTTGCAATGTGTATTTCGGTAAGGTCTGCGGTTTCCTTTTTCCCGCTCTGCTTGCCGCCGTTACAGCCGGCAGCCGCAAGAACACATATGACCGATAAAATAATCGCAATAATTTTTTTCATAGTTAATTATCCTTTCTTTCCGCGCTGCGCACGTTTTTTAAGTATAACCGCCGTTAATGCCGCGGCGCCGAGTACCAAAGCGACAGCCGCCGCTAACGTAATGTATTTCAACTTTGCACCTTTGACTTCCCCGCCCAAAACGCTTATATCAAGCGGAGCGTCCGTTAACATATAGGTGCAGAACTTTCTGTCTTCTTCCCACGCTATATTTGAAGATTTATTAACGTTTTTAACCTCACTCACGCTGCCGTTCACATCAATTCTGTAAAGGTAAACATTTTCAAAAGCGGATATTTTTTTATCCTTTGCAAGGGTTATCTTCGCGTTCCCCGGCAATAAATACTCAATGTCGTCCTTATAGAACGAAAGGTCAAGCAATATGTAATTTACGCCGTCCGCTCTTTTAAGCAGCGTTTTTGAAATATCGGCTTTGTCGTTTACGGTAAACACGCCGTTATCAGGCAGTACTCCCTCGGCGGCGGTGAGCTTTACATCATAAGCGGTATTGTTTACAACGCTGTATGTTTTCTTTTCCATCGGCGGCAGACCGTTATTGGTAAATACCATGTTATCAATTTTCCAGGTTAATTCCCTGCCGATATATGCCGAAGCCTCTAAAGCATAGAAACGCATATAATTTATTGCCGTAAGGTCAATATCGCGGGCGTTTTTAAAGTCGGTGGTAAACGCCGCCCTTTCAAATGAGAAAACAATATGGTTCCAGCCGGGGGTAAGCTGCAGATTCCCGAAGCCCCACGACATTTCGTTCACATCGCACTTGCCGCTGCTTGTAAGCTCAAGCGAGGCGGCGGAGAAATCGAAGAAATCGGTTGCGGGAACATAGAGGTCAAATTCAAGGCAGTTGTATTTTGAAGCGTCAACAGGCTCGGTCGGTTCATAGCGGAATGTAAACATTCCCTTTTTTGTGGTAAAGCTGAGGGATGAGTCGCCCTGGGTCTTGTCATCCGTATCAAGCCATATTTTTTCCACAAAGTTTGTTTCAAAAATAATTTTGGACATACTCTCAAACGGCTGAAACATTTTTGAACCGTCAACGGTCGGTTTATCGTTTATTTTGTATTCATCTGACGTTATGCGTATATCGTCTATATACACCGTGGTTTTGTATAATGCGTTCCCCATGCGGATATTCAGGTATTTCAGCGCGTTATTCCGCGGGGTGCCGTTTTTGCCGGCAACGGAGAAATTAAGCACTATTCTGTTCCAGCCGTCATTTCTTATCTGCGTATCCCAGCCGGACCATATATAAACGTTTTTATCCCAGCCCTCGCCAAGCTGCAGCTGCGAGCCTTTCCAGTTATCAATAACGTTTCTCTTGCTGTCCACCCAAATCCAGAAAGAAACCGCGCCCTTTGTGCCATCGGCGGTTTTCCTGCTTATATTAAGGGTTCTCGGCAGTCCGCTGTCCGTTCTTACAAACCAGAAATCATGGTTATTTATACCCGTGCATGCCTTGTAGGCAAAGTTTCCCGATTTAACCTGCTCATCCGAAAGCGTGGCGCAAAAGCCCGCGGACTCGCCCGCCTCGTCACTGAGAATAATATCGTCCGGAATTTCAGGCATAACAGCAGAAGAAGCGAAAGCTATTCTTATATCGTCAATAAACACGGCGGTATTAAAACGTGCGTTTCCCATTCGTATATTTATATAGGACATTTTACTGTCGTCGGGTGTGCCTGCCCTGCCCGCCTTTTCAAAGGGCAGATATATCTCATTCCAGCCGTCCGATATAATCTGGGTATCCCACCCCGACCAAATGTAAACGTTTTTATCCCATTCTTCTCCGAATTGCGCCTGCGAACCGTTCCAGTTCAGCTTTACCTCCTTGGCAGAGTTCACATATACCCAAAAATGCAGACCGCCCTTTTTCTTTTGGGTTATATCCATTTCTCCTTTCAACTTTGTTCTTATCATCCAGTAATCGCGGTTGCTGCTGCCCGGCATTGCTTTGTATGAGAACGAACCCACCTTTGCCTTTTCATCACTGATTTCGGCGCAGAAGCCGCCGTTTTCGCCTATCTCATCGTTTAATATAAGGTTTTCGTCAGTCTCGG
>CAJJPG010000037.1 GCA_905193585.1 uncultured Oscillospiraceae bacterium
GTGTTAGGCACGCCGCCAGCGTTCGTCCTGAGCCAGGATCAAACTCTCTAAAATATTTTATCTAAACACCTTTCGGCGTTCAAACCTATCTTAGAGCATCTTCTGCTCATTCGCAATACTGACGTATTGTCTTGTCCTTTTACTTTTGAAAAGTACTCTTTATTCTCTCAATTTCTTTCAAGAATTGTCGGGTCCTTATTATTGTCGTTGTTTAATTTTCAAGGTCCGTTTGCCGCCCCGTTTTTCAGAGCGCTAGATTATAATACCACAACCATCCCCCTTTGTCAACACTTTTTTTCATCTTTTTTGAAAGTTTTTTTGCGTTGGTGGTTGCTTGTCTGAAGCGGCACAAGATGTTGGGGAATTTATGCTTTTTAAGAGGTTTGCACATTAAAAATTTTTATGCGTATTATTCCCGTCTGCTTATCATTTCGGGAATCTGCGCCACAATTATTGCGGCAAATACAAGCGCACAGCCTATAAATTCTCTGCCCGTGAGTGTATTGCCTGAAATCAGCCAACCGCCCAGCGCTGCAAAAACGCTTTCAAGGCTCATGGAAAGCGAAGCAACCGACGGCTCGGCGTACTTCTGCCCCACAATTTGCAGGGTATAGCCAACACCGCTTGAAACTATGCCGAGGTAAAGTATCTGCGGGGCGGCGGCAATGATATTTTCCATTGTCGGGCGCTCAAAAATTACCGCGAACACAGCCGATAAAGCCCCCGCAACGGTAAACTGCATTACGGAAAGCTTTACGCCGCCTGTAAGCCCCACGAATTTATCAACCGATATTATCTGCCCCGCAAAGCAAAACGCGCAAATAAACACCAGTATATCGGCGGTGTAAATTCCGCTTATTCCGCCCGATAAGCAGAGCATATAAAACCCTACCACCGCAACGGCAACGCTCGCCCAAATAACAGGGCTTACCTTTTTGCCGAAGAAGAAGGAAAGCAACGGCACAAACACAACGTAAAGCGCAGTTATAAACCCGCTGCGCGCCTCTGCCGCTGCGCCTGCGGGGTATGCGCTTATTCCGAACTGCTGAAAATTGACCGAAATTGCAAGCATTGCGCCGCAAACGGTGCCTGCCGTAATATACTGTTTTTTAAGCGCTTTATCCTGCGGGAAAAAGTGCTTTTCTTTTTTAAAGGACGTAACCTTGTAAAATATATAAAGCGCCGCCGCGGCTATAAGGGAGCGCAGCGAGTTAAAGGTAAGCGGGGGCACAAGCTCGCCGCCGTCCGATTGCGCCACAAAAGCCAAACCCCATATAAGGGCGGTAAGGCAAAGAATTAAGCTTCCCTTTAAATTATTTTTCTTCATTGTTCAACTTCTCTTTTCGCATCGTGAGGGATATACGCTTTTTCGGCACGTCAACGCTAAGCACCCAAACCTTAACCACATCCCCGACCTTTAAAACCTCGGAGGGGTGCTTTATAAAGCGGTTTGTTATCTGCGATATGTGCACAAGTCCGTCCTGGTGCACGCCTATATCAATAAACGCGCCGAAATCTATTACATTGCGCACCGTGCCCTTTAATTCCATTCCGGGCTTCAGGTCTTCCATAGACATAATATCCTGCCTTAACATAGGCGCGGGCAGCTCGTCGCGCGGGTCTCTGCCCGGGCGCTCAAGCTCCTTTACAATATCGTTAAGGGTGGGCACACCTATTTCAAGCTCACGCGCGGTTTCCTCTGCGCCCTTTGCCGCCACCTTTTCGGACAGACCAACGGCGCTGCCGTTTTTAACATCGCTTTCCGAATAATTGCACAGCTTTAAAAGCTTTTCGGCTGCCGCGTAGCTTTCGGGGTGAACCCCCGTGTTATCAAGCGGCTGTCTGCCGCCTGTTATGCGCAAAAATCCCGCGCATTGCTCAAAGGCTTTAGGCCCTAATTTCGGCACCTTTTTAATCTGCGCGCGCGAGGTGAATTTGCCGTTTTCTTCCCTATAGGTCACAATATTTTTGGCAACCGCAGCGCCGAGACCCGCCACGCGGGATAAAAGCGGAGCGGACGCGGTATTAAGATCAACCCCCACGGAGTTTACGCAATCCTCCACCACGCCGTCAAGCGCGCTGCCCAACTGCGCGGGCGGCATATCGTGCTGATATTGCCCAACGCCTATTGCCTTTGGGTCGATTTTTACAAGCTCTGCTAACGGATCCTGCAATCTTCGCGCAATGGAAACGGCGCTGCGCAGGGAAACATCGTAATCGGGAAATTCCTCCGCCGCCAGCTTTGAGGCGGAATAAACGCTCGCGCCCGCCTCGGATACCACCATATACGAAAGCCCGTCGTTTAATTCCTTTATAACCTCTGCGGCGAAAACCTCGGTTTCGTGGCTTGCCGTTCCGTTGCCTATGGCGAAAACCCTGACGGAATGTTTTTTTACAAGCGCTTTTATTATTGCCTTTGCCTCTTCAACCTTGTTTTTCGGCGGAACGGGATATATAACTCCCGTATCGAGCACCTTGCCCGTGCCGTCCACAACCGCCACCTTGCAGCCCGTTCTGTATCCGGGGTCAAGCCCTATTGTCACCTTATCCTTAACGGGCGGCTGCATAAGCAGCTGGCGAAGATTGGTGGAAAACACCTTAATGGCTGAATTGCTCGCCTTTTCGGTTAAAGCCGCCCTTATCTCCCTTTCGACCGATGGGAAAATAAGGCGGTTATACGCATCGGTCGCCGCCGCTCTTACGGTCTCGGTGGCGGGTGAGCCCTCTTTTATATGATTTTTACCTATAATAAACATCGCTTTATCGCTGTCAAGCTCAAGCGATACCTTTAAAATACCCTCTTTTTCACCGCGGTTTATTGCAAGCACGCGGTGGTCGGGAATTTTAGCAACCGATTCGGAATAATCCTTATACATTTCGTAAACGCACGCGTCCTCTGCCGCCGCCTTTACGTTTAAAATGCCGTGTGCCGAGCATACAAAACGCAGCCGCTTTCTTACATCCGCGTCGTCCGATATTTTCTCGGCGATTATATCCATAGCGCCCGCAAGCGCTTCCTCCGCCGTTTCAACGCCCTTTTCCTCGTTTATGTAGTCGGCGGCCAGTGCTATCGGCTTAGGTGTCGCGGGGCTTTGCTCATAAATCAGTTCTGCCAAGGGTTCAAGCCCTTTTTCCTTTGCAACGCTTGCCCGCGTTTTACGCTTTTTCTTGTAGGGTCTGTAAATATCGTCAAGCTCGGTCAGTGTCTTTGCGCTATCTATTGCGGCAGATAATTCATCCGTCAAAGCGCCCTGCTCCTCTATCGCCGCCTTTATCTTCTCCCGCGTTTCGTCCATATTGCGCAGGTATTTAAGCCTTTCGTCCAGCTCGCGCAAAACCTGGTCATCAAGCGAGCCTGTAGCCTCCTTGCGGTAGCGCGCAATAAATGGTATGGTGTTGCCCTCGTCTATCAGCTTTACCGTGTTTTCAACCTGAAAGGGTTTAAGCGAAAATTCTTCTGTTAATGCTTTTAGTATATCCATTTTGTCACCTGTTGCTGTTCTCTATTATTCTTTCGGCGGTTTTAAGCCCGTCCGCCGCGGCGGACATTATTCCGCCGGCATATCCCGCTCCCTCACCGCAGGGGTAAACGCCGCGGCAGGAAACGCTGCAAAGCTCTTCGTTCCTTACTATTCTTACAGGGGAAGAAGACCTTGTTTCGGGGGCGGTAAGCACCGCCGATTTATCGGCAAAGCCCTTTATTTTGCGGTCAAAAAGCATAATTCCGTTTTTAAGCCCCGACAGTACAAATTCGGGGAAAATACCGCCGAAATCGGACACAACGGGGTTCGGCTTTACGGTAGGTTTAACGCGCGTAAATTCCGCCTTTTCGCCGAAAACAAACGCCCCTACCGTGCTTACGGGCACACCCCCGCCCGCAATGTTGTATGCCGCTTGCTCTATTTTTCTTTGAAACTCGCAGCCGCCCAAAACGCCGCCCTCAATATCCTCGGGCAGCACACTTACCAAAAGCGCGCTGTTTGCGTTTACTCCGTCGCGGCGGCTGCGGCTCATACCGTTTACGGCAACGCCGTCGTTTTCACTCGAAGCGTTTATAACCTCGCCCCCGGGGCACATACAAAAGGTGTATACTCCCCTGTTATCGGGGTGAGCGGAAAGCTTGTAATCCGCTGCCGAAAGCGCGGGGTGACCGGCAAAATCACCGTACAAGGCGCGGTTTATATCGCTTTGCAAATGCTCTATTCTTACCCCCACGGAAAAAGGCTTTCTTATAAGCTCAAATTCCTCGGTTATAAGCATACTAAAGGTATCCCTTGCGGAATGACCCGTTGCAAGTATCAGCGTATCGCAGGGAATTTCATCACCGCCGACGGTAACCGAATAAATACCGCCGTTTCTGCGGTTTATTTTATCCAGCCGCGCGCCGAAACGCACCTCGCCGCCAAGCGCCGTTATCTCGTTTCGTATGCTTTTAACCACGCCCGACAATATATCCGTTCCGATATGCGGCTTTGCGTCGGTCAATATTTTTTCGGGCGCGCCGTGGCTTACAAACACCTTTAATATCTCGCGGCAGCGGCTGTCCTTTATTCCGGTATTCAGCTTTCCGTCCGAAAAGGTTCCCGCGCCGCCCTCGCCGAACTGAACGTTCGATTCGGTATTTAAAGCCCCGCCCGCAAAAAAGTTTTCAACATCGCGTATGCGGGTGTCAACATCCTGCCCGCGCTCAAGCACCAAGGGGCGCATACCCGCGCGCGCCAGCGCCAAGGCGGCAAACATTCCCGCCGGGCCGAACCCCGCAACCACAGGGCGCGCGCTTAATTTACCCGCCTTTTGCCAAATGTACTCGCCGTCGCGGTACAATTGCGCGCCGTTTCTCTCAAACCGCTTATCGTTTTCGGTTGAGACGAGCAGCGAGCAGCAAAAATGAACGTCGTTTTTATGCCGCGCGTCCACCGATTTACGAAAAAGCGAAGCACTTTTTATATTTTTCCTGTCGGTTTTAAGCACCTTTGCCGCAGCATATGTCAAATTTGAAAAATCGTAATCAAGCGGCAGCTTTACATTATTTATTATCAGCATTAATTATTCGCTTCCGCAATATTTTCCGCGGCGCAAAGCGCGCTCGACCACGCCCACTGCAAATTAAAGCCGCCGCAGTCGCCGTCAATATCCAATATCTCGCCTATGGCATAAAGCCCCTTATTATCGCGGCTTTCCATTGTTTTGCAATTAAACTGTGCCGTGTCAAGCCCGCCCGCTGTCACCTGCGAATTGGCAAAGCCCGTAGTGCCCGTAATTTTAAAACGCATATCCTTTAAAAGCGCGGTTATCCGCTTTATATCCTGCTTTGTGAGAGTACCTACGGAATTTGATAAGCCAAGACCCGCGCTCTTTATAATTATCTGCCCGAGCCGCTTATTAAGCATACCCGTGAAAAATTCGTCAAGTCTGCGCTCTTTAAGCCTTTCGGCTCTTTTATCAAGCTCTGCTTCAAGCACGGAAAATTCTATGGCGGGCATAATATCAAGCGATATTTCGCAGCCGCCGTTTCTCTCTGCCGTGCCCGAAAGCTGCAATATCGGCGGGCCCGAAAGCCCGTAATCGCAGAAAAGCACCTCGCCGTACTCTTTGCGCAGCACCTTTCCGCCTTTAAGCAATGAAACATCCGCGTTGATTTTTATGCCTTTAAGCTGTTTTACAATATCAGTAGGGGTTTTTAGCTGAACAATTGCGGGCAGGGTTTCCACCGTGTCAAACCCCGCTTTTTTCATAATCTGCAAAACAGAGCCTGTGCAACCGTATTTTTCGCCGCCCGAAAGCAGCCCCGCCGCGATTATTATGTTCTTTGCCAAAAAGCTCATATTTCCCGCTATTACCTTGTAAAGCCCGCCTTGAACCTGAATATTGGTAACCGCCGTTTCGGTGCACACCGTAACGCCCAGTTCCTCCGCCGCAAAGCGCAGGCAATCAACAACCGAAGCTGCCTGAAGCGACGCGGGGTAAGCCTTATCCCCCTCAAATACAAAATCTACGCCGATTTCCCTGAAAAACTCTTCGCAAACCGCTTTGTTAAAGCGGGTAAGCGCATATTCGGCAAAATCGGGGCGCTTGCCGTGGTAGCGGGAAATATCAATATTCTTATTTGTTATGTTGCACCTGCCGTTACCCGTTGCGGCAAGCTTTTTGCCCACGCGCGGCATTGCCTCTAAAAGTCTTACGCTTAAATTGCCGTTTCGCTTTTTAAGCGCAACCGCCGCGCACAGCCCCGCAGCGCCGCCGCCTATAATAATCACATCGTTTTTCATAATCAGTGCCGTTCTTCAAAATTTGAGTAGGTCTCGCAAAATCTTGCCTGAAAGGACGGTTCTTCGTCTCCCGCGTACAGGTGGGATATATCCCCGAAACCGCACATACGGAAAGCCGCCTTGCCCTGCTCGCGCTCTTCGGTTACAAGGGTAGTAACCGAGCTTGGCAGCGCGCAGAAATTATGCCACAGTATTACAGGCGAAATTCCGAGCAGATGCGAAAGAATTACGCACTCGACCCCAAAATGGCAGAAAAGCGCTACCGTCTCGCGGCTCTCGCTCTCTACCTTATATATATTACCGTTCCGCACATATCCGTGCTTTTTTGTTATTTCGTCAATCCCGCCGCAAACAGCCTTGTATTTTTCCTCAACATTTCCGCTTTGCATAAGCGGCGTTTTAAGCCATTTTTTATTATCGTAATAATCGTTTTCAGTCACCCAAAAGCTCGGCAGCAAATCCCACGGAATACGCTTGTTGCCCGTATCGGGGTCGATTATATACCCGTCAAATTCCCTTAGCCAATCGCATATTTCGGCGGTTTTGCCGAGGGCTTTCAATGTAGGCTCGGCGGTGGCTTTGGCTCTGCCTAAGGGCGAGCAGTAAATATCGCCTATATTCTGCTTTAAAAGCCTGTCTCTTAAAAGCAGAACCTCGCGTTTGCCCTTTTCGGTAACCGAATCAATTTCATAATCGGGGTCGCCGTGGCGGATTATCAGTATTTTCATATTTCGGTTTCCTCCTTATATCCCGCCTTTTTAAGAATTTTTATATCCTCTGCGGTGGGGTTATAAATATCGGGGCGGCGCTCCTTTGTTATAAGCAGCGATTTTACTCTGCGCCACTCGGCAATTTTTGCGTGATTGCCCGAAAGCAGCACCTCGGGCACTTCTTTTTCGTGCCACACGGCGGGGCGGGTATACTGCGGGTATTCAAGCAGCCCCGAAAAATGGCTTTCCTCCTCAAAGCAAATATCGTCCGATAAAACACCCGGTAACATTCTGCACACCGCGTCAGCCACCGTGAGCGCGGGCAGCTCGCCGCCTGTTAAAACATAATCGCCTATGGAAATTTCCTCATCCACTATTTCTTCAATAACGCGCTCGTCAACCCCCTCGTAATGCCCGCAAATCAGCATTACGCGGTCAAGACGGGATAATTCCCTTGCCTTTTCCTGGGTAAATTTTTCGCCCTTGGGCGACATATATATAACGCGCGGCTTTTCTTCGGTTTCGGAAACAAGGCTTTTGTAGCAATTGTAAATGGGGTCTGCCGCCATTATCATTCCCATTCCGCCGCCGTAGGGCATATCGTCCACCTTATTGTGCTTATTCCCCGCAAAATCACGTATATTCGTGCAAACTATTTCAACCTTTTCGGCTCTGCGCGCCCTGCCTATTATGCTTTCGCTCATAACCGTTTCGCACATTTCGGGGAAAAGGGTAAGAATATCAATCCTCATCGTCAAAAATTCCTTTCATCGGGCGAATAATAACCAGCCCGTTTTCAGGCTCGGCTGATACTATAACCTCGCCAATTGCGGGAATAAGGTATTCCTTGTTGTTTTTGGTTATGTGCCATACGTCGTTGGCGCCGGTAACCGAAACGTCCGTCACCGTGCCGTATTCTTTTTCGCTGTCCGCGTCATACGCGGTGCAGCCTATTATATCTTCAACGAAATATCTGCCCTCGGGGAGATGTGCGTCCTCGCGGTCGATATAGACCGTTTTCCCGCGCAGTTTCTCCGCCTGCTCGATAGTTTCGGTATTTTTAAAGCTTGCAATTACAACGCCGCCGTGCGGCTGCGCTTTTAAAACGGTCACGCTGTTTTCACCGTTTTCATCAAGATACAGTTTTTTAAAGCGCGTAAGAAATTCGCCCGAATCAGCCCACGGCTGTATTCTTACCATACCTCTGACCCCGTGCGTGCCTACAATTTTACCCGTTTCAAGATATTTTTTAATCATAAATCCTCCGAAAGAAAAAGGGGATCGGACAAGCGCTGTCCGACCCCTTGGTAATCAGTCTATTTCAACCGATATTTTGCCGTTTTCCCTGTTGGCGGCGGCGCGCATTACAACACGTATAGCCTTGGCAATTCTGCCCTGCTTGCCGATAACGCGACCCATATCATTTTCAGCAACGTGAAGATGATAAACGGTAACGCCTTCTTCATTCGGCTCATCAACAGTAACGTTTACCTCGTCGGGATTTTCTACAAGCCCCGAGGCAATGGAAATAAGAAGCTCTTTCATTGTTTTACCTCACAAGAATATTAGAGAACGCCGTTCTTTTTAAGCAGCGCCTTTACGGTGTCAGTAGGCTGAGCTCCGTTGGAGATCCACTTTTTAGCCTTTTCGGCGTCAATGTTAACGGCTGCCGGATCCTTTGTGGGATCGTAAGTGCCTATCTCTTCGATAAAGCGACCGTCGCGCGGATATCTGGAATCAGCCACAACAACGCGGTAAAAGGGAGCCCTTTTTGCGCCCATGCGGCGAAGTCTGATTTTTACTGCCATGGTATTACACCTCCGTATTCATATTATCTATGTTTAAAATATGTGCATTTTCTCCCTGTCGGGCGTAACACACATTTTAAAAACCCATTCCGTTTTTGCCCGAGGTTCTCAGGTTATGCATCATTCGGCGCTTGCCGCCCTTTGTGTTCATCTGTTTGAACATCTTTTTCATCTGCTCATACTGGCGCAAGAGCTTGTTTACGTCCTCTACCCGCATACCCGAGCCTGCCGCTATTCGCCTGCGGCGCGAGGCGTTTATTATATCGGGCTTTTCGCGCTCTTTTTTGGTCATTGATTTTATAATTGCCTCAATGCGGAGCAACTGGCGGTCGTCAATATCAACATCACGCAGCTGCTTATCCATTCCCGGCAGCATTGAAAGTATGCTCTTTAAAGAGCCCATTTTCTTTATCTGGCGGAACTGCTCCAAAAGGTCGTTCATATCAAAGCGGTTTTCTTCAAGCTTTCGGGCTGCCTCTTCCGCTTTTTTCTGGTCCATTTCGCTTTCTACCCGCTCTATAAGCGAGAGAACGTCGCCCATTCCGAGTATTCTTGAAGCCATTCTGTCGGGGTGGAACTCATCTAATTCGTCCAGCTTTTCGCCCACGCCCACAAACATTATCGGCTTGCCCGTGACTGCCCTTACCGAGAGCGCCGCGCCGCCGCGCGTATCGCCGTCGAGTTTGGTTAAAATAACGCCGTCAATTTCAAGAATATCGTTAAACGCTTTGGCAATGTTTACCGCGTCCTGACCTACCATTGAGTCTATAACAAGCAGTATGTCGTTTACCTCAACCGCCTCGGTTATGCGCTTAAGCTCAGCCATAAGCTCATTGTCTATGTGCAGTCTGCCCGCCGTATCGAGTATTACGAAATCATAGCCGTGATCCCGCGCGTGGGCTACCGCCTTTACCGCGGTTTTTTCGGGCTTTTCGGTTCCCATTTCAAAAACCGGTGTATCAACCGCCTTACCTACCACCTTTAACTGCTCAATAGCCGCAGGGCGGTAAATATCGCAGGCTACAAGCAGCGGTCTGTGCCCCTGCGATTTTAAATACTTTGCAAGCTTTGCCGAGTGGGTGGTTTTACCCGAGCCTTGAAGACCGCACATCATAATAACGGTTGGTATTTTATTTGATATTTTAAGCCTTGCCTGCTCGCTGCCCATAAGGGCGGTAAGCTCTTCCTTAACTATTTTTACCACCGTTTGCGGGGCGGTAAGGCTTTCCATAACGTTTTCGCCTATGCACTTTTCGGTAACGGCGTTGGTAAAGTCCTTTGCGACCTTATAGTTAACGTCCGCCTCTAAAAGTGCCAAACGCACCTCGCGCATTGCGGTTTTAACGTCCGCCTCGCTCAGCTTTCCCTTGGAACGCAGGCGCTTGAACACGCCTGACAGCTTATCGGATAAATTATCAAACGCCATATAAACACACTCCTAAAGCTTTTCTATAATTTCGGCAACCTTTTCAGCCGCCTTTTTATCCCCCGCTTTTAAATCGGGTACTACGGCGCGCAGCTCTTCAAAGCGCTCGCAGTAGCGACATTCCTCTTCAAACGCGTTAAGGCTTTTTACCGCACGCTTTATCTGGTCGTTTACGCCCTGGCGGGTTATGCCCTCGTTTTCGGCAATTTCGGAAAGCGACAAATCGTCATTATAATAATAAGAAGTCAGCTTTCTCTGCTTTTCACCCAAAAACGCGCCGTAAACATCCAGCAAAGCGGAAATATGCAAATTTTTCTCCATAAAAGCACCTCACCTGTAAAGTTCAGAGCTTTACAGGTGAGATTATAGCATACATTTATCTGTATGTCAAGTATTTTTCTTTACAGGCTTGACATTAATTTGCGCAGCTCTTTGCTGTCCGCCTTATTTATCTTGCCGTCGCGGTTTATATCGGCATAGGGTGCGTCATACGCGTCGGTATTTTCGGCAATAAGATCCGCAAGCAGGGTGTAATCGGTCATATCCACCATGCCGTCGCCGTTTATATCGCCTGCCGTTCCCGGGTCGGTATCAAAAAGCATTTTACGCAGCATAGCCACGTCCGACGCGCCGGTATGTCCGTCACCGTCCAAATCGCAAAACGGGTTGTAAACGCCGTCCGCCGCAGCTGCAAACGGCAAAGCCGTAAATATCATAAGTGCCGCAATAATTACAGATAATATTTTCTTCATAAGGTTATCGCCCTTTTCAGTTCAATATTACCTTGTTTTCCCATTAAATTCAACAAACAATATACCGATTGCATATTATTAAGAAAAATGTTTTTTAAAATCCTCAAAAATTTCCACCGCCTTAAAGCGCATAATATACTTTTGCGGGTGCTCCGCTATTTCGGCGGACGCTTTGCTTGTGCTGTCGGATAATTCCGCCCCCGGAGCTGCGGCGGGAATACACACCGCCGGAAAAACAACACACCACCAGTTTTTTCCCTCGGCTTTGCCGAGCCTTATTATAAGCGAGCGGTAATTGCCTGCCGGTAATGTAAAAGTCTCATATTCGCGCGTTTCAAAATAGCTGTTGCCTATTTCAGCCGCCGCGCCGTAGCCGAAGCCGTTTTCTTCAAGTGTTTCCGCGGCATATTCAGCTATATCGCCAAGCCTTTCGGCAGTTTTTTTCTCTGCGTCGGCAAGGCCCGCCGCGCCGGAGAAAATATCTGTCGTTTCACTCAGTATTCTGTCACGCACCAAAAGTTTTACCGCCTGATCCGCCTCGGAATTTGAATTTGCGATTATATGTAACCGCAAAACGTTTTGTCTTAAATCATCACATGCGGCGTCAAAGCGTGCAAAGGACATAAATACGGCAAAAAGCAGCCCCATAAATAATGCAAGCTCCGCCGTAAAACGCCGTGAAATTGTCTTTTTCATTTTTGCAACATTCCTTTCAGCTTGAATATTACCGAAATTTTCCTTATTTATTCAATAAAATGTTGCTAAATTTGCCGACGTATGCTATAATATTGGAAAATACAAAAAATTCTGGAGGGTTCTGCATTGAATTCCGATATAGTAATAACAAGTGACAGCACTACCGATTTAAGCCCCGAGCTTAAAGAAAGATACGGTATTGAAATATGTCCGCTCGGCGTAACGCTCGGCGGCAAAACCTATATCGACGGGGTTGATATTACCCCCGATGATATTTACGCTTATCACGATAAAACGGGCGAGCTGCCGAAGACCTCCGCCACCAATGTGGGTGAATGTCTCGATTTCTTCAAAAAATTTACCGAGAGCGGCAAAACCGTAATTCACTTTACCATAAGCTCGGATATGTCGTCTACTTATGCTAACGCCTGCCTTGCAGCCGAAGAGCTTGAAAACGTTTATGTTATAAACACCGAAAACCTTTCCACCGGCGGCGGACTTCTGACAGTTGCCGCGGCGCAAATGCGCGACGAAGGGCTTGCGGCAGAGGAAATTGTTGAAAAAACAAAGGCGCTTGTGCCCTGCGTTGACGCGTCGTTTGTAATTGACAGCCTTGAATATCTTTACAAGGGCGGGCGCTGCTCGGCGCTTGCAATGTTCGGTGCCAATCTTTTAAGGCTTAAGCCCTGTATTCAGGTTAAAAACGGCAAAATGGACGTTGCTAAAAAATATCGCGGCAAATATGACGAGGTTTTAAGGCAGTACATCCGCGAAAAGGTTACTGATTATTCTGACATAGTTCTAGAACGAGTGTTTATAACTCACGCCGGCTGCGACAGTAAGCTGGTTGACGAAATCGTTGCGCTTGTAAAGGAACTTGCTCCATTTAAGGAGGTATATATGACCCGCGCGGGCTGCACCGTTTCTTCGCACTGCGGAGCGAATACTCTCGGCGTTCTCTTTATAAGAAAATCACCTATTTAAAGTATTTTGCATAGTATATAGCAGGGGTTGCCATGGGATATCCCGAATATCGGCGGCGGCTCGGAGCTGTCTGCAAATAACCGATACAGACCCCTTTATATAGATCGCCCCTGCGGGTTATGCCCGCAGGGGCGCTTTTTTTGAGACTTTATGTGACGTAGCCTCTTGGCTCCCTCGTCAAAGGGAGCCAAAAATCGGCTTTATTATAAAATCGTTTCTATTTCACCTATACAGCACTCTTTTTCAGCCGAAATTATTTTAACGGGAAGTATCTCGCCCGTATGCGGCTCATCGCTTTTAACCCGCACCCTTGAATAATTCGGGGTGTAGCCCTCGGCAAAGCCTTTTTCAGCCGTTTCAAAAAGTACATATTCGGTTTTGCCCGCAAGTCCATTTAAAAATTCCTCTTCGCAGGCAAGGGCTGTTTCTATCATTCTGCGGCTGCGTTCGGCTTTTTCGGCGCGGGTTATCTGCGCGGGCAAACCGTAAGCCACCGTGCCGCGCCGCCTTGAATACGCAAAAACGTGGGTCTTTGCAAACCCTATTTCCTTTACAAAGGCAAGGCTTTTTGAAAATTCCTCCTCGGTCTCTCCCGCAAAGCCCACCATTACGTCGGTTGTAACCGACGCGTCCTCAAAAACCGCGCGTATGCGGCTTACAAGGTCGCGGTAAAACGCCGTATCGTAATGCCTGTTCATTCTTTTAAGGGTTTCATCACACCCCGATTGCAGGGATAAATGGAACTGCGGGCAGAACTTTTTCTGCGCTTTAAGCCTTTCAAGCACACTATCGCTTATGTGGTCGGGCTCAAGCGAGCCTAAGCGCACCCTTTTAATGCCGTCAGGCTTTGCTGCAGCCTCAACCGCGTCGCAAATATCAATATTTTCGCCCTTACCGTAGGATGTAAGGTTTATTCCCACAAGCACAATTTCCGAAAACCCCGCACGGCTTAAGGTTTCCGCCTCCGCCGCAATTTCCGCAAGCGGCTTTGAGCGCACGCTGCCGCGGGCAGTGGGTATAATGCAGTATGTACAGTAGCGGTCGCAGCCGTCCTCTATTTTCATATACGCCCGCGTGCGCTCCGCAAAGTTTGAAAGCACAGGCGTGTTAAAGCGCTCGGTTTTTTTATGCTCGCTCACTTCAAAAATACGCTCGCCGTCCTTTAAAAAGCGCTCGGTATATTCGACCGTTTTTTTAACGTCGGTATTACCGCAAACTATATCCGCGTCGGTAAGCGCTTTTGCCTCCTCAGAAAACGCCTGCACCATACATCCGGTAAGAATTATTATCGCCTCGGGGTTTTCGCGGCGCACCTTGTGCAGTATCTGCCGTGTTTTGCGGTCGCTCTCCGCCGTTACGGTGCAGGAGTTTATAACCGCCGCGTCAAACGGGGCGCTGTTCGGAACGGGCGTGTGCCCTGCGGCAGCGAACGCTTCACGCATTGCCTCAGTTTCGTATT
>CAJJPG010000038.1 GCA_905193585.1 uncultured Oscillospiraceae bacterium
ATGCCCATTTTATAGCCGAGGGCGTTAAGCTGCGCGTTAAACTCCTGCATAATGCCAAGCAGTTCGGCATTTGAAATTTTACGCCAGTCAAGCCCTTTTGTATTCTCTACGTCTATATATACGGGCGCGTTTATTTTCTTGCCGTTAAGCAGTCTTTTTATATGTGCAATTTCCTTTGCGATCTTCGCCTTGTTCACGGCATATGAGAAGAAATACACCGCGAACGGTATTCCCAGCCTTACACACTCGGCATAATTCCGCTCAAACTGCTTATCGTCCTGCGAGGTTATGTCGTCGCCCAGCCCCATGCGCAGTATGGCAAAATCTATTTGCGGTTTCACCCTTTCCCAGTTTATGCTGCCTTGATAATGTGATACGTCTATTCCTTTTAACATTATATTATCTCCTTTACTTTAATATTAGCGCCGCCACCGCGCCTAAAATTGCTCCGATAATTCCGGTCGTAATACACCCTATTATCAGTCTTTTGTAGTACCGCATATCCTCCGCCGGGGTCTGCTCTACAAATGCAAGCCGTTTATCAATGCTGTCCACCTTTTTTGCGGTGTTTTCGGTCTGCATGGCAATCTTTTCCACCGCGGTGGTAAGCCTGCGAATATCGCGGACATCACCCTTAATTTCATCAAGCTGATGAAAAATATTGCGCTCGTTGGCTTCGAGCGTACTTATTCTGCCGCTTATGTTCTCTTCCGTTGTAATCACCCCCCTGCTGTGGGGTAAGTATAAAGCAACCCAAACCCGCCATTCACCGACAAATCTTCAAAAGGCAAAAAATAACCGGGTACTCCACTTGGCGGGAGACCCGGTTATTTTGTTTTACCTGCCCACGGGCAATGTATTTTTTATTTGTTTCGGAATTTTAATGAATATTGCAAGAAAAATGCTCGGAACGGCTATAAATGCCAACAGCAACGCTCCGCCCGCTGCCAAAGCGGGAAACTGAAGCAGCGGTGAAACCAGCACAAACCTACAGAAAACTCCGTTTTCATTTCTGTCGATTTGTTTTAAAAATTGATATTATATAAGTTTCATTGTAAATGCGAATGAAATATGCTTTTCATCCAAACGATACTTTTTATCAAGCTCGGGGCCGCACGAAGCGGAGCCAATGCCCGAAACCTTGTAATCGATTCTTATATGCGTAGCGTCGGGCTCGGCTATTTCATCGGTATGTTCAGCCGCCGTCAGCTGCTCTATGCTGTGCGACAAAACGCATATTTCCATTTTGTCCTCTGCCTCAAAGCGCAGCTTATCCGAAACCTCAAGCCATTTGCAATCGGTGTGGTTGCCGTGCTCCTGCGGGCGGACGTAATTCACATACTCGCTGCCTGCGTCAGACGAATGAACGGCTACTATGCCGTGGTTGGTCATATCGCGGTAGCTTTCAAGCGGACCGTTTCCGAAATATTTAAACTTACCGTAAGTCAAGGGCATAGTTAATTCAAAACCTAAGCGCGGCAGCCAAATAACATTTTCGCGAATATCGCCGCAAAGCTCGGTTTTAACGCTGCCGTCGGCAAAAAACTCGTAATTAAGCGTGTATTTAAAGAAGGGCAGGTGCGAAACACCGGCAGACGACATATTAAACGACGCCCTATTGCCCTGTATTTCAGCGGAATAAACCTTATTGAACGCACAGTCGAAATTTTCGCCCTGCCAGATATTCGTTCTGTCCCAAAGCGCCTTGACGTTTCGGTCGTTATCGGTAGTGGCGCGGAAATAGGAAAGCTTCATAGGCTTTGTGAGTAATTCCTCGCCGTTTCTTACAATGCTTTCAAAAAATCCCGTCTGCTTTGAAAGCACATAGCAAAAGCCTTCGCCCTCTGCTGTAATTTCAAACTCCGTCTCGGTAACCTCCAGCGGCTCGGCGGTAATTTCTTCCTTTATTTTCTCGGTAGGAATTTCCACCTGTAATCTGCCCACCTCGCTGCCTTCAAGGTCGGTCATTTTAACGGTTATATAGCAGCCTAAGCGGCTTTTTTCGGGCAGTGACACCGCAGGTGCCAGCACAAAGGTCTCGCCCGGGCGTGTATTAAGCCTTACTATTTTCTTTTCTAAGCTTTCTTCGTCCGCCGTTATTTCGTATTCAAAGGAATACCCGTCAAACGAGGTAAAATCAAAGCAGTTTTTAAGCTGCAATGCCCCGTTTTCCCACTTGATGCGGAAAGGCGCGTATGTATTTTTTATTTCAAGCGTGCCCGCCTTAAAGCTGCGGTCGGCAAATACCATACCGTCACAGCAGAAATTACCGTCGTTAGTAAGCTCGCCCTCAAAGTCGCCGCCGTATTTCTGAACCCCGTTTTCCAGAAAGACATGATCCGCCCATTCCCAAACGCATCCGCCTATCAGGTTTTTGTGCTTGTAAATTTCTTCCCAGTAATCCCAAATTCCGCCGGGGCCGTTGCCCATGGCATGCGCATACTCGCACATAAACACGGGTTGATTTATTTTTTCATCCGCTGCGGTGTTGCAAAGTGCTTCAACGCTCGGGTACATCCATGAGAAAATATCGGTATTATCGGGTGTGCCCTTGCGGGACGCGTCCTCACAGTGTGCAAGACGCATATCGTCGCGGCTTTTTACCCACTCAATCATATCGTGCTGATTTTTTCCAAAGCCGCTCTCGTTGCCTGTAGACCATATAATTATGCTCGTGTGTATTTTATCGCGTTCATAGGCGCGCTCCATACGCTCTAAAAATTCCTTATGCCACATATCGTTCGCACACGGCCATATTGTATCGTCCACATCATAGCCGTAGCCTACATTGGCATATCTGCGCACAAAGCCGTGCGTTTCAATATCCGTCTCAAGAATAACGTACAGCCCCAATTCATCGCAATAATCAAGAAACTCGGGCGACGGCGGGTAGTGCGAGGTTCTTACGCAGTTTATGTTAAGCCGTTTCATCAGCTTTAAATCGCGCAGAATATCCGCGCTGCTCATAGTCCAGCCCTTTTCGGGGTCGGTATCGTGGTGGTTTACGCCTTTAAGCTTAACGGTTTTTCCGTTTATAAGCAGCTCGTTATCGGCAGATATTGCAATTGTTCTGAAGCCTACGCGTCGTGTTATTGTTTCGCCCTCGGTGTAAAGCTTTACGGTGTAAAGCTCAGGGTTCTCGGCAGTCCATAGCCTCGGCTCGGGCACGCTGAACACAACCCTGCCGTTTAATGAATTTTGCCTTTCAAGCAGCTGCTCGCCATCGTAAAGTTCGGCGGAATACTCTGCGTCGGCTATGCACGAAATACTGTTATCCCGCGCCTTTATATCAATATCAAAAAGATGCCCGTGCGGGCGGGAAAGTATGTAAACATCCCTGAAAATGCCGTTATAACGGAAAGCGTCCTGATCCTCAAGGTAGCTGCCGCAGCACCATTTGCGCACATTCACCCTGACGGTATTTGTACCCGAGCTTACAAACCCGGTAATATCAAACTCGCTCATAAGGTGGCTGCCCTCGGTAAATCCCACATACTTACCGTTTATATAAACCTCGGCAACAGAGGAAACGCCCTCGAAAACCAAATATGTATCAAGGCTGCCGTCGGTCAGCTCAAAGCTGCGCTCGTAAACGCCCATAGGGTTAATATCGGGCACATAGGGCGGGTCGCAGGGGTAAGGATAATTTATATTTGTATAATTGGGCTTTTCATAGCCCTTTGCCTGCCAGCAGGAGGGCACTTTAATAGTTTCCCATTCCTCTATATTACCTGCCTTATCGCCGTTTTCAAAAAAAGCAAAGCGCCACTCGCCGTTAAGCGGGCGGAAAACGCCCTCACCCTCGGGAATATACCAGCTGCGGGCTTTAAGCCTGTTTTCACTGGTTTTTTGCGGATTTTCATAAATGCGCATAACACACCTCGTAGGTAAAAATTAACATATCTAATATAAGTCAAAAACTATGTTTTGTCAATCATTTTTTATATGAACGTCAAGCTGATTGTAGGGTATTGATATTCCGTTTTTATCAAACGCCGCGCGCATTTCCTCGCGCAACCTGAAAGATAGCGGAAGATAATCTGACGTTTTGCACCACACCTGCGCCGTAAAATCAACCGAGCTTGCGGCGTATTCGGTAATTCCCACAAAGGGTGCGGGGTCTTTTAAAACGGCGTGGTTTGCAAGCACAGTATCGGTAATAACGCGCTTTACCGCTTCGGTATCGTTATCGTAGCTTACCGAGAAAGTAAGGTCAAGGCGGCGCGTTTCCTCGCTTGAATAATCCACAACCTGACTGTTCACAACAATGCTGTTGGGTATTACAACGTGGCGGTTATCAATCGTTTTAAGCACGGTGTGCATCATATCAATCTGCACAACGTTGCCGCTTTCGCCGTTTATGCAAACGTAATCGCCCGTTTGGAAGCGGCGGGTGAGCAATAGAATTATTCCGCCCGCTATACTGCTCAGCGAATCCTTTAGCGCTAATGCCACCGCAACCGCCGCAGCTGAAAGCGCCGCTAAAAGCCCCGCGGTGGAAATTCCAAGAGTGCTCAGCGCCGAGAGAATAATTATAATATGAAGCGTTATATTTACCGCTTTTTTAAGAAATTTTTCAAGTGAAATATCAATGTTTAGCTTTTTAAGGGATTTCTTCATCAGCTTTATTAAAAAAAGCGTGAGATAATGCCCAGCAACCAATATTATTAACGCCTTTAAAACGGTAATGCCCATAGAAATAAGTTTATCGGCAGAAAAATCAAGATTCATTTTTCAAGCTCCTTTAAATCGGCGTTTATTTGCGCTTTAAGCTCCGAAACGGACGAAAACTTAACCTCTCCCCTTACAAACCTGCGTGGAGAAACCGTAACGGTATCGCCGTAAATATCGCCCGAAAAGCCCTTAATAAACGTCTCGCTTATAATATAATCGGTTTTAAAGGTGGGGCGCACGCCTATATCGGTAATGCCGTCGTACTCGCGCCCGTCCACCGTAACGCGGGATACATACACCCCGAATTTCGGCGGTAAAAGGCATTGCGGGTAGCGCTGATTAACCGTGGGAAAACCGAGCGTTCTGCCACGTTTATCGCCGCTTATAACCTCGGCGATATATGAAAAAGGTTTATACAGCAATCGGTTTGCCTTTTCGGTCTCGCCGCTTTGCAAAAGGCGCCTTATTTCGGTTGATGATACGGTCTCGCCGTTTTCGGTTACGGGTTCGCTGCATTTAAGGGTAATGCCGCGCTCATTGCAAAACCTTTCAAGCAAATTTTTATCCCCCGCGGCGTTTTTGCCGAAACGGTAGTTAAAGCCGCAGGAAATTAAGTCGGGTGAAAATTTATCAGTTAAAAACTTTAAAAAATCTTCGGGTGGCATCGTGCGCACCTTTTCAAAATCAAGGGTGAAAATCTCGTCAATACCAAGGTCTTTAAGCGCGGTTTCCTTATCCTGCGGCAGCATTAGCGCCAGCGGTTTGCCCGTTATAAGCGCTTTCGGCGGAAGCGGGAAGATAACCGCAATTTTTTTGCAGCCGCCCGGTAGGCTTAAAACCTCGCGGTGCCCCTTGTGCAGACCGTCAAACGTACCCAAAGCCAATGCGGTTTTCATCTTTTCATTTCCTCCGGGTAATTTATAATACATTTAATGGCAAGCTGCTCCTTTTCGTTTTCGGCAGCGCCTATGCCTAAAAACAGCCCGCCGAATTTCACTCTGAAAAGCTCGTTTTCTTTAGCGTCTGTAAGTCGCAATCTGTCAAATGCAAGCTTACCGCCGTTGCAAAAGCGCACCGCCTGCTTTTCGGTAACATTTACCTCGCGCAGGTAAGCCACCGCTTTTTCCTCGCTTGCAATATACTGCGAAATATTTTCTTCCGTAATATCATCAAGCGGTGCGCACTCCGATATATTAAAGCCGCCCGCATATGTGCGGCGCAGCGCCGAAAGGCACGCACCGCAACCTAAAAATTCGCCTATATCGCGCGCCAACGACCTGATATACGTTCCCTTTGAAACATGCACGTCTATTTTAAAAGTACCGTCCGTCAAGCCTGAAAGCTTAGAAATTTCAAAAATCTCAACTTCCCTTTCGGGTATTTCGGGCATATCGCCCCGCCGCGCTAAGCGGTACATGGGCACGCCGTCCTTTTTTAAGGCGCTGTAAGCGGGCGGGCGCTGCTTTATTTTGCCCGCAAAGTGCGAAAGTGCGTCTTCAAGCTCTTTTTCGGTTATATTTACCGCGCTTTCGGATAAAACGCTGCCCGTTATATCGTCGGTATCGGTAACGGTGCCGAGCTTTATTTCGGCGGTGTAGCGTTTATCGGCGTCAAGCAGCAGACCCGAGAGCGCCGTAGCCCTGCCCAGCAAAACGGGCAGAACGCCCGTTGCCATGGGGTCAAGCGTGCCTGTGTGCCCCACGCGCTTTTCATGCGCCGCTCTTTTTACCCGCGCCACCGCGCCGAACGAGGTAATGCCGCCGGGTTTATCGAGTAATATCAGCCCCTGCATTACATTCCTCCATAGTTTCCTCCACCGCTTTAAGCACAGCCGCCTTAACTTCATCTAAAGTGCCGTTTACGCTCGCTCCCGCGGCGCCCTTATGACCGCCGCCGCCGAGCTTTCTGCAAATTGCCGAGGCGTCAAGCGGCGGATATGTGCGGAGAGATACCTTAAACTCCGCGTCATCTGTCTGTTTTACCGTAATTCCGGCAATAACGCCCTCAACACTGCGGGAAATAACGGCAATGCCCTCAAGCTCGGTTCCGCTGCAACCTGTTTTTTCCTGCATTTCGGCAGTAACCGGCAAAAGTATGCACTTACCGCCGAAATGAAATTCCGAGGCGTCAAGCACCATTCTTTCAAGCTCTAAAAGCTTACGCGATTTTGTATCAAACATAATGCGGTTAATTTCGGGCGCGTCAATATTATACTCATAAAGCTGCGACACTATCATATGGGTCTTAGCGGTAACGTTTGAGTATTTAAAGCAGCCCGTATCGGTTGCAATACCCGTGTAAAGCGCCTTTGCGGTAACGTCGTTAATGTTTACCTTCATAATGCCGAGCAGCTCATACATACTCTCGGCTGTCGCAGCGGCGTCCGCGTCTAAAAACAAATTCCTTGCAAACCGCACGTTGGAAATATGGTGGTCAATATTAAGGTCCACTATATCCCCGAATTCTTCCTCCAGCCCGCCGAGCAGACGTTTATCCGCCACGTCAACCGCCACAACTGTCGCGTCATCGCGGGAAACATGGTCGGTTTGCCTTGCAAAATAGTTATATTTTTCGGGTATAACATCAGGGCAGATAACGCACGCCGCCTTGCCTGTTTCTTTAAGCGCATAATAAAGCGCATAGGCAGAGCCGAGCGTATCGCCGTCGGGCGAGGCATGAGTCAGAATAATATAATTATCGTGCTTTTGCAGATATTTCGCGGTCTGCCTGAGGGTAAGCTCGCGGCAGCCGTTTTCCTGTTTATTTTTCTTCATTCTTATTTTCCCCGTTTAAGGACTCAATAATTCTCGAAATATTGGCGCTCTGCTCAATAGAGTCGTCCGCCACAAAGCGCAGCTCGGGCACCTTTCTGAGAGTTAAGCGCGCGCCCAGCTCGCGGCGGAGAAATCCCGCCGCGCCCTTAAGCGCCTTTACCGAACTCACGGTTTTTTCGTAGCCCTCTATCGCGCTGACATAAACCGTAGCGTAGGAAAGATCGCCCGAAACGTCAACCTTTACAATGCTTAAAAGCTGGCTCACCCTAGGGTCTTTCATATTCCGCAAAAGCTCGGATAACGCAAGCTTTATGTCAGACGTTATACGGTCAATTCTGTAACCGGCCATCAGTCTCTGTACTCCTCCATAATAAAGGCTTCAAAAACGTCGCCCTCTTTAATATCCGCAAACTTCTCAAGTCCTATGCCGCACTCGTAGCCCTGGGCTACTTCCTTTACGTCGTCCTTAAAGCGGCGCAGCGACGCTATCTTATCCTCGCAGATAACAATACCGTCGCGAACAACGCGTATCTGGCAAGCGCGGGTAACCTTGCCGTTTGTAATATAGCATCCTGCAACCGTGCCGACGTTGGAAATTTTGTAAACATTGCGCACCTCGGCTGTTCCGAGCTGATTTTCACGGAACTTAGGCGCCAGCATGCCTTTCATTGCCGATTTTATTTCATCAATGCAATCGTAAATTACGCGGTACATACGCATATCAACGCAGTCGCGCTCAGCCGCCGCCTTGGCAACGCCGTCGGGGCGGACGTTAAAGCCCACTATAATAGCACCCGAGGTCTGCGCCAGCATAACGTCGGACTCGTTTATAGCGCCCACGCCGCCGTGTATAACGCGAACCTTGACTTCGTCATTCGAGAGCTTTTCAAGACTGTCGCGAACCGCCTCAACGCTGCCCTGAACGTCCGCTTTAACAATGATGTTAAGCTCTTTCAAATCGCCCTCGCTCAATTGGTCAAAGAGGTTATCGAGCGTTACGCGCTGCTTTGCGTTGAACAGCTCTTCCTTGGCTTTTTGCTTTCTTTGCTCAACAAGCTCGCGCGCCAGTCTTTCGTCGGTTACGGCGTCGAACACATCGCCCGCGTCAGGTGTTTCGGCAAGACCGGTAATTTCAACCGGAACGGACGGACCTGCTTCTTTCAGCTCCTTGCCGTTTTCGTTGGTCATAACGCGAACTCTGCCCACGGTAGTGCCCGCCACTATTATATCGCCGCTTTTAAGCGTGCCGTTTTGAACCAGCAGGGAAGCTACAGGACCTCTGCCCTTATCAAGCCTTGCCTCAATAACAATACCCTTAGCCTTGCGGTCGGGGTTGGCTTTAAGCTCCATAACCTCGGCTACCAGCAGAATGTTTTCAAGCAGGCTGTCAATTCCCTCGTGGGTCTTAGCCGAAACGGGCACGCATATAACGTCGCCGCCCCACTTTTCGGGGACAAGACCGTGCTCGGTCAGCTGCTGCAAAACTCTGTCGGGGTTAGCCTCGGGCTTATCCATTTTATTTATGGCAACGATTATCTGCACGTCTGCCGCCTTGGCGTGGTTTATAGCCTCAATGGTCTGCGGCATAATACCGTCGTCCGCCGCGACAACAAGCACAGCTATATCGGTAGCCATAGCGCCGCGCTTACGCATTGAGGTGAACGCCGCGTGTCCCGGAGTATCAAGGAAAGTAATATCCTGCCCGTTGCAGTTTACTCTGTAAGCGCCTATATGCTGGGTAATTCCGCCCGCCTCGGTATCGGTGACGGCGGTGTGCCTTATAGCGTCAAGCAATGATGTCTTACCGTGGTCAACGTGACCCATTACAACCACAACAGGGCTTCTCGGCTTCAGGTTCTCGGCGGTATCCTCTGTATCGTCCATAATGCGCTCTTCAATTGTAACAACAACCTGTTTTTCAATTTTAGCGCCCATTTCTGTTACTACTATTTCGGCGGTATCGTAATCTATTACCTGATTTACGGTTGCCATCATTCCGAGCTTCAAGAGAACCTTTATAACCTCTGCCGCAGTCTTTTTAAGGGCGGCCGCTAATTCGCCTACGGTAATTTCATCGCCCACGGTAACGGTTATCGGGGTCTTTTTAATGCGCTCTAACTGGAGTCTGCGCATTTTGTCCGCCTCGGTCTCGCGCTTTGCACCCTGCGGGCGGCGGTAATCCTGTGATTTCTGCTTTATCTTCTGTTTGCGTGAGAAGTTATCGCGCATGGTGTTTGCGGGGGCTATGCGCTCGTATTTCTCGTTATATTTATCAATATTAACGTTTGAAGTGCGGGTGTCGATATGGCGTATCTCGGCAGGGCCGCGCTTGGGCGCTTCGCCCGGCTTTTTATCCTTTTTCTGCGAAACAAAGGGCTTGGGGTCAGAAACGCCGTGCTTTTTCTCTTCGGGTTTCTTCTCTTCCTGCTTCTTTTCCTCTTTTTCAGGCTCGGACTGTTTCTTTTCTTCCGTTTTCTTTACTTCCGGCTTTGCCGCCTGTTCAGACTTCTTATCGGCAGCAGGCTTTTCCTCAGCCTTTTTCTCGGCAGGCTTTGCAGCCTCGGTCTTAACTTCTGCCTTTACCTCCGCCTTTTTCGGTTCGGGCTTTGCTTGCTCTTCCTTTTTCTCCGCTTTTTTGGGTTCGGCGGGTTTTTCGCCGTTCTGCGCGGCTGCTGCTGCTTTAAGCTGTTCCAAAATAGCCATCTGTTCGGCAAGTTTTTTGTTCTTTTCCTCTTCCCTTGCCTTTTTCGCCGCGGCTCTCGATTCCGCTCCCGTAGCAAAATAATCGGCAAAGTTTTTAACTTCGTTCTGCTTTGTAAGTGTATCGAAAACAAGGCTTATTTCCTTTTCGTCCAAAGCGGCGCCGCTTTTTTTATCGGCTCCCGTTTTATCGGCAATAATCTTTATAATATCCTTTGAAGTAAGCCCGAAATCCTTTGCAAGCTCGCTTATTTTGTATTTATTCGTCATTAGCTTTTCCTCCTTCAACGTACGCCTTTAAAAAAGCGTCGGCAAAACCGCTGTCGTTTATAGTTAAAATTCCGCATCTCCGACCGACAGCGTCCGACACGGTCAATATATCAAAGCCCTCAAGCACTTTCAGCTCAACGTTATGCTTTTTACAAAAGAAACCTATTTCCTTGCGGCTCTTTTCGGATACGTCGCATGCCGCCACGGCAAGTCTGGCTTTTCCCTTTGCAAGCGACTCGCGCGCTTTATCCATACCGTAGCTTAAATTTCCCGATTTCGCCGCAAAGCCCAGTAAAGTCAAAAGTTTATTTTTCACTCTTCAAAAGCTCCGTTTCAATCGTTTCCCAAACGCCGTCGGGCACGTATTCTCCGAATGCTCTTTGCAGCGCTCCCGATTTTCTTGCCTTTTTAAGGCATTCAGGCGATTTGCATATATACGCCCCTCTGCCGTTCAGCTTTCCCGTAGCGTCCGCTTTTATTTCGCCGTTCGGCGTTTTAACTATGCGCATAAGCTCGCGTTTCGGTTTCATCTCGCGGCAGCCGATGCACATTCGCATAGGTATCTTTCCGGTTCCCATGGCTTAAAGGCTCCTTTCAACTGCTTATTCGCCGAAAAATCCGCTTTCGGGATGAATGTCTATCTTCCAGCCGGTTAATTTTGCGGCAAGCCTTACGTTCTGCCCCTTGTTGCCTATTGCAAGCGATAACTGAGACTCCGGCACGCTTACCTTGCAGACCTTCGGGTCTTCGCTTTCAATCTCAACCGATACTACCTTTGCGGGAGAAAGTGCCTCGGCTACAAACTCGTGCGGGTCGTCGCTGTATTTAACAATATCTATCTTTTCGCCGGCTAATTCCTCAACTATCTTATTAACGCGCGCGCCTCTCGGGCCTATGCAGGCGCCAACGGCGTCAATCTCGGGGTTGGCAGACCATACTGCCAGCTTTGTTCTTGAGCCCGCCTGGCGCGATACCGATTTTATTTCAATAGTACCGTCGAATATCTCGGGCACTTCTGTCTCAAACAAACGCTTTACAAGGCAAGGGTGAGTGCGGGAGAGCATTATTCTCGCTCCGCGCTCGGTCTCCTTTACGTCTACCACATATACCTTTATGTGGTCGCCCTCTGTCAGCACCTCGTCGGGCACCTGCTCGGTTTTGGGCAATGTTGCCTCGTTTGTGCCTATTGTAAGTATTGCGTTGCCGGTTTTGGGGTCGATTCGCTGAACCACCGCCGTCACAAGCTCGCGGTTATGGCTCTGGAACTCTGCAAGTACCTGACCCCTTTCAGCCTCTCTTACGCCCTGGCGGAAATTATTCTTTGAGTTCTGCGCTACCACTCTGCCGAATTTTCTCGGGTCGAGTTTTATATCTATAAAGCCGTGCTCAAGTGACGCGGGATCGATAGCCGCCGCGTCTTCCTTTGAAATTTCGGTATAAGGATCCATAACCTCGTCAACAATCGTTTTGCGGGCAGTTACGTTGAAAATTTCCTTTTCGGTATCAATAACGCAGGAAACTATATCGTTTCCGCCGTAATCCTTGCGCGCCGCAACCACTATTGCCTCGGCTATTTTATCCGCAATAAATTCGCGCGGTATTCCGCGTTCCTCTTCCATAAGCCTTAATGCTTCAAAAAACTCCTTGTTATTATCGGTTTTAGCCTTTGATGTTTTTCTTGCTGCCATTTTCCGTTTTCCTCCATTATTCAAAATCACAAAGATTTGCTTTTGATATATTTTTGTATTCCACAGTGAGCACGGTATTACCCGTATTCAGCGTAACGCCCTCTTCGCCTGCGTTTTCAAGCGTTCCGGTAAGCTCCTTTTTGCCGTCATACGCCTTGTATAGCTTTAAACGAACCGGCTTGCCTACCGATTCCTCATAATGCCTGCGCCTTGTCAGCTCCCGCTCAATGCCCGGCGAGCATACCTCTAAATAGTACGATACGTCAATCGGATCCGCCTCGTCTATAATCGGGTCAATAGCGTGTGAGACGTTTGTGCAGTCGTCAATGCTTATGCCCCCGGGTTTATCAATAAATACCCTAAGGTACCAAGAAGCGCCCTCTTTTAAAAAGCGCACATCCCAAAGCTCAACGCCCTCTGCGGCTACCGCGTCCTTTATAAGCTCGTAGACCCTTTCAGCCGAATTTGCCATTTTTTCACTGCTCCCTACCCGCAAAACAAAAGTGAGCGGGTCGCCCCACTCACCTTTCTTTGCTTAGTAAAGCAATTATACCACGTCCGCCTTAAAAAATCAAGTTTTTTTTCAAAAAAATTGCGTTATGTATTTTTTTATATGTATGCTATAAATTTTATAATATAACAGGCGGTAAATATTATTTAAAATTTTTCAAAAAAAGTCTTTTTGTGTCGAACGTTTTGTGATAAAATAAATATAGCAATATTTATACGGAGGGCTTTTATATGGCAAGTATCAATTTTAAGCACACACCTTTCGGGGATCTTGCGCTGATAAGCATGCGCGGCTGCGAGGACATTGCTTCACAGGTTGACTATTACTTAAAGCAATGGCGCAATATTCCCGATGATGAATCCTTTGTGGTTCCGGCTAACTGCCCGCGTTTCGGTACAGGCGAGGCAAAGGCGGTTTTAAAGCACACCGCACGCGGACTTGATGCCTACATTCTTTGTGATTGCTTTAATTACAGCGTAACCTACAAAATGTACGGTCAGACAGTTCCTATGAGTCCCGATGACCACTACCAGGATTTAAAGCGCATAATTGCGGCGCTCGGCGGCAAGGCGAGAAGAATAACCGTTATAATGCCTATGCTGTATGAGGGCAGGCAGCACAGAAGAACCACCCGCGAATCTATGGACTGCGCAATGGCGCTGCAGGAGCTTGTGGCAATGGGCGTTAAGAATATAGTAACGTTCGACGCGCACGACCCCCGCGTTAACAACGCGATCCCGCTTGACGGCTTTGATAACGTTCAGGCAGCTTACCAAATGATAAAGGCTCTTTTAAAAACCGTTCCCGATATTAAGCTCGACCGCGACCACACCATGATAGTATCCCCCGATGAGGGCGGCATGGGTCGCTGCATTTATTACTCCTCCGTTTTGGGGCTTGACCTCGGTATGTTCTACAAGCGCCGCAATTACTCTGTAATAGTAAACGGCAGAAACCCCATTGAAGCGCACGAATTCCTCGGAAACGATATAACCGGCAAGGACCTTATTTTGGTTGACGATATGATTTCCTCGGGCGAATCAATGCTCGATATAGCCGCAAAGCTCAAAGAAAAGGGCGCAGGCAGAATATTTATTTTCTCCACATTCGGTCTTTTTGTTGAGGGCTTTGAAAAGTTCGACCAATATTATGCCGACGGCAAAATTGATAAAATTTTCACCACCAACCTCATTTATCAGCCGCAGGAGCTGCTCGACCGCGATTGGTACTGCAGCGTAAATATGTCAAAGTACATTGCATTGCTTGTCGAGACCCTCAATTACGATAATTCCATAAGCAGCCTTTTAGACCCCGTAGACCGTATTAAAAAAATTGTTGCTAAGTACGGTCAGGATAAATAAATCGGTATAACCGCAGCCCCGCCCAAATGCTAAAGCATTTGGGCGGGGCTTAATTTTATTAAATAACCGTAATGAAAGGAGCCTATTTGCCTCCCCTGTGTAAGGGTGCGGGTGTCCGGCGGGC
>CAJJPG010000039.1 GCA_905193585.1 uncultured Oscillospiraceae bacterium
AGCTGGTTCCGGATTACGTACTGAAATTCATTCCCAATTCTACCGCCGCCGTTACAACAAACGCCGAAAACGCGGTGCGTACATATCCGCGAACCTCTCTCACAACAATCGGCGCGGCATTACTCGGCGGAATAATCAGCTTTGCGATTGTTTTCATAATTTCATTCACAAATACAACCATTAAAAACGAAAACGATATTAAAGACAATTATAAATTAATGATTATAGGAAACGTACCCGATTTTTCCGCTGCCGCTTCCAAAGGCTACGGTAAATACGGATACTCAAGAAAGGGCGGTAAATAAAATGCCTAATAAATCTGTTGCTAGCGCCGTCGGTTCCGAAAATATCGCCGCACCTAAGAAAATACCCTTTGCGGTTGCTGAAGCATACAAAAGCATACGCACAAACCTTATATCTCTTCTTGCTAAGGATAACAAAAAAATAATTGTAATTTCAAGCCCGAATGCTTCCGAGGGTAAATCCACCACCTCTATAAACACGGCGATCTCGCTTTCGCAGCTTAACAAAAAGGTGTTGCTGATTGACGCAGACGCCCACCGCCCGAGTATTCACAGCAAGCTGAAATTTGACAATTCTTTCGGGCTTATGGAGCTGATTCAGGGCGTTGTCCAACCGGAGGAGGTTATAAAGCAGTATAATTCGTCGCTTGATATTATAACCGCCGGCGCCATATTGCCGAATGCAACCGAAATGTTCTCGACTCCGGCATTTGATGAGCTTTTGAATAATTTCCGCGAAAAATATGATTATATTATTCTTGACGCGCCGCCCGTCAATCTTCTTTCCGACGCATTGGTTATGGGTCAGAAAGCCGACGGTATGGTATTTATAATACGCGCGGGAGTAACCACGCATGAAAATCTGCGCCGTGCGTTATCATCTGCCGAGGTTCTTGATATTAATGTTCTCGGTGTAATTCTCAACGGTTCGGATTATGGCACAAAGCGTTATTACAAGAAATATTACAGCTCCTATAACGGAAAATACAGCTATTGATTACTATGCCCCCATTAAAACGGGGGCTTTTTGGATTTTAAAGGACGTGGTATAAATTCTTTTAGATATACATTCCCATATTCTGCCCGGCGTTGACGACGGCGCAAAGGATACCGACGAATCGCTGAAGCTGCTTTATATGATGCAAAACCAGGGCATTACCGACGTAATCGCTACTCCGCACTTTTACGCCGATTCCGATGAACTTGAGGATTACCGTAAAAGAGTAACAGAGGCGTACCGTACCCTTTGCGGACTCATTGAAAATACCGATCTTCCCCGCATTTATTTAGGCAGTGAAGTTCTTTATTACAGATATATCGGCAAAAGCGACTCGGTGTATAATTTTTGCCTTAACGGCTCAAATTATCTTTTGCTTGAGCTTTCGGATAACAGCATCGGCGGCGAGCTTTTTGAAGATATTAACGACTTGCGCGGCAATCTCGGTATTGTACCGATAATCGCGCATCTTGAGCGGTATTATAAATTCCCGAATTATAAAAATCTACTTAAATATATAGCCGAGAACGGCATACTGGCTCAGGTTAACGCGTCTTCCCTATTCGTCCCCGGATACTCGAAGATTGCGGAAAAGCTCATAAAAAATCAATTGGTGAGCTTTATCGGAACCGACGCGCACTCGCACGATCAGCGCCCGCCTATGATGAAACAGGCGCTTAAACTTATTTCGGAAAAAATCGGCTCCGAATACGCAAGCGGCTTTATACGCAATTCCCAAACATTACTGGAACAGATAGGTTGATTTAAAATGCAAAGCAAAACCCTTGATATTATAAACAGTAACGGTCTGACCTATATACAATTCCCGAAACTTACCGCCTGCGGAGCGGTTAAACACATTTTTTCAACCCGTATAGGCGGCGTGAGCGGCGGAGTTTACGCCGGCATGAACATGAGCTTTAACGGGGGCGACAGCAGGGATAATGTTTTAAAAAACTACGAAATACTCTGCGGTGCCGTAAATATTGATATTAAAGATTTGGTACTCAGCCGCCAGACGCACACAAACAACGTCCGCGAAGTGACCGAAGCCGACCGCGGCACGGGAATTTTCAAGGACTCATTCTGCGACGTTGACGGTCTTATAACCGACAGGGCGGGCGTTGCGCTTGTCACTCAATATGCCGACTGCACTCCCCTTTTGTTCTGCGACCCCGTAAAGCGCGTTATTGCCACCTCGCACGCGGGCTGGCGCGGTACGGTTAAGGAAATAGGCGCGGTAACGGTTAAAAAAATGGTCAATGATTACGGCTGCAAAGCCGAAAATATAATCGCGGGTATAGGACCCTGCATAGGTCAGTGCTGCTATGAGGTTGACGACCCGGTTATAGACGGTTTTCGCGGGCTTTCATATATAAATATTCCGGATATAGCGATAAAAAAGGATAACGGCAGATATATGCTTGACCTTGTTAAGACGAATAAACTTATTCTGCAGCACGCGGGAATAAAACCCGATAATATTGACGCGTCGGATATTTGCACCTGCTGCAACAGCAGCGAATTACATTCGCACCGCGCGTCTGCGGGCCGCCGCGGAAACCTCGCGGCAATAATTGAATTGAAATAAGTGCGCAACAACCCCTCCGTGTCTGCTCCCTTTGCGCAAACCATAGGGGCGAGCAAATAGAGGGGAGCTGTCACGTTAGTGACTGAGGGGTATTTATCTAACGTCTAGCCGCCGAAATGGCTACCGAGCTTGAAAACACCGAGCAGCCGCTTGTTGCAATGGTGGTTTACGGCGTTATTTCGTTTATTGTGTCGATCTGCTGCTCAAAATCGCTTAGGGTAAGGCGGCTTATTTTCGGACATTCGGTGGTTTTAATGCAAAACGGCAAGCTGTACCGTGAAAATTTCAAAAAGTGCCGGCTTGATTTAAACGAGTTTTTAATGCAGTGCCGCTTGGACGGGTATTACGATTTATCCGCCATAGATACCGCGGTTATGGAAGCAAGCGGAAAAATAAGTTTTTTACCGCGCGCCGCAAAGCGCCCGCTTTCACCGGAAGACATGAATATAGTGCCCGCAGGCGAGGGTGTGTTTTATAATGTTATAATGGACGGCAAAATTATGGATAAAAACCTGCAAAGCGCGGGAAAAGACAAAAACTGGCTCAACAACGAACTAAAGGTACAAGGATACAAAAAGGTCGAGGATATTTTTATAGCGGTGCTTGACGGCAGCGGCACGCTTAACGTTTTCACCGTGGGCGAAGGCAAGCAGAAAAACGATATTTACGAGTAATTCCACTGTCAGCAGAGTTTGTTTTAAAACACCCTACCGACAGTTATTTTTAATTAGAATGATTTTTAAAACGGTTCATTGTTTCATCGCCTTAAATAATATAATATAATATCGGGTGATATATAATGATGAAACTTTGCAAAATAATAAGAATTATAACCGTGGCGCCCATTGCGGCGGCAGTTGCGGTAACGCTGCTTTTTATACACGGCGGTTTTTTTACCTATAATATCCACTTTGCCGCGGCACTTATTGCTCTTACGGTCCTCCCGCTTTCGGCATACCCTGTAAGCCTTGTAAAAAAGGCGGATGAAAGGCGGAATTTTCAGCGCTCGCTTGCAATTGTTTTTTCGGTTGCGGGGTATATCGGCGGCACGCTTTTTTCTTTTTTAACAAACGCGCCCGACGGCGAAAAGGTGCTCTACCTTACATACCTGCTTTCTGGCGTTGCCATTGCTTTCAGCTCTTTTGTTTTAAAAAAGAAAAGCAGCGGCCACGCCTGCGGTATTGCAGGTCCCGTAGCGCTGCTGGCTTACTATATTCATCCCTTGTATCTTTTAGGGCTTATGCTGCTTCTGCCTGTAGGTTATGCCTCGCTTAAAATGAAAAGGCACACGCTACCGCAGCTTGTCTCGGGCGCGGTTATTCCGATTGTTTGCCTTTTAGCTTCAACCGCAATACGCTATATCCCTTAATTTCCCGTCGGGTATATAATAATTATTGTTCAGGTTTATAATATACCTGCCTTTTTTCTGCGCGTAGCTTATTGTTGAGGCGGTACCCCCGGGCTGACCGTCAAACCAGGTTACAACATAATCGCTGTTATCCACAAGAAAGGCGTTTCGCTTGTGGTAGCAGCCTTTGTAATATTTGTCCGACATAACAATAACTTCATCTGCACGCTTTATTATTTCTTCATACCGGCTGTGCCACGGCTCGGGGAAATTATCCCCCTGCCCCATAAACGGAACAGCGCAGATAAGTTTAACGTTTGGGTTTCTTTCTTTAAGCAGCAGCACCGCCTCAGCCGCAAGAATATCAAAACCCATTGCCATGCCGCTGTAAAAGGTTCGGCAGCCCCCGGCGCTTAAAGCAAAAACCGTTTCAATCAGCGCGTTTTCAAGCGCTGTTTTTTCATTTTCACCGGGAAAATGGAATTTTGAGGGTCTGTACCCTGTGAAACAGCACGAGCCCTCAAACGTATTTTCCTGTGTATTATAAAAATAACTTAACATAGCACACCCGGCCTTGACTTAATTATTTCAATAGTTTATAATTATTTTATTGGGGTGAAAACAATGGACGCTATTGATTTAAAGCTAATTACACTTTTGCAAAAAAACGCGCGGACGCCGCTTAAAATATTGGCAAATCGGGTTTTTCTTTCATCACCCGCCACCGCCGCCAGAATTGAAAAACTTGAAAAGGAAGGAATACTCGGCTCTTATTCGGCAAATATCGACCTTAAAAAGGCGGGCTTTCCCATAATTGCCTTTATTCACCTTGACCTTGACCCAAAGCTGAAACCTACCTTTTATCCGTTTATACAGTCGCACCCGCATGTGCTTGAATGTAACTGCATAACCGGGCGCTACTCGCAGCTTATTAAGGTTGCCTTTGAAACAACCGAGGCGCTTGACGCATTTATCGGCGAGCTTAACAGTTTCGGGCATACCGAAACGCAAATTGCTTTTTCTACGCCGCAGCCGCCGCGCGGAATCGGCTTAGAAACAATAAAATCGGAAAAAAAGTGAAATAATTACTTTTTT
Organism: uncultured Oscillospiraceae bacterium; assembly: GCA_905193585.1. GTDB lineage: Bacteria > Bacillota > Clostridia > Oscillospirales > Acutalibacteraceae > UBA737. The sequence goes on from CAJJPG010000039.1 coordinate 5,055, forward strand.
TACCATTGTTTTACAGCTATATTATAACAGAGCATTATAATTTTGTCAACACTTTTAAGGAGGATTTTTTAAATGAACAGCAATTATTTTAAGGCGGTAATGCCTTTTGCAGCTGCCGAGGGGCTTAAAACCGACGGTTCAAGCGGGGTAATATACGGAAATTACCGCGGCTATAATATTACGGTTACCCCTATTCAGGGCGGAAAAACATTTCAGCTGAGCTTCTCGGTAAAACGCGGGGCGGACATGCCCTCTTCTGCCGAAATGCAGCAGCTTACAAAGCTGAACAAATCGCTTTTCACCCTTGCCGTAACCAATAAATACAGAGTGGATTTTAACATTAAACCGGCGGGCAGTATTGCAAACACCGTTAATAAAAAGCTCATACCCGCATTATCCGCTGCGGCGGCGTATATGAGCGCAGGCGGCTGGCAGACCTGCTGCCAATGGTGCGGCGAAACGGATACTTCGGGCAGTTACTACATATACAATTCGCCCGCGGTTCTTTGCGATTCATGCTTTGAGTCAGCAGAAAATCAGCACACGCTTAACCGCCGCGAAAACGAGCAGAAGAGTGAAAACGTTATAAGCGGCATTGTCGGCGCGCTTTTAGGCTCGCTGCTCGGTGCGCTTGCCATAATAGTTATAAGCCGACTCGGCTATGTTGCGGCAATTTCGGGCGTTATAATGGGTGTTTGCACGCTTAAAGGCTATGAAATGCTGGGCGGAAAGTTTTCCAAAAAAGGCGTGCTCATTTCCTGCATTATTATGGTTATAATGGTATTTTTAAGCTACCAGATCGATTCGGCTATTTCCCTTATGTCGGTAGATGAATACAGCAATATAGGATTTTTCGGGTTGTTCCGCCTTCTGAATTACGCAATGGTTACCGGCGGCATAAATTGGGGCAGCTACCTCCCGAGCCTTATATTACTTTACGCGTTTACTGCTCTCGGCGCGGTGCCTACCGTTTCGGGCGCGCTTAAAAAGCAGGAAAGCCTCGGTAAAATTTATAGGATGGACAGCCCCGAAGCCGCAGCCTCCGCCGCTGACATAGATATTAGATAGTAGATATTAGACAAATACCCCTCAGTCGTGCATACGCACGACGGCTCCCCTCTGTTTTGGCAAAGCCGAAAAGAAGGGAGCCTTTTAATTCCGCATTATTATTTCAGTTTCCGCACTCAATGCTTATTCTGTTGAATATTTCAAGAATTTCATCAACCGAGGCGTTTTTCTTATCAAAGCCCGATTTATCTAAAATTATATGCCCTTTATCCATCATTAAAAGCCGCAAGCCATACTCAACCGCGTAGCGCAGATTATGCGTTACCATTATGGCAGTGAGCTTTTTTTCTTTTACCACCTTGTCGGTAAGCTCCATTATAATTTCGGCGGTTTTAGGGTCGAGCGCCGCGGTGTGTTCGTCTAAAATCAGAAAATCTATCGGGGTCATGGTAGCCATAAGCAGCGATACCGCCTGCCTTTGCCCGCCCGAAAGCGACCCCATTTTAACGTGCAGCTTATCCTCAAGCCCCAGCCCTAAGGAAGCCAGCTGCTCTCTGTAATTATCAAACCGCTTTTTATTAAGCGCAAACGAAAGCCCAAAGGATTTACCCTTATTATCGGCAAGAGACATATTTTCAAGTATGGTCATATTAGGGCAATTGCCCATTGCGGGGTTTTGGTATACCCTGCCTATGTGCGAGTAGCGCTCAAAATCCTTTTGGCGGTTTATGCATTTTCCGTTAATAAGCACTTCCCCGCCGTTTACGGGAATACTGCCGCATATAATATTGAGCATTGAGGTTTTCCCGCTGCCGTTGCTGCCTATGACCGATACAAACTCGCCGTCCTTTACGGTCAGGTTGAAATCGTCGAAAAGGCACATTTCGGTAACAAGCCCGGGGTTATATATTTTAGAAACGTGTTTAAGCTCTAACATTCTTTTTCACCGTGCCTTTCTCGAAATTGCCTATAACCAGTATAACAAGGAAAAGCACCGCCGTTATAAGCTTTAAAAGGTTTGCGGGCAGACCAAGACTTATTGCGATCTGTATACACGCCTTGTAAATTACGCTGCCCGCGATTACCGCCGTAGTGCCCTTTACAAAGCTCATTTTTCTGAACAGCGTTGTGCCTATAATTACCGCCGCCAAGCCGAATACCATTTGCCCTGTTCCCATCATAGCCGAGAAAGAGCGCTGCTCATGGCAGACTACTGCGCCCGAAAGGGCTACCAAAGCGTTTGATATTACAAGGCCTATTATTTTAACCCTGCCCATATCTTTAGCAAGTGTGGTTACAAGCGCGCTGTTATCCCCCACCGCGCGGAGCAAAAAGCCGCTTTTGGTTTTGAAATATAAATCGAGCAGTATTTTGCATATAAGCATTATTATAAGCGATACTATAAGCTTTCTCATAATAAGCGTGAGCGAGCCGAAAAGCGCCATTGTGGGCGCTGCGGTGAAAATTGTGTCAACGCTTCTTGAAACCGAAAGGTTTGAGCCCGCAATTTGCAGGTTGACTGAGAAAAGCGCCGTCATGGTAATAATGCCCGCAAGCAGGTCGCGCACTTTAAGCCGCACATGAATAAAGCCAGTAACAAAGCCCGCCGCGGCGCCTGATGCCAAAGCCGCCAAAAGGGTTAAATACGGGTTTACGCCCTTAACCAGCAGCAGCGCGGTCACGGCAGCCCCCAAAGGGAAGCTGCCGTCTACCGTAAGATCCGGGAAATCAAGTATTTTATAGGTAATATATATGCCGTAGGAAAGCATTGCATATATAAACCCTTGGGTCAATGTGCTTATAATTAAATCAAGCATTTTTTCTCTCCGACAAAGTATTTATTTACACTCTATTGCCTTTTCGGCTATATCCGACGGAACTGTAACGCCTAAAGCACTTGCTGCGTCGGAATTGATATAGGTGCTGTATTCGGTAACGGTCTCATATGGCATATCGCTTGCTTTCTTTTCACCCTTTAAAATTGCCGCAGCCTGCTTGCCAGCCATTTTGCCGAGCTCAATGTAATCAATACCGGCTGATGCTACGCAGCCCTTTTTAACCTGTTCAATTTCGCTGCCGTATACCGGAATTTCAGCGGCGTTTGTCTTTTCAAGAATTGAGGGTAAAACGCCTACAACGTTGTTATCGGTAAGGTTTGTAATGCAATCAACCTTTTTGTTTATAAGTGTATCTGCCGCCTGTGTAACCGATGCCTGATCCGCCACGCCGATGTCTACTATTTCAAAGCCGTATTTGCCCGCTTTTTCCTTATATTCGGCAATGGCTGAAACCGAGTTCGGCTCGCTTGTGGTGTAAATAATGCCTATTGTTTTGGCGTTGGGCTGTAATTTTCTTATAATCTCCAATTGCGGGTCAACGGGCAGCTTATCGGAAACGCCTGTAATATTGCCCTCGGTAAGCTTTGCCTCTTTCGGGTCGGTAATGGCGTTGAACACTACGGGTATATCCTTATCCTCAGCCGCGGCAAAGCAAGCGGTAGCCGAGGGGGTTGCTATTGCGCACATAAGCGCAACGTTTTTAGAAGAAAAGTTTTGCGCTATCTGTGTGGCGGTTGAGTTATCGAACGATGCGTTCTGGTAATCGATTGTGAAGTCCTTGTTTTCTTCAAGTCCTGCCTCTTTAAGACCCTGTAAAAAGCCCTCGCGGCAGTTATCGAGCGAGGCGTGCTCGCCGTACTGGCTTATTCCTATAACGGGAATTTTTATCTCTTTTTTATTTCCGCAACCTGCAAAGCTGAGCATTAAAACGGCGACTGTTAATATAGCAAATATTTTTTTCATGGTGAATTTCTCCCTTTAATTTTTAGTTTAATTTTTTGGTTTTAAGAAAAATTACGCCATCGCCATCGTTTTGTTAATAATATCATAGTTAATTCCTCCTAGGAAAATAAAAAAGCCTTATCCCATATAAAATATGGGACAAGACTTGTAATCCTGCGGTACCACCCAAGTTGTCGGCTTTGCCGACCGCTCATTTCTTACACCTCATTATGTAAGCCGAATTGATAACGGGTACGGTTCCCGTCGGCCGCTACTCGCCTATTGGCTTTCGTGCCGCCCTCATAAGTCCATTCACTAAACGTCGCATCGCGGTATTTCCACCGTCAACCGCTCTCTAAACACGCTCGGAAAAGCTACTCTTCTTAATCTCCGGTTTTTCCTGTTGTTAACAATATATCACCGCTCGGGCGATTTGTCAAGACTTTTTTAAAAAATTTTTTAAAGGTCAAGAAAATCGGTTCTGTATTTAAGCCCGAAAGCGTCTGCAACCGCCTTTAATTCATCGTCATGAATAGTGTTAAGGTGCGGCAGGTGCGCCGTGAGCATATAAAGCTGCGCCGCCTTTTCCACGGTTTCAATAAGTCCGAAGGTTTCGTCCATATCCTTGCCCGCGCCGTAAATTCCGTGAAGCCCCCATACCACAAGGCGGTAGTCCTTCATCTTTTCGGCGGTGGCAACGCCTATTTCGTTGTTGCCGCAAACCATCCACGGCAGAACGCCTATACCGTCGGGGAAAACCACTATGCACTCGGTGCACATTTCCCAAATGGTGTGGGTGAACTTTTTATCGTCAAGCTCATGAACGTGGGTCATGGCAAGCGTATAGGTCGGGTGAGTGTGCATAATAATCCTGTTTTCGGGATTCTGTTTAAGCCTTGCAATGTGGCTCATAAGGTGCGCGGGCAGCTCGCTTGTAAATCTGCCGCCGTCCTTATAGCCCCAAAGCAGCTCGGCGGTAGTGCCGTCTTCCGCTATTCGTATAATTCCGAGGTTTGTCTCGGGGTCTTCGGTAACGTTTTTAAAGTATTTGCCCGTGCCCGTTACTATAAAAATTTTGCCTTTAAGCTCTGTCGCGTCAAAGCCTGTGGGAATAGTGCGAATAACGTTATTCAGGTCAAGGTACTCCCCTACCGTTTTCGCGTCCAGCATATAGCTTATGTTGCCGCCGTTTCTTTCATCCCAGCCCTGGCGGTACATATTGGCGGTTACCTTTTTCATTTCTTCAACAAACGGTGCGGTTAAAATGTCTTTCATTTTCAGTTACCTCTCTTTGATAATACGTCTTTTTCATATTTTTCAACGGTTTCAAACCACTCGCCGTCGGCAGGGGCGCCGCATTTTTTGCAGTACTCGTTCCAAACATCGCCGAACGGCATTGTTTTAAGCTCTTCTGCGCGTACCATAAGCTCGGTCCAGCGGTTCTCGTTCTGCATTTCGGTCATATCGGGTGTTAGCAATGCCGAAAGCAGAGCTTTCTGAACGTTTCTGAAACCTACGGTCCATGCGGAAATTCTGTTAATTGACGCGTCAAAATAATCAAGCGCTATTTTAACTCTGCCGTCAAGCCCGCCGCAGCGAACGATTTCCTTGCATATTTCCTTGGTCTCGTCGTCAAGCAGCACAACGTGGTCGCTGTCCCAACGTATAGGTCTTGTAATGTGCAGCGCGATTTCGGGGAAGAAAGCGAGCAGCGCGGGAATTTTATCCGACACAACCTCTGTGGGGTGGTAGTGCCCGTTATCCATAAGCGGTATGCACTTGCCCATATTTGCGGCGGCGTAAGAAAGCGAGAACTCGGCGCTGCCCACGGTATAAGCCTCAACGCCTATGCCGAACACCTTTGACTCAACGCAGGGCTTAACCTTGTTGAAATCGTAAGGTTCTGAAAGTATTTCGTCAATAGACTCTCTGTAGCGCACGCGCGGACCCATTCTGTCGGCGGGAATATCCTTAAAGCCGTCGCCAGTCCATATATTCATAACGCAGGGCTGACCCAGCTCTTCCGCTAAATACTGCGAAATTCTTATGCAAGCCTTGCCGTGGTCTATCCAAAATTTGCGGGTTTTCTCATTCGGGCTTGCAAGGGTAAGCGGGTCGCACATGGGGTGTGAGAAAAACGTGGGGTTAAAGTCGCAGCCGAGGCCGCGCTCTTTGCAAAAATCCACCCACTTTTTAAAGTGCTTGGGCTCAATTTTATTCCTGTCTACCCAGCCGCCGTTTTCATCGTCAAAAATAGCGTAGCAAGCGTGAAGATTAAGCTTTTTAGTGCCGGGGCAAAGCTTTAAAACGGTATCAATATCCGCCATAAGCTCCTCGGGTGTGGTGGCTCTGCCGGGGTAGTTGCCCGTGGTCTGAATCCCGCCCGAAAGCGAATCAACCTTTTGGTCAAAGCCCCTTACGTCGTCGCCCTGCCAGCAGTGCAGCGCCACGGGCACCGATTTAAGGGTCTCAATAGCCTTATCGGTATCAACACCGATTTTTGCGTACATTTCTTTCGCATCTCTATATCTGCTCATTTTTTAAACCTCCGTTATACTGAATGATTTTTTAACAATTTCCCGCGCCTTTTCAAGCGTGAGAGATTTATCCGAATACATCATCTGCGCTATTAGGTTGCCTATAGCCGTAGCCTCGGTAGGCCCCGCAAGCACCTTTTTACCCGTATACTCCTTTGTGAGCCTGTTTAAATACGCGTCCTTACTGCCGCCGCCTATTATGTTTATAAGCTCAATTTTTTTGCCGCACACGTTTTCAACCGTTTCCACCGCCGCTTTGTAGGAAGCTGCAAGCGAGTGGTAAACCGAGCTTAAAACGTCGCCTATGGGCAAATCGGGTATGCCCAGATATTTTCTTATAGCCTCAACCATATTTTCGGGCGCGGTAAATTCCGCGGCGTTGGGGTCTATAAGCTCGCGGAAATCGCTTTCTTCCGCCATGTGCATCATTTCATCGTATGTATACTTTTTATCGAGATTTTTCCTTATATTCTGGAAAAGCCACATTCCCATAAAGTTTTTAAGGAAACGGTAGCGGTAGTTAATGCCGCCTTCGTTGGTAAATCCGCCGCTTAATGCGTCTTCGCTTAAAATGGGCTTTAGGTTCTCGGTGCCTATAAGACTCCATGTGCCCGAGGATATATATACGCCGTTATCCCCCACGGGGCATGCGGCAACTGCCGAGGCCGTATCGTGCGAGGGGCAGAAAATAACGGTGGAATCAAAGCCCAGTTCCGCCTTTACTTCGTCGCTGAAATTGCCCACAACGTCGCCGGGTACGGAAAGCTCTTCAAAAATATCGGTCTTAATGCCCAAAAGCTCCAAAAGCTCTGTATCGCGCTTTTTGCTTTCTGCGCCCACTATTGCTCCCGTTGTGGCGTTGGTGTACTCGTTTTTCATAACGCCCGTAAGCCTGTAGGATATGTATTCGGGTATCATTAAAAAATGCTCGGCTTTTTCAAGCCTGCCCGACTTTTTATCGCAGTAAAGCTGATAAATTGTGTTAAAGTTTATCGGCTGTATTCCCGTGCGGCGGAAAAGCTCCGCGCGCGGAATAATTTTGTCTATTTCTTCTTTAATGCCGTCGGTGCGGCTGTCTCTGTAAGCGTAATCAGGCGTAATTTCCTTTTTGTCTTTATCAAGCAAAACGTAATCCACGCCCCATGTGTCAATAGCCACCGTCGCGGGTATTTTGCCCGCAGCAAAGCAGGCTTTAAGCCCCGCCTTTACCTCGCTTACAAGGTGCTCGGTATCCCACACAAGCGAGCCGTTTTCGTTTTTTATACCGTTTTCAAAGCGGTACATTTCAAGCTGTTTTAACATTCCGTCTTCCAGCCAGCCCAAAATGTGCCTGCCGCTTGAGGCACCTATATCAACTGCCAAAAAATATTGCATAATTTTAACCTCCGAATTTATTTTAACATAATCGTTTTAAAAATCAAATGTCCTGTTTTGCTGAAAAAGTGTCTTTTCTTGCAGCTTTGCGTTTTCGCGGTATTTTTTGGGCGATACTCCGTAGCGCTCGGCAAATATCCTATGAAAATAGCTTACGTTCTCATACCCCACCGCAACCGATATATCCGAAACCCGCCTGCCCGTGTTTTTAAGCAGAAAAGCCGCCTGCGAAAGCCTTTTTTCCTGTACAAGGCTTGTGTAGGTCTTGCCCGTTTTTCTTTGAATCTCGCGGGATACCCGGCTTATGTCGTAATGCAGCCCCTCCGCCGCCTGTGCCAGCGTACCGGAAGCGTAATTTGTTTCTATATAATTTAAAATTTTCAAAAAATCTGTATCTTCTCTTGATTTCACTTTGAGATTTTCGGTTCTGCCCATAAGCTGCATAAAAAGCAGCGCCATTGTCATTTGCCCCAGCTTGCGCTTGTTAGGCGCGCTGCCAGTAACGGTAAGCAGCAGATTTTCAACTGAATTTTGTATTTCCGTAATATCCGAAACCCTATAGTGCAAATAATAGTTGTTATCCCCGTCACCGCAGAGGCAATCGATTAAAAACCTTTTAAGGGGCGTGTCTTCATCGCCGAGCAAAGAAAGCGTACTGCCGAAAAACTGCGGTAGGATAATGAAATTCAGCGCAATGTCGTTCTCCCCTGCTTTTTCTATTGCATGCCGTGAATTTTGCCCCAAAAAAAGCAGCTCGCCCTGTCTTAATATTATTTTTTTGCCGTCTACAATATGCGCCGTCTGCCCCGATAGCATATATACAAGCTCAACATAGTCGTGTGTGTGCTCGGGAAAATCGATAAAGCGGGTGTGCTTTCTCACGGTTATCAGCTTTCCCAGTTCAAGCAGCTTTTGGCTGTTTACCGTGTTCCCGCCGCCGCGCATATAAATATTACGGTTAATTTCCAACTGTCCCGAAAGAATTTCCCGTTCCTCGGGTGTTATTTCTTTGAGATTTGCTAT
>CAJJPG010000040.1 GCA_905193585.1 uncultured Oscillospiraceae bacterium
CGAGGGTCCACCCGTTCCCATACCGAACACGGAAGTTAAGCTCGCTTGCGCTGAAAATACTCGGCGGGAAGCTGCCCGGAAAGATAAGTAGATGCCAACACTTAAACCTGTAAACAAGCAATTGTTTGCAGGTTTTTTTGTATTTATTTAGAGTTATAAAAAACCAAAATTTAAAGCAATTTCGCGGAAAGCACTACGAATGGTGGTGAAATATACCGTTCTATTGTTAACCGCACAAAATCAGCGTACAAATCGCCTGAACTGTTACTTTCGGTTTTTAAGAGTAAATAAAAAAGGAAGTATTATGTTATGAGTGAAAATATTGTATGCAAAACAGCGGTTGTAGCAAATATCACGGAAATATCGACAAAACAGCTTTGTGAGTTTTCGGATAAACAGATATTAAGACTTTCGGGAAGACCGCAGCCATTTTTGGAGTATTCTCCGGAAACGCTTTAAGGCAGTTTGCCGAGGTAAAGCAGCTTCTTATATACATAACACTTCCCGAATGTAAAGGAACAGAGGGCTACAGCGTAAGCATAGGCGATATAAGTATTACCCTTAAGGGAGACCGCAAGGCTATCGAGTCAATAGACGAGATTAACAAGGAATTAGAAGATTTTGATTCAGCCGATACAGTTGAGGAAATTAATTCCTCGGGTACTGCCGGAATTTACGCCTACAAAGGCAAATTCAGCATTTGTAAGGAGGACGCCCATACAGCGCCTAATTCTTTGCTTTACAAATCCCAAGCAGATGCAGTTAATAACAATACTTTTTTAAATATTTCTCTTGAAAAGCGTGCGGCGGGCTGCGTCGGAGTTGAGTTTTACGTAAAAAATCTTGACGAGACACAAAGTGTTAATATCAGGTCTATTCTCATAGTTGGTAAAGGAAGTAACGAGAAAAAGTATCAATATATTAAAGATGTTTATCCCTCTGAAAACGGCGAATACACACGAATAAGAATTCACTTTAATGATGTCGGTGTGACAACCGACGAATTTTGGGGCGGGACCAACGAAGGAAACAAATTAAGCAATACTGAAATAGAAGAGCTTATCACCTTGAGAATAAGAATTCCTTATATGAAGTCAAATCACGCCGGAGTATTGTTCGACTCCTTTAGGCTGATTACTGATGAGGATATTCCGAAGCCCGAAGAGCTTGTCAGACGTATGCTTGATTTTGAAGACTGCGAGGTAGGCGGTGAGTTGCCCGAAAATCTTGTTGTTACCGATAAATACGGCGGAAATATGGGCATAGAGCAAACAGCGGACGGCGGTAAAGCATACAGAATAAATTATGACCTTAAGACCGAAGCCTCCGCCGCAAATCAAATCGGAGCGAGAGAGTATGTAGCGTTTAGTATAACCGTTCCGAAAACCTCCCTTAAAGGCGCGTCGGAAATTAGGGTCGGTATGACAAATAATGCGGTAAGCTGCGACGATACTTGGTCAGGGGTTTCAAATATTTATCAGGTTGTAGGAATACGCGGCGGCGGATATTACGGCAAAACCGCAGAAAATGCCGATAAAGCACCTGATAAAGGCGCTCTTACCGAAATAAAAATTCCGCTTGATAAAATGCGCAGAACTGAAGGCGGTCTCACCGGTTGGTGCAGTTCTACCGAATATTGGTCGTCGTCACAGCTTGCCGATGTTGTTTCAATCTTGGTATATATCACCGCACCGACCTGCGACGGAACCGAGGGCTGGAGCTTTGATATAAACTATATTGATGTTTATTATGAAGACGCGGCGCAGAATTATGAAATCGAGACCCGCTGTGCGGTTAAGGCTAACCGCGTTTCGGGCGAGGAGAACTCCTATATTTCGGCGGAAAGCGTTAAAATATCCAAAAAAGACCCCAATTATGCTATGTTCACCTCCGCGTGGAGGCTAAGCATAAATAATGCGGATACGCCGAAGCCCTTAAAATTCATCAACACCTATACAAATTACTATACCGATTTAAGCGACTTTACGGAAAGCGCGACATTGGGCTTTTATTTACAGGCGGATACGCCGCTTGATTTGCAGATTACACTACAGGACAAGGCGGGCGTGAAGCTGAGTGTTACTGTGCCTACCGCTCCTCCTGAGATTAGTTCCCAATACGGTGTATATCAGCTTGTTTTTAAGGATATTTTAAATAAATATTACGAGGAAAACCCGGAGGGTGCCTTCGATATTTCTAATATTCGTTTCCTTGAAGTATTGCCCGTAGCCGAGGGTGGCTTGCCCGATACGGTTATGTTAAGCGGTCTTTCAATTTGGACAATGGAGATTGGCAGCGCGGTTGTTTATTCGGGGTATCATTATTCCGATAACGGCGTTACGGTTGACGCATATAACGACTACCTGCCGATGGATACCGTGACGGTAGTTGAGTCCGAGGAGGCGGCGTCCGCTGTAAAAAATTTCGGAATTAAACTCCCGGCAGAGCTTACTCCGCTTCTGTTTAAAACTATTACCCTGTATACGGTAAACGGCAGCGTAACCGAGCCTACGGGCAAAATCTGGCTTAGCTTTGAGATAGACCCAAGCTTAGATTTAAGCAAAATATCAATTTATAAGGTTTTCTTTGACGGCTCTTATATTAAACAGCGTTATGCGGCTGAGGATGGTGCTATTGCTATTAACACCTTTACTACCGGCAGCTTTTTAATAACAAGGGGCAAGCTTAAGGAAGAACCTGACGAAAGTACCGGAAATACAAATACTTCGGATAATATCCAGAGCGCCGGTAATCAAGTTAATTTTACGGGCGGGACAAATTTTAATAATACCGATAACAGCGGCGAGAATACACCCACGACCAAGGTTAAAAGGAAGATTATACGCAAGGTCGTCCGCAAAAAGGGGAAGCAGGATAATGGTTTACCGGTATGGACTATCGTTCTGATAGCAGCAGGTTCGGCGGCGGTTATAGGCGGCGGAGCCGTAACAACGGTAATTCTCGTTAAAAAACGCAATAGGGGAGGAAAGGCAAAATGAAAAAGCTGTTGTCAATAATCTGTGCTGTCTGCCTTACCGTTTCCTTTGCGGGATGCGGTAAGAAGGAGGAAAACAAAAAGGTAACTTCAAGCACCCCGTCCTCCTCAAGCTCGGATATAAGCTCAGAAGATAATCAGAGCACTTCGACAAGCTCCGAAGCGAATTTGGGCGTATCGTCGGGCAACAATAAAACAAATTCACAAAACACTCAGACGGATAATAATCAGTCCGGCGGAGAGACAACGCCCGCCAATACCGAAAAAAAGACCGTAAAGGTTACCGATAAGCTAAAGCGCGGTATAAATATGTCGGGTCCATTAGAATCTGCTGATGTTAATTATGATTCCTGGATATTTAATCCCGATTATTATTCACAGCTCGCCTCAAAGGGCTTTGACCATATTCGTCTGCCCGTAAACTTCGGTAATTTTATCGGCGAGGCACCTGATTATTATATTGAAACCGGGTTTTTGCGCGCTGTTGATCTTGCAATAAACTGCGCGCTTGACGCGGGGCTTTGCGTGGTGCTGGATTTCCATGGCTGGGCAGGAACACTTGCCTCTGACTTTAACGGCAACAAGGAATGCTTTTATAAGATATGGCAGCAGGTTTCCGCAAGGTATCAGAGCTATCCCGAGGAGCTTATGTTTGAGCTTGTAAACGAGCCTAACAAGCCGATTACCAACAAACAGTTAAACGAGCTTCAAATGGAAACGGTAAAGCGCATAAGAAAGCTTAATCCCACAAGAGTTATCGCCCTTGCAACAAACGAAAATAACGGAACATGGAACCTGTTTAATACTCAGGTTCCGGTAGGTGATGAAAATATCATTATTTCCATACATAACTACGACACAATGAGCTTTACCCACCAGGGCGCTACGTGGATCGGTAACGCATTTGCTAACAAGGATCATTTTGACGATGAAATAAGGAATGCGATTAAGGAGCATATGGATTACTGCAAAGCGTATGAGGAACGAACCGGACGTAAGGTATGGATAAGCGAATGGGGAGTATATCAGGGCATTGCGGATAAAGAGGATATAAGCGCATATGTAGATTACTTTTCAAATGTATGCAAGGAATTAGAGATTGCGTACTGTTACTGGGAATTCTGTTCCGGCTACGGCGTTTATGACTTAACTGCCGGTACCTTTAAGGATTTCGTAATAAATTATTTTCATTAACAAAAATTTTTTATAATGCACAGCCGAAATAATCGGCTGTGCGGCAAGGAGCACAACCCAATGGATATAACAAAGTTAAAACGCGGAATGAATATTGACCTCAAACCTTGGACACCCGAGGCGGAAGAAAACGGAAAGAGGTACTGTAAAATAATAAAGGAAGCGGGCTTCGACCATGTAAGACTTCCCTTTACGGTAGACAGGGACGACCCACAGTGCGCTCCGACAAAGGAGTTCTACGAGGTTATCCGCCGAGTTACACAGTCCGCCGTTGACTGCGGACTTTACGCAATAGTAGATATACACCCCTTTATAGGTATGCAGGCAGACCCGATAAACACCAAGGCTGATTTTATTAAGTTTTGGGGCGAGCTTGCCGATTATCTTAAGGATATGGACGATACCGTTATTTTTGAGATATATAACGAGCCGGACGGGGATTTCAACTATACCGTTTTGAACGAGGTTCAGAACGAGGCGATTGCCGAGATAAGAAAGACAAACCCTACAAGATGGATTGCGGCGGCAACAGCTCATTGCAATACCATTGAAAATCTTATGCATCTTGAACTGCCCGAGGATGACCGTAATATTTTCGTCACAGTTCACGAATACACGCCTATGAAGTTTACTCATCAGGGAGCAGACTGGATGAAGGGCGACTGGCCGACAGGCACTAAATGGGGAACGGAAAAGGAAAAGGCTTTGCTTTCCTACCGTTTCGATATGGCAAAGCGTTGGGCGGATTATTACGGCAGATACATTCATTTGGGCGAATTCGGGGCAATGCGCCATGCAGACCCGGAATGCCGCAGAGAATGGACGGAATATCTTGTGAAGCTTTGTGAGGAGCGCGGCTTTGGCTGGGTTTATTGGGAATTCTGCTATTCGTTCCAGGCATACGATTTGGAAAAGGGGGAATGGATTGCTCCGATTTTAGGGGCGCTGATTAAAGCTTGATCCCTGTCCCGCGGGGGGACAAATACTAAATGAAAGGTGTTTTAAAAGTATGAAACTGTTTAAAAAGACCCTCGCAATGTTTCTAAGCACGGTTATGCTTGAGGGACTTATTGCAGTTCCCGCAACACAGGCAGCCGCCGCAGGCGAGACAGTAACCAGAACAATTAATCTGCTTGATTTGTCGGAAACCGCCGCCAGCACAACTCTTTCCAAGGAGAATTTGACCAATTGGCCCGCAGGTATGACCGTAGGTGATTTTGACGATTATGACGGCACACGCTCGGTAGTAGGGCTTGAAGACGGAACAAAGGCGTTAAAGCTTGCCTTTGATAAAAAGCAGGCAGAAGCTCCGAAAGGTCGTGACCTTGCTAATATTGCAAACTATGATTTTAAGTTTTCAATTCCTGCGGCTTACCGTCCGTATATTAACAGCGTGAAGCTTTCAATGGAAAATAGGTCTAATTTGTTCCAAGGCTGGGAAGAGAAAGAATTATTAGCTCCTTATTTCCTTTTAGCCCTTACAGACGGAACAAATTATTCAAAAATCAGTGATAAGACCTTAAATATTGAGAAAGCCGAATTAGAATACACACTACCTGTTGCCGGCGTTGCAAAGGTTAGCGCGTGGGGCTATCAGGATTATGCTGATATTAACAGCGGAACTAAGTGGTCCGAAGAAGATAAATCCGGTATGACCGACGTTGTACTTTCGGTAACCGTACCTTATATCGACGACCTTACCACCTATATGCTGATTAAGAGCCTTGAATTGGAAATAACCGGCACTAAGGAAGAGCTTGACGCGGCTGAAAAAGCGGCGAACGCTATCACCCGAACAATCAATCTGCTTGATTTGTCGGAAACCGCCGCCGGCACTACTCTTTCCAAGGAGAATTTGACCAATTGGCCCGCAGGTATGTCCGTAGGCGCATATGACGATTACGACGGCACACGCTCGGTAGTAGAGCTTAAAGACGGAACCAAGGCGTTAAAGCTGGCGTTCAACGTAAAGCAGAATAGCAAACCTACCGACCGAAAGCTTTCTACTATCGCAAACTATGATTTTAAGTTTTCAATTCCTGCGGCTTACCGTCCATATTTAAACAACGTGAAGCTTAAATTGGAGAATAATTCCAATCTTTTTAACAACTGGGCATTAACTTCTCCTTATTTCCTTTTAGCGTTTACCAACGGGACATATTATTCAAAAACCAGTGATAAGACCTTACCGATTGAGAAAGCCGAATTAGAATACACACTACCTGTTGCCGGCGTTGCAAAGGTTGACTGGTATGGATATTACGATTATGCTGATATTAACAGCAACAGCGCAACTAAGTGGAAAGAAGATAAATCCGGTATGACCGACGTTGTGCTTTCGGTAACCGTACCTTATATCGACGACCTTACCACCTATATGCTGATTAAAAGCCTTGAATTGGAAATAACCGGCACTAAGGAAGAGCTTGACGCGGCTGAAAAGGAAGCTTTAAGCGCGTCGACGCTTATCGACGATTTCGAGAGCAATAGCAGTGCGGTCGTTGCCGCCGATGAGGGCTTTTTTGCCGCAAGCGGCGATAAGGTGAGAAAGTTTTATCGCCCGTCAGATAAGCCGGGATATGAGGTTGATGTAACCGTAGGCTTTAATTCCCGTGTCCGCAAATATGACGGAATCAGTTTTTATGTCTTAAACCCGGGTGATAAGGCTTATACAATGCGTTGTTTCTTACGCGACTCCTCAGCATGAATTGCTCAAAAGGATTTCAAAGCTTCAAATGTGGGCGATTACATAAAATATACCGTTTGGTTTGACGATGTAGGCACGGTAGGAGATTGGTGGTATAGCGGCACTAATACAGGCGTATCCCTTACCGCCGAGCAAAAAGCGAGCTTGAGCGCTATTGAAATCAAGATTCCGGACGATGGCGACGTATTGTGTTATTTCGATGACTTCCGTTACGAAAAGCGTAATTCCGAACCCGTAAAGGAAAAGAAGCTTGATTTAAAAACCGCAGTCATTACAGAAGATAACGGTTATACCGATACCGAACAGCCGAAGAAAACCGCCGATTCAATTACCTATTCCGTAGACGGAAAAGTGAAGTTAAATGATGAAGGCAAATATTATTATCAGGGCTGGAAGACGGTAATCGATGTATCCAAAGGCACTATGATTAACGCAAACGGACTTAAGATTACCGCCACATATAATTCAACAGGCGCAAACAAGCTGAAGATAGGCGCAACCCTGTACGGTATTGACGACAACGGCAAAGAACAGTGGTGGAACTGGGGACAAAATCCTGACAGTATTAATGTATCAGCCAATACGGAAGTGACAAGTACTCTCAAGTATACCGAAGAATTGTTTGAGACCGGTTCGGGGGGCATACATGGTTGGGGCAATACAAAAGGTTATCCCACCAGTTCGGAAAGTGCTATGCTGAAGCAAATTCAGCTCTATGTTTGGGCGCCCGCAGACGCTGTCGCAGGCGACACAGTTACTATCAGTGAAGTTAGTGTTCTTTACGGCGGTGGTAAGGTTTCTCTTGCTGACGGTGTAAAGAACGGTACAATTTCGGTCGGAGATAACGGGTACACCTATCAGAACAGCTCTGCCGTAAGCAATACCGGTTATTTCTTCGCAGGAGAAAAGGCGGTTATTAATGTAATCCCCGATACCGGATATGCACTTGTTCCCGGGAGCTTAAAGCTTATCGACAGCACCGGTAAAGAAATCGAAATAACACGCGAGGGCTTCCGCAAGCTTAACAGCGCCTCCTACAGCTTTACAATGCCTGCTGCGGACGTTACGGTATCGGCTGAATTTGCGTCGGAGGCAGATGCTCTCGGAACGGTTTACGGCAGCGTAAGCACCGACATTGCAAGCAATCAGCTTAAATTTGATTATACCGTTCCGCTTAAGAACGGCAAGATTAAGGTTGACGGCGCAGAGTACAAAGCGGTCGGCTACGGTGTACTTGTAACGACCGATGAGGTTCTTAATAAGTATAGCTTCTGGTACGGCATTACCGTTGAGGATATTGAAAACGGCAACTATATCGCCGAGCTTTCAACCAATGTTCACATAAATGAAAGCGACGGTTACTTCTACGACAAGAGCGTTTCGCTGGCACGCTTTAATGCGGTTGTTAACGTTCCCGACAGTATGAAGGATACCGTATTTGCGGCTCGCCCTTATGTTGAATACGAAAAAGACGGCAAGACCGAACGCCTATACGGTGACAATAAAAGCTATTCGTTCGCTTCCCAAGCATTCGGAATGGATAAATTTGCCGCAGAGCCGAGCTATGCTAAGGGCGTAAATATGGCGGGCGTGTTTGACAACACGAATGCCGACGCCACCGCAGTTCGCAATTCTATATATGTAGCACCCGAAACCTATAATGCTGTTAAGACTGCGGGATTCGACCATGTAAGACTTCCCGTTACCTTCGCGTCTCATCTTGACGCGGACGGTACAATTAACGCGGATTATCTTGAAGCGGTAGATAAGGCGGTAATCGCGGCGCTAAGCAACGACCTTACCGTTGTAATCGATTTGCACCATTACGGCGAGTTGAAGGATAATGTTTCAGCTAATGAAGCTACCTTCTACAGCATTTGGGAGCAGTTGGCAAAGCATTACAAGAATTACCCGAACAGAGTTATCTTTGAGCTTTTGAACGAGCCCAATACCACCGACTCGGCTACTTCGATGACTTCGGATGATTTAAACAGAATACAGCTTGCAGTTGTAGGTAAGATTCGCGCTATCGATAACGATCGCAAGATGGCTCTTGCTGTTTTCAACAATAACAACGCTTCCTCATTACAATCTCTTTCACTGCCTGCCGATAAGAGCAACCTGATAATTTCGATTCATAATTATGACGCCTACAGATTTACGCATCAGGACTTAGACAGCAACTGCCCTGTCGGAGTGGATTACGCAGCAAGCGGTTCGGAAAAACAAATTAATGCAATGGCAGATACTGTTAAGAAGTATTCCAAAGATAACGGTATTCCGGTTTGGATTAGCGAATTCGGCGTGTACTTAGGCGGTCTCAATAAAACCGAGGAATTTAAGGATGAAGACGTTACCAGTTATTATTCCGCCTTTACAAAAGCTTGCGGAACTGACATCGGCTGGTGCGTATGGGAATACAATGTCGGCTTCGGTGTTTTCGATTCTAAAAATAACCTTAAAGGGTTCGTAAAAGACGGTCTTTTACAGACTAACCGATTGAGATTATAACAATGCTTCAAAAATACATTCATACCAATTTTGATAAATGCGTAAGGGTTAACACAGAGGATAAGGGTAAGCACATAGGCTTGCCGTACCCCTACACCGTACCCTGCGTAAGCGGAATGTTTCAGGAAATGTACTACTGGGACACCTATTTCACCAATCTCGGGCTTATCCTTTCGGATAAGCTCGGGCAGGCGAAAAACAATACCGATAACATTCTGTACCTTGTCGAGCGCTTCGGTTATATGCCCAACGGCAACCGCACTGACTATTTAAAAACCTCTCAGCCGCCCTTCCTTTCCCTTATGGTTAAGGATATTTACGAAAAAACAGGGGATAAGGAGTGGCTTAGAAAAGCGGTAAAGACTATCCAAAATGAGTATTCCTTCTGGATGGAGCGGAGAATTACTCCCTGCGGACTTAACCGCTACGGTATTAACCGCGAACAACCCGGCTGTGACAACCTTGAGGAGGAGCTTATAAAAAGGCTCGGCTTTGAGCCGCCTATAGACGGCAGGGAAAAGCGAATCGAGCATTTTGCCGCCTCCTGTGAGAGCGGATGGGATTTAACCCCGCGTTTCGGCTACGAGGCGTTTAACTATGCTCCTGTTGACCTTAACTGTTTGCTTTACGCTTTTGAAAGCAATATGGCTTATTTTTGTGAAGAGCTTGGAGACGGCGACCCGACAGCTTGGCGCGAGCGCGCAAAACAGCGGGCAGAGCTTATGAAAAAGCTTATGACAGCAAAAGACGGCTGTATGTACGACTACAATTTTGTAAGCGGAAAATTAAGTCCTGTTCTTTCCGCCGCCTCATTTTTTCCGCTTTTTGTCGGTATGCTGACCAAAAGCGAGGCGTATGCGGCTCACAAAAGGCTTATGAGCCTTGAAATGAAATGCGGCATAACCGCCTGCGAAAAAAATGACCTGCGCGGAAATTATCAGTGGGATTATCCCAACGCATGGGCGTGTCTGCAAATGGTTGCCGCCGCAGGACTTATCAATTACGGCTTTACGGACGACGCGGTTCGCCTTGCGGTCAAGTTTACCTCAATGGTCGAAAATTGCTATCAGAAAACGGGAAATCTTTGGGAGAAGTATAATGCGGAAGACGGCGGAATAAATACCGTAAACGAGTACGAAATGCCGCCTATGCTCGGCTGGACAGCAGGTACATACCTGTATTTAATCGAAATCTGTAAAAAATATTTGAACGGAGGAACAGGTAATGAATAAAATGAAAAAAGGACTTGCGGCTGTTGCTTTTGCTGCGATTACTGCCTGTGCGATTGCGGGCAATGTAAGCGCCGTACAGTACGGCGACAATGTTATTACAGACGCGGAAAAATACAATGTCGGCAAAAGCCTAAGATACGATGTGAATACCGACGGATATTTTAACATTTTAGACCTTGTAAGGGTCAAAAAGGCCGCCGCCGACAGCGATGTTGAATTAGATAAGTCTGCTCTCGGTATTAGCGAGACCGATACCGTTCAGGCAACGCATATCACACTCTTAAGGCAAGCACTGCTTAGCAAATAATAGTTCCGCATAAATCACTTTAAAAAAACGGCGGCGTGGTGAATACGGCTTTACTGCTCATTTTACCGCGCCGCTTTGTGCTATCGGTTAGGTGATATTATCTTGTTAATTTCTTCAGCTTTCAACCGTCGCTGAATTTCGGATTTGCAAAAAAACCGAATCTTGGCAAAATCTCTATACCGATGAGCCGTGCCTTAAGGTGCATGAAGAGGTATTAAATATAATACGCTACTATTTAAATTTAGGTATTGACGGCTTTAGAGTTGATCTTGCTTGCAGTATAGTACATAGACAGAGATTTAATGTAGGATTTGTATTTGAGTGTTCTTGAATGTTTGTCGAATTTGAGAAGGAATATAATAAGGCACTTTGATGCAGAAGATGATTTTTTAATAAAAATCAAGGCATGATAATTGAGTGCTGCGAGCGATCTTCGACACTTTCAATGTGCAAATATCGAAGCTTTCGATAAAATTTTATCGAAAGTATTGACGGACTGTTTGCTGGGTGATATAATGGCATTAAGAAAAGTGTACGAAGGTGGAAATATGTCTATTCCAATCAATATAGATGATTTAATAAATCAAAGGGTTGTTGAGTCAACACGCATAGAATTTAAGAGTGACTGGAATCCTAACCCGATAATTCACAGTATATGCGCCTTTGCGAACGATATAGATAATGTTGGCGGTGGGTATATAATTATCGGTGTTGAGGAAGAGAACGGAAGTCCGGTATTTCCCGTTAAAGGAATAAAACAGGACAGAATAGACGGAATTTTAAAGGAACTTATAGGATTTTGCCATTGTATTGAGCCTCTATACAACCCTGTGGTTGAACCGATTTTGTTTCAAGGTGTATATATTATTGTTGTTTGGATTACGGGCGGCTATGGAAGACCGTATAAAGCGTCGAAGGATGTATTTACAGAAAAATCCAATAAGCTTTACTATATCAGAAAATTCAGCAGCACTATTGTTGCTTCCTCAGAGGAAGAAAAGCAGTTGTTTTATGTTTCGTCGGATATTCCGTTTGATGACCGTGCTAACCTTGCGGCAGATGTTTCAGATTTGGATATCGGACTTATGCGCCAGCATCTAAAGGAAATAGGAAGCAGCTTGTATGAAATATCTCTTAAAGAAGATGCATTGAAAATTGCAAAGGATATGCAGTTGCTATCCGGACCGGTTGAAAATATTAAACCGCTGAATGTAGGAATACTTATGTTTTCTGAGCAACCTGAACGGTATTTCCGTTATGCGCGGATTGAGGTTGTGGATATTCCGGATCCTACAGGCACCAATATGGTGGAAAAGGTATTCACCGGACCGATTCAAAGACAGCTAAAGGATGCCCTGGCATATATTAAAAACTATATATTGAAAGAAGCTATAATTAAAGAATCCGATAAAGCCGAATCAATAAAAATATATAATTACCCATATGCAGCAGTTGAAGAATTACTTTCTAATGCTGTTTATCATCGTTCCTATCAAATAAATGAGCCGATTACCGTAAGAATAACCCCGCAGAATATTTCAATAACAAGTTTCCCCGGATTCGACAGAAGTATTTCGGATAAAAGAATTTCGGAATATGACATAACTTCACCTATATACCGAAACAGACGAATCGGTGATTTTTTAAAGGAACTTCATCTGATTGAGGGGCGAAAT
The DNA here is from genome assembly GCA_905193585.1 of uncultured Oscillospiraceae bacterium. Taxonomy (GTDB): domain Bacteria; phylum Bacillota; class Clostridia; order Oscillospirales; family Acutalibacteraceae; genus UBA737. Next base: position 12,623 of record CAJJPG010000040.1, read on the forward strand.
ACCGGTTATCCGACTGTGCTTAATGCACTTCGCGATAACGGTTCACCGTATCCGGAGTTTGAAATGGACGAGGGCAGAAATTATCTTACGGTTAAGCTTTCGATTCACCCGTACTTTTTACCGAATATGATAATCAGTCCAAAAAAATTGGAGTACCGTCAAAGAATAATAAACGCTTTAGGTGATGGGGAAATGTCATTAAATGAATTGTCTAAAGCAATGGGCTATAAGGGGATTACTACTAAATTGTCATTTACGGTAGATGATATGATAAAATCCGGCGTCATTGAAAAAGTGATGGTGGGAGCGTATGCTAAATTGCATATTCCTAAATGATTTTTCGCTAACAGGATATATGAAAACGGCAGTGATTATTTTTTAATAATTGCTGTCGTTTTTTACTTAAGGGGGGAGGTTTTTCGGAATATATTAAGACTATGTATATAGAGGGCGCAAGAAAAGCGTCTTATGAACCTTGAAAAATATGCCTATGGGCATTATAGAAAACATACTGTAAAACAGCAGGGGAGCGGCGTTTGCTTAAACGCAGAAAGCAAAGGTACGACAGCCTTTGTCCGCGATGATCATTTTAAAAGACACTTGCCGTGGGCTTGGACGGTAAGCGGGCAGAAGTCAGCCCGTTGCAGTATGTCCCTGCGGAGGGGCTAAATACTCCGTCAGTTAAACAGAGTGTTGAAAAACAGGAGTGTAATTATAATGAATGCGGCAAATAACGGTATTTTAAAAAGATTGCTCGGCAACCAAAATCTCACGGTATCATTTTCCGAGGAAGAAACAGGGGATATAAAGGCAAATGTTTTTTCACTTCTTTTAAGCATATATAAATCCCGCGTTGAATCGGAAGTCAGAGGCAGTATAAAAAGTCAAATTTGACAAAATAACTTTTGTGTGCTATACTCCCCGGCGAAATCCGAAAGGATTTGCGAACCTTGAAAACCGAATAAAGTAGTTCAGGTGATTTCGTATAGTACATACTACGCTCGTCCGAGATGTTTCGCTATTTTGTATATCGACCAGCCGTCTTTTAAAC
>CAJJPG010000041.1 GCA_905193585.1 uncultured Oscillospiraceae bacterium
ATCGTTTTTGGTTACTGTAAAAATTTTCATAAAAAAGCCTCGTGTTATCTTGAAAAAGTTTATTTTTTGTACTATAATATAATGAAAGAACTTCGGGAAGGAGTGCCGTAAATGGCAAAAAGTGTTCATAGCGGACATCGCAAAAGAGTAAGGAAAGAATATCTGTATAACGGATTAAACGAAGCGACCCCGCCGCACAAGGTTATTGAATATATCCTTTTTCACTCTATTCCGCAAAAGGACACGAATGAGGTTGCGCATGAGCTTGTAGAGCGTTTCGGCTCGGTTTCGGGAATACTTGACGCCCCGGTTGACAGCCTTATGAAGGTAAAGGGCATAAGCGAGGTATCGGTATCGCTTTTAAAGCTTATTTTGCCTGTTGCAAGAATTTATCAGAGCGAAAAAAGCGCAAAGGATAAAACCGTTAAAAGCTACGAAGAAATAGCCCGTTTTATTTTGGGAAAATATTTCGGCTACGAAAACGAGGTTTTTTCAATTCTGTCGCTTAGCGCATCGGGCAAGGTTTTGGGGTTTGACGTGCTTTCAAGCGGCAATGTCTCCGAGGTAAGCGTGTCTATGCGGGATGTTGTTGAAACCGTGATTAAAAGAAAAGCCGTGTGCGCCGTTATTGCGCACAACCACCCCGGCGGCGTGGCGCTGCCCAGCGGTGATGACGTTAAAATTACCGAAATGATATTTAACGCCTTAAAGCATATAAACATAGCTTTGATTGACCATATTATAATTGTGAACGACGATTATGTTTCCCTGGCGCAAAGCACATGCTTCGATTATCTTTTCAAGGGCGGCGAAGCTCCCACATCTGATCCGAACGAACAAACGGAGCCCGAAACCGAAGAAGTTTGAGTCTTGCACGGTTTTTGTACAGCCCGATTTATATTTTCGACAGCGATTCGGCTACTTTATAGCCGACGCCGTTTTCGGTGAACAGGTACAGCGGATTGGCACTGTCCTGTTCTATTTTTTTGCGCAGATTCGCAATATTCACCCGTAATATTCCGCTGCTGTCCGCCGCCTGCGCGCCCCAAACGCTTTTAATTATAAAATCGTAGGTTAGCACCCTGCCGGAATATCTGCAAAGCAGAGTTAAAATTCTGAATTCGTTTTTGGTAAGGTGAACCTCCGCGCCGTCAACCGTTACAAGGCGGTTATCAAATTCAACCTTAAGCCCGCCGCATAAATAAACGTCGGAAATGCTTTCCCCTCTTGCCTGTTCAAGCGCTTCAAGCCTGCGTATGCAGGCGCGCACGCGCGCCGAAAGCTCTCCCGATAAAAAGGGCTTGCGAATGTAATCGTCGGCACCCGAATCTAAAATTTCGGTTATCGCGCGTTCGTTTCCCACAGCGGAAACGGCTATCACCGCGCCGCAGCCCGATGAAATGGCGGCTTTTATAAGTCTTATACCGTCCGAATCGGGGTAGAGGGGGTCGGTTATTAAAATATCGGGCGGATTAGCCGATATTAAAGCGCCGCATGCCGTGGGGTCAGCCGAGCTGTAAAGCTCGTATCCGCAGGGAGAAAGCACGGTTTTCAAAAGCCGTGCGTTTTGCCTGTCACGGTCGGAAATAACTATTCGCCTTTTCAAGCCGTCACCTCAAGTCTATTGTTCTGCCGCTCTTGCCGCCGCGCTTTCGGCAGAGTAATAATTTTCCTCAAGTATAAAGTCCTTTATTTCTTTTTTTGCGGTTTCAAGGTCGTAAACATAATACCACACGCCTTTGATCATCTTGCCGGAGGACTGAATGTTATCGTTAGGTATGCTCAGCTGCTCAAATTCGGGAGACGTTACAAGCCCCCACGAGCCGAGCAACATAATGTCGTTTGTGGAAAGCGAGGTTTCGCACTCCTTTAAGAACATTTCCGCAAATTGCGGCAGTTTTAACGCGCCCATGCTTTTAGCCTCGTTAAACATAGCCATAAGCACGGTTTTCTGCCGGTTTCCGCGCTGCACGTCGCTGTCTATATGCCGTATTCTCGCATAACAAACTGCCTGGGCGCCGTTCAGCCGCTGTGTGCCCGCCGATTTAATATCGGGGCATTTCATTCCGAGCGAGCGCATTTCGGGGAAAATATTTTTGTTAAGCTCGTTTTTTTCCGCCTCGGTAACGGTTATATCCACACCGCCTATGTAATCAATAACCCTTGTAAGCCCGTAAAAGTTCATGGTTACATAATCGCTTATTTCCACGCCGAAATTCTGATTAAGCGTTTTCACCGCCAGCTGCGATTTTCCGTAGGCGTAGGCATGGGTAAGCTTGTCCTTTGAGTGACCGTCTATTGAAACGTAGGTATCCCGCGCAACCGAAGTAAGTTTCAGCTTGTTGTGCGCTTTATCTACGGTAAGTATTACTATCGCGTCGCTGCGGCCTACATCGTTATCCTGCCTTGTATCAAGCCCCAAAAGCGCTATATTCCGAACCTTTCCGTAGGTTTGCGGCTCGTCCGAATTTATTCCTATATCGTCCCGGTCGAGCGGAGCGCGTTTTACGTTGTTTATAATACGGTAAGCGTATATGTAAAACCCCACGCATACCGCAAGCAAAAGGCATATAACGGTAAGCAGTATATTTCTCGCCGTATGCTTTTTGCGGCGGGGTTTTTTTCCCCGCGCGGGCTTCCGCCCCTTGGAACTTGAAGAAATATCCTCGTATTTTTGCGGCGCGCGGTTCGTTCCCGAGCTTGAATAAATATCGCGCCCGTTTTCTCTGTATTGCAAAAGTATCACCTTGTAGCTGTTATATTTTTATTATTATACACTGTAAGGTAAAAAAAGTAAAGCGCCGACAATGCGATTTTTATTATACCTTGGTATTTAAAGTGTTTTCAGACTGTCAATATACCTTGACTTTTAAGGTATTTTGAGTTATTATATACATAGCGAATGAAAGGGGGATGAATATATGTCTATCGCAAGCGATATTATAAGGGAGCATACCGACACGATAATTTTATCGGCGCTGCTGTTGCGCGACAGCTACGGCTACGAAATAAACAAAAAAATAAAATCGGCGTCGGGCGGCAGGTACGAGCTGAACGAGGCTACGCTGTACACTGCGTTCAGGCGCCTTGAAGACAGCGGCTGCATAAATTCATACTGGGGTGCTGAGGGCTCGGGCGCCCGCAGAAAATATTATCATATAACGCCCGTGGGAGCCGACAGGTGCCGCTCGCTTATTGCAGAATGGGAAACGGCTAAAATAATTATTGACAAACTTATTGAAACGGAGGAAAACGGAAATGAATGAAAAACTGCGCGAACATATAGAGGAGCTTTTTAAAAACGCGCCGCAGACCCGCCGGGCGGTGGAAATAAAAGAGGAAATACTGCAAAACACAATAGACCGCTATAACGATTTAAAGGCGGAGGGCAAGAGCGACGAGGCGGCTTATAATATCGCCGTTGCCGGAATAGGGGACGTTGACCACCTGATTGACAGCATTATAGCCCCGGTAGCGTCATCGGGCTACTCGCGCGAGGAAATACGGAAAAACCAAAACAAACGCACCTTGCTTTTAGCGGTTGCGGTTGCGCTTTACATACTTTGCGTTGTGCCGGTTATAATTTGCGATGAAATAGGCGTAAACGAGGTTTTCGGTATAGTATCAATGTTCGTTATAGCGGCGGTTGCCACGGCGCTGATTATTTACCGCAGCGGAATGCGGCTTGAATATACGCCGACCGACGACACGGTGGTTGAGGATTTCAAAAAATGGAACCGCGAAAAAAACGAGGACCGCTCGCTTATGGGGGCTGTAAACGGCGCAGTGTGGGCGCTTACCTTAACGGCGTATTTTGTTATAAGTTTTTTAACGGGGGCTTGGTATATAAGCTGGCTTATTTTTATAATCGGCGGCGCGGTCTCCAATATAATAAAAGCGGTTTTCGATTTAAAGAGATGAGGTGCGCATAATGAAAAGAAACGCAATCGCAAGAATAGTCATATGGTCGCTGGTAGCTGTTTTACTGATTTCTCTGCTGATAGTTGGAATTAACTGTTCGCCATCTTCGTTTTTTACGGGGGATTGGTCGTCCGGCATTATCGGAGTAACATATAAAAATTCCGCCCTTTACAATGTGGGCGGCGGAACGGTGACCGATGAATTTCATAGCATTAAGGTAAACTGGACAAACGGAAAAATAAATATTGAGTCATACGACGGCGAGGATACCGTTATAAGCGAAACCGAGGTTGCGGAAAAAGAAAACAAGCTCCGCTGGCGCGTGGAAGACGGCGTTTTGAAAATTCAGCAAATGGCTGCGGGTATGCGGTTCGGGCTTAAAAAAACGCCGAAAAAAACGCTCACGGTTAAAATCCCGTCAAGTGCGGCGGAAAAGCTGAAATCCGTCAATACCGATTCGGTATCGGCAGAAGTTAATATTATCGGCGTTGCGGCGAGCGGTAAAATAGAAATTGATACCGTAAGCGGCAGCGCGGATATGAAAAACATTAAAACCGCAAGGCTTGATATTGATACGGTCAGCGGAGAGGTAAACGCCGAGGGCGAAATATCGGAGCTTGAAAGCGACAGTGTTTCGGGCGATATAACGGTAAGCTCCGCCGTACCGCTTGAAAAACTGGACTGCGACAGCACAAGCGGTAATATCAGGCTTACAATACCGAAAAACAGCAGTTTTACGCTTAAAGCCGATACGGTGAGCGGTGATATAAGCTGCGGGCTGCCCGCTGTTTCCGAAAGCAAAAACCGCCGCGTATGCGGCGACGGTTCCGCCGATTTTGAAACGGATACGGTAAGCGGCGATTTGATTATTAAAGGTATGGAATAAAACAAAACAAGTCGGCAGAAATTACCGACTTGTTTTGTTTTGCGCGATTTATTATTCCACCGTAACCGATTTTGCGAGGTTGCGGGGTTTATCAATATCGCAGCCCTTGTAAAGCGCCACATAATAAGCGTAAAGCTGGAAAGGAACAACTTCCAACGACGCTAAAAGCAGCGGGTCGATTTTGGGAATGTAAATAACGTCCTCCGCCTCTTTTGCCACCTCGGTATGCCCCACGGTGGCGCAGGCTAAAACGTGCGCGCCGCGCGCCTTTACCTCTTTAATGTTGCTGAGCAGCTTATCGAAAAGCTCCTCATATGCGGCAAGGGCTATAACCGTTCTGCCCTCTTCAATAAGGGAGATAGTGCCGTGCTTTAACTCGCCCGCGGCGTAAGCCTCGGAATGAATGTAGGATATTTCCTTTAATTTGAGCGACGCCTCAAGCGATACCGCGTAATCAATATTTCTGCCTATGAAGAAAAGCGATTTCGGGTCGCCGCAGTGCTTTGCCATTTCCCTTATTTGCGGCTCTGCCAAAATTACCCGCTCGGTAAGCTCAGGCAGCCTTAGAATATCGTCGAATATTTTATCGAGACGCGCACTGTCGGCGGTTTTAAGCAGTCTTGCCGCCCAAACCGCAAAGAGGTAAAGCACCGATAACTGCGTGGAGTAGCCCTTTGTGGTGGCAACCGCAATTTCAGGACCCGCCCAGGTGTAAATAACGTCGTCAGCCGCGTTGGCTATTGAGCTGCCCACCACGTTTACTATTGCGAGGGTGTGCGAACCGCGCTTTTTCGCCTCTTTAAGCGCGGCAAGGGTGTCAGCCGTTTCGCCCGACTGGCTTATTATTACTGTAAGCGTTTTATTGCCCGTTATGGGGTTGCGGTAGCGGTATTCACTGGCGTAATCCACCGCCGTGGGTATGCGCAAAAGCTCCTCAAAAACATATTTGCCCACCATGCCTGCGTGGTAAGCCGAGCCGCAGGCTACAATTTCTATTTTCTCGGTGTTTTTAAGCATTTCGGCATTCAGCTTTAAGCCCTCAAACACAATTTCTCTGCCGTTTATTCGGCTTTCAACCGTCTGCTTAACGGCGGCGGGCTGCTCCATTATTTCTTTCATCATAAAGTGGTCGTACCCGCCCTTTTCCGCGGCGGAAACATCCCAGTTAATAACCGCGGGTTCGCGGTGCAGCTCGTTTTTATCACTGTCATAGAGCTTTACGCCGCAGGGGGTAAGCACGGCAATTTCGCCGTCCTCGATATACATAATATCCTTTGTGTGAGATACTATCGCCGTAACGTCCGAGGCGATGTAATTGGCGTCATCCGACAGCCCCAATATAAGCGGGCTGAATTTGCGCACGGCTATAAGCGTATCGGGGTAATCTGTGCAGATAATACCCAGCGCATACGAGCCCTCAAGCCTTTTAATGGTTTTGGCAACCGCCTCGAAAAAGTCGCCTGTGTAGCAGCGGGCGAGAAGCTGGGGTATTACCTCTGTATCGGTCTCGCTTTTAAATTCCACGCCGTCCGCCTTTAATTCTTCGCGCAGGGCGACGTAATTTTCAATAATTCCGTTATGCACCACGGCGAACTTACCGTCGCCGCTTGTATGCGGGTGGGCGTTTTTATCCGACGGCGCGCCGTGGGTCGCCCAGCGGGTGTGACCTATGCCTGTGGTGCCGCGCACGCTCTCGCCGCCGTTTGTTTTTTCTATAAGGTTTTTAATTCTTTCGGTAGTTTTGCACACCGTCAGATTATTATCGTTAAGTACCGCTATTCCGGCAGAATCGTAGCCCCTGTATTCAAGTCTTTCAAGACCCTCAAGCAAAAATCCCGCCGCCTGTGTTGTACCTGTAAATCCAACTATTCCGCACATAAAAATACACCTTTCCGCAGCAGTACGGAAAGGCGCAGTTATCCCTTGTAAGCATATGAAAACAAGCCGAAACAGGCGGGTTAAAAAATCCGTCATTTCAGTTGGCTGCCGTCCGTACATACCGACGTATAAATATTTTTTTCTGACATAGCAGCGCGTCTCTGTTTCCGGAATTACTCCCGGGGTTTAAACGCGTGTTTACGACATGCCTGCCGTGGGACATCCGCCGAATATTTCGATGCTCCCCATCCTCGTCAACCGCTATGCCATATGTACGGTCCCGGCGCTTAGATTTATAAAAAATAACGGTTTTTTCTCCTTTATATTATTTTATGGCACAATATCCGTTTAATTCATTTTACGCGAAAAGCAATAAAAAGTCAACATTTTTTATCGGCGGTTTGACAAAGAGGGGCGGTTATGGTAATATTTTAATAAACGGAGGCGTGTGTATGCAAAAAATCAAATTTACAAAAATGCACGGCATAGGTAACGACTATATATACATTAACTGCTTTGAGCAGAAAATAGAAGACCCGCAAAAGCTGGCTATACGTATGTCGCCCAGAAGAACGTCGGTCGGCAGCGACGGACTTATACTTATTTGCCCGTCTGATACAGCGGACGCGAAAATGCGTATGTTCAATATGGACGGCAGCGAGGGCAAAATGTGCGGCAACGGAATACGCTGCGTGGGGAAATACCTTTACGATAACGGCATTGCGAAAAAGGACGTTATAACGGTGGAGACCTTAAGCGGTATTAAAACCCTTAAAATCGAGGCGGAAAACGGAAAAGCCGAGTTTGTAACTGTGGATATGGGTAAGCCTGTTTTAACCCCGCGCGATATTCCCGTGATTTTTGACGGCGAGCGTATGATAAACGAGCCGCTTAAAATAGCGGGAAAGGAATACCGCATAACCGCAGTATCAATGGGAAACCCGCACGCGGTGGTTTTTTGCGGCGATGTGCAGGGGCTTGACCTTGAAAAAACAGGACCCGCCTTTGAAAACGCGCCCATATTCCCCGAAAGGGTAAATACCGAATTTATACGCGTTATAAGCAGCACCGAGCTTGAAATGCGGGTGTGGGAGCGCGGCAGCGGGGAAACCTTTGCCTGCGGCACGGGCGCTTGCGCGGCGGTGGTTGCGGCAGTGCTGAACGGGCACTGCAAGCGCGGCGAGGAAATAACCGTAAGGCTTAAATGCGGTGATTTAATGATAACTTATGCCGAAAATTCGCACGTATATATGCGGGGAGCGGCTGAAAAAGTATATGACGGGGTGTATGAATTATGAGTTTGAATATCAAGTTAAACGAAAATTATTTTAATGTGAAAAAGAGCTATCTTTTTTCGGAAATTGCCAAAAGGGTAAAGGAATATTCCGCCGAAAACCCCGATAAAAGGATTATAAGGCTGGGCATAGGGGACGTTACTCTGCCGCTGCCCGAGGTGGCTGTAAAAGCGCTTAAAAGCGCGGCGGACGAAATGGGCAGCGCCGCTACCTTCAGGGGCTATGCGCCCGAATACGGCTACGACTTTTTAAGGAAAAAAATAGCCGATTATTATAAGCGCTTTTCGGTTAACAGAAATTCCGAGGAAATATATGTATCCGACGGGGCTAAAAGCGACGTCGGCAATATAGTTGATATTTTGGGCGATAATGAAATACTTATACCCGACCCCGTGTACCCCGTGTATCTTGACAGTAATATTATGAGCGGGCATAAAATCAGCTTTTTAAAGGGCACGTGCGAAAACGGATTTTTACCGCTGCCTGATAATACCGAGAAAAAGCCCTATGTTATTTATCTTTGCTCGCCCAATAACCCGACCGGTGCGGTTTACAGCCGCGGGCAGCTGAAAGTTTGGGTTGACTTTGCAAACGAGACCGGCTCGCTTATAATATTCGATTCGGCTTACGAGGCGTTTATAAGCGGTGATTACCCCCACTCTATATATGAAATTGAGGGAGCGGACAGCTGCGCCGTTGAAATTTGCAGCTTTTCAAAAACTGCGGGCTTTACCGGCACGCGCTGTGCCTGGAGTGTATTCCCCGATGAACTGACAGTGGGTGATACTAAGCTTTCGGCGCTTTGGGCAAGGCGGCAGGCTACTAAATTCAACGGTGTGCCGTATATTGTTCAGCGCGCCGCCGAGGCGGTTTTGACCGACGAGGGAATAAAGGAATGTAAAGCCCTTGTGGAGTATTATATGGAAAACGCCCGCATAATAGGCGGGGCGCTTAAAAAAAGCGGCATTGAATTTGTAGGCGGGCAAAATTCACCGTATTTATGGCTTAAATGCCCGGGCAATGCAGGCTCATGGGAGTTTTTTGATTATCTGCTTAAAAACGCGCAGCTTGTGGGAACTCCCGGCGCGGGCTTCGGCGAGGCGGGCGAGGGCTATTTCCGCCTGACCTCTTTCGGCAACAGAGAGAATACTCTTGAAGCGGCAAAGCGTTTAGAAACGCTTTTCAAAAAGGGCTGATATTGCTTTACAGCGTCTTAAATAATACATCATTTGACATTTATTGATTTATTTTCAATAAAAATGTTGCATTTTGCGTTATTAGTGTTATAATGTAATTGCAGACAGAAGGGAAGTGATGCTTATGGACAGACCGAGTATTAAGCGAATTGCAAGCGCTTGTGTAATTACGGTTACGCTGCTTTGCATATTGTTAATAAAGGCTGATTTTATTGCCGCGCGCTATTCCGAGTATCACAATTCGGTCACCGAGGCATCATACGAACCGGTAGATATTGATAAAATAAAAAAAACATCCTCTTACCGAATCGTACCGCCGTCTCGAAATAATTGCCGCAATCATAAAATTTCCTTGTACGAGCGTAAAGTTTCCGTGCTTCACGACGCGCTTATTTCAATAGGATATGAAATTAAAAATTCAGATACACTTCAAATACTTTCGGTATTTGAGGAAAATAACAAAACTATTCTATATGACGTTATTACATATTTAGGGAGATATTTATCCTGAAAATTACTTCTTTTTTCATAGCTTAAATAATGTAAAGGGAGCAATAGAATTGTGTAACAACCAGGGAAATAATTATTTTTTAATAACCTTTAAAGAGGAGGAAATGCTGCGGCAGTTAAGAGAGCTTTCGGAGGATGACCGAAAGGAAATTGAAAGAAGATTTTTAGAAATTGCCGTTAAATACGCAGAGTGGGGCAAATAACCCGCCGCGCGGTGTAGCGTATTCATCAGCCGTGACCCATATCGGGTCACGGCTGATTTTTATGTTTATGAAATCTACCTTATAAATTATGATATCCGAGCTTAGCTTGTCCTAAAATTTTGCGTTATACTTTGTTCTCGGACATAATTCGACAGGGATTTTTTAACGAATTGTAAATTTGCACAGTTAGCCCCTGAAATAAATTGACCAATTTTACATTTTGCCGAAAAACATAAAATTTTCAAAAAAATATTGACATAAGGGCGGTAAAGATATAAAATATTAATAGGTTAGCGCTCGCTAACCTATTTATCGAGCAAAAAGTTAGCAAGCGCTAATTTTTATATGATTGGAGATATGCATAATGATGCCGCTGTTATTAGCCAATGTAGGAGAAGAAAACGTTATAAAGAAGATAGGCGGCAGCCCCGAGGTAAAGCAGCACCTTGAAAACCTCGGCTTTGTCGTTGGGGGCAACGTAACAATCGTTAATACCATGGGCGGAAATCTTATTGTCAACGTTAAGGAGACCCGCGTTGCGGTAAGCCGCGAAATGGCGCAAAAAATAATGATTTAAGCAATAAATCTGATAAGGAGGAGAAACAGATGAAAACTTTGAAGGACACAAAGGTAGGCGAGACCGTAAAGGTCGTAAAGCTTACGGGCGAGGGCGCTGTAAAGCGCAGAATTATGGATATGGGCATTACCAAAGGCGTTGAAGTGCATATCCGTAAGGTAGCCCCCTTAGGCGACCCGGTAGAAGTTACCGTGCGCGGCTATGAGTTATCACTCAGAAAAGCCGACGCGGAAATGATCGAGGTTGAATAAGCTTTTTTCGGGAGCGGTTCCCCATATTTTAAGTCTCGGGGTTAGCCCGGGCTAATCAAAGAAAGAGAGAGGAAAAGCTATGAGTATAAGAATTGCCCTTGCGGGCAACCCGAACTGCGGTAAAACTACCCTGTTCAATGCACTTACCGGCTCCAACCAGTTTGTAGGTAACTGGCCGGGCGTTACGGTAGAGAAAAAAGAAGGTAAGCTTAAAAAGCACGACGGCGTTATAATCACCGACCTGCCGGGCATTTATTCCCTGTCGCCTTACACACTTGAAGAGGTTGTTGCGAGAAATTACCTTATTACAGAGCGTCCCGACGCGATACTGAACATTATCGACGGAACAAACCTTGAAAGAAACCTTTATTTAACCACACAGCTTGTAGAGCTTGGCATACCGGTAGTTATCGCCATTAACATGATGGACGTTGTTCGTAAAAACGGCGATAAGATAAATACCGAGGAGCTTTCGCGTCAGTTAGGCTGCAAAATAGTTGAAATTTCCGCCCTTAAGGGTACGGGAATTACCGAGGCTGCCGAGGCTGCAATAGACGCGGCAGAGCACACCAAGACCATTCCGCAGCACAGCTTTTCAGGCACTGTTGAGCACGCTATCGCCCACATTGAGGAAGCGGCGGTTCACAATATGCCAGAAGAACAGCAGCGCTGGTACGCAATAAAGATTTTCGAGCGCGACGATAAAGTACTCGCTCAGTTAAAGCTTGACGGCACGGTTCTGGCACATATCGAAAACGATATTAAGGCTGCCGAAAAGGAATGTGACGACGACGCCGAGAGTATTATTACAAACGAGCGTTATCTCTACATAGCTTCCATTATAAAGGCTTGCTACAAGAAGAAAAATGTCGGTCAGTTGTCCACCTCGGATAAAATCGACCGCGTAGTTACAAACCGCTGGCTCGGTCTTCCGATATTCGCGCTTGTAATGTTCCTTGTTTATTACATATCAATGGTAACCGTAGGCTCTGCCGCTACCGACTGGGCAAACGACGGACTTTTCGGCGACGGCTGGCACCTTTTGGGCATAGGCTCTAAGGCTTACAGCGCTGACGCAGACGATTTCACCGCGGCTTCTCAGGCTGTTCAGGCGTTCGCCGAAATTGAAGTGGGTGCGGATGATTTTGACGCTGACAAGGCTCTTGATGAAATAAAGAGCTTCACCACCGATTCAAAGACCGCCAAGGTTGATGTTGAAGATGAGGAAACTCTGGCTGTAAACACCATGACGGCTTACTACTCCGAAATTCCCTCAAACCTTTCTAAGGCAGAGGAAGAGGAAACGGTTGCAATGTCCTATAAGGACGCTGTTTCCTACTTCGAGAAAAACGGCTTTGACGAGCCCGATCCTGCCGATTACGGCGTATGGGTTCCCGGTATACCGGTGCTCGTGGGCGACGGACTTGATAAAGCAGGCGCTGCCGATTGGCTGGCGGGTCTTATTAACGACGGTATCGTAGCCGGCGTTGGCGCGGTTCTCGGCTTTGTTCCGCAGATGCTCGTTCTGTTCTTACTCCTTGCGTTCCTTGAGGCGTGCGGTTATATGTCACGTATCGCATTCGTGCTTGACCGTATCTTCCGAAAGTTCGGTCTTTCGGGTAAATCGTTCATACCTATGCTTATAGGCACAGGCTGCGGCGTTCCCGGAATTATGGCTTCGCGTACCATTGAAAATGAGCGCGACCGCCGTATGACCATTATGACAACTACATTCATCCCCTGCGGCGCTAAGGTTCCGTTTATCGCAATGATTGCGGGCGCTATCTTCAGCAATTCCGCCTGGGTTGCAACCTCGGCTTACTTTATAGGTATGGCTGCAATAATCGTTTCGGGCATTATGCTTAAGAAAACAAAGATGTTCTCAGGTGAGCCTGCTCCGTTCGTTATGGAGCTGCCGGCTTACCACTGGCCGACACTCGGCAACGTTCTCCGCTCAATGTGGGAGCGCGGCTGGTCCTTCATAAAGAAGGCTGGTACAATAATCCTTCTTTCCACCATACTTGTTTGGTTCACCACCTACTTCGGCTGGGCAGACGGCTCGTTCGGAATGCTCACTGAGGATCAGATAGATTCCTCTATCCTTGCCAAGATCGGCGGCGCTATCGCCTGGATATTCGCTCCTCTCGGCTGGGGTAACTGGCAGGCTGCCGTTGCTTCCATTACCGGTCTTGTTGCGAAAGAAAACATCGTTGGTACTCTCGGTATACTTTACGGCGGCGGAGACGCAAGCGTTTATCAGAACATCGCCGCTGCGTTTACCGGAATCACCGCGTATTCGTTCCTTGTGTTCAACCTGCTTTGCGCACCCTGCTTTGCGGCTATCGGCGCTATCAAGCGTGAAATGAACAGCCCGAAATGGACTTGGTTTGCAATCGGCTATCAGTGCGGCTTTGCTTACGTCATAGCTCTTATGATAAATCAGTTCGGCGGCTTGTTCACCGGCAATGTAAATGTTATAGGTCTTATCTTCGCGGTTGCGTTGCTTGCGCTTATAGTTTACATGCTGTTCCGTCCTTATAAAGAGGCTACAAAGCTTACTTCAAAAGTAAAAGCTTAAAAAAACATCTATTCTTTGAAAGGAGTCTTCTGTATGTTGTTGTGGTTAAAAACAAATATTGCTACCGTAATTATATGCCTTGTGCTTATCGCCGTTGTTGCTGCTATTATAGTAAGCCTTGTGCGAAATAAGAAAAAGGGTAAATCCTCCTGCGGCTGCAATTGCGCCCACTGTGCTATGGCGGGCTCCTGCCATAAAAAATAAGATAAAAGCAAAAACAATCGGCTGTCGTTAAAACGACAGCCGATTGTTTATAGTATTAAGTCCGGGTTAAGGGATTTACAGAGATAAGAATGTGGGCAAATTCGGGTTCAAAGACTTTTATTAAGTTCATTCCTCTTTG
>CAJJPG010000042.1 GCA_905193585.1 uncultured Oscillospiraceae bacterium
GAAATTAAAATTAAAATCCATAGCCGTATTTCGGTGCGGCGATATGTGACTTTTTTAAGGAAGTGAGCAAAAATTGCTTTATATGATTAAAAACCGTGAACCCGGAGATAAAAAAAGTGATTCCTTTTTGCATATAAATTCCTGCAAGGTGCAAGCTCCGTTCGGTAAGGAAATAACCTGTCACCGCCCTAAAGGCAGACTTGATTATCAATTAACCTATCTGCTCAACGGCGATTTTGAGGTGGTTTACAACGGCGAAAGCAAGCGTATAAGCGAGGGTTTCGTTTTACTGCCCCCGAATTGCCCGAATCTTTACACCGATTTTGCAGATACAAGGCGAATTTATGTGCATTTTTCGGGAACAGGTGTTGAAAGTATATTGGCAGACGCAAATATTAAGTGCGGGGTATATTCGCTTCCTTTTTCGTCGATTGTTGAAAATATGTTCGCGCGCCTCATAGCCGAGCATAACCGCCGTGAACCGGTTTCGCTTGAAAACGGTCAGCTGATATATATTTTATATACATTGGGGAAACAGCAAAGCAGTCAACGGTTGCCGAGTGACGATGTTCAGGACGCAGTGACCTATATTACCACCCATTTCAGCGATAAAATTCACATAGACGGTTTGGCGATTTCCTGCAAATTAAGCTCCAGCCATTTTATGCACCTATTCAAGGAACAAACAGGCTTTTCTCCCGTTGCATATCAGAGAATGTTGAGAATCGAATCCGCAAAAAGCCTGCTTATCTCTTCTCATCTTTCGGTAAGCCAAATTTCCGAACAGGTTGGCTACCCAGATCCGCTTTATTTCAGCCGTGTATTCAAAAAAAGCACCGGAATGTCACCAAAAGAATATCGCGAAAAGCCCACATCATAAAAAAACAACAAACGCCCCTGCGGCAACTGTTTTCGTTCTGCCGCAGGGGTTGTTTTTTGCTTTGATTACTGTTTTTTGTTTAACACATTTCCGATTGCCGCTTCTGCCGAAGTGTAAGGATCACAGAAATATCCGACGGTGGTAAGCCCGTCAATATTGTGTTCGACCATATATATCTGCTTATTTGAGACCTTTGAAACGAATTCCGCAACAAGAACAGCTTCGTTTTCTCCGTCGCCCTCAACATACAGCGAGTATTTCGTTCCCAACGAATTAATAAGGAAGATATTAAGCCCGTTATCCCGAATTTTCGTAAGCTGAACGTCGGTCAGTTTTTTCTTTCCGACATCCTGCCATTGATACCACTCGTTATAATATTTAAGATATAAATACCATCCGTCGGAATCCTTTTGCAGCTGTGCGTAGCAGGTTTCCTGAATTTGTCCCCAGCCGGTATAGCTTATTAATGCTCCTTTTATCTCGGAGGATTTTAATTTGCTGTGGAAAATATAGTTGTACCCGTCGGTTCCCATAACGGAGTTAAGCTTTTTGCCGTCAATCGTATTGCCGCTGAAATTGCCCGAATTTTTCTTGCCCTCAAGCGACATAAACTGCGCTAATGTTGAAACCGTGATTTTACAGCCGGACGCATATTCGTCGGTAAATGTAAAGGTATATTTGCCGTCCTTATCGGCATTTAGTGTATTCTCACCGACCTTAACCTCTGCCACCTCATAGCCGCTGTCGGGAGTGACGGTGAAAGACACCGTCTCCCCGATCTTATAGGACGATTTTATTCCCTCAACCTCGGCGTGCCTGCTGAAATCGGTTTCCAAAGCGAAGGCGTACTTCTTGCCGTATGCGGTTCTGAGCGCCGTTAGCAAATCGGTGTCGCCGTATGCATATGCTTCGCCTGAAACCGCGGAATAAACGTCGCCTTCTTTTGAATAAATAAATTTACAGGAAGTGCCGTTTTCAACGCCCGTCAGCTTAGCGGTAAACATTTTTTGCAAGGTCTCGCCGTCTGCCGTATAAACCGTAAATGTATCCTTAGCGTCGGCTGTGTGCGTAAAGTAAATATCAAGTCCCGCGCCGCCTATTGCTTTAAGCTGTTTTTCCGAAAGAACAACGGTATTTTTTGTCCACGGACTCTCTCCGAGCGCAAATTCAAGCTTGCTTTCGGAGCCCTTGTTCAGATACAAAGTGACAAGCACCTGCGATTTATACTCCGTTACTCCGCCCTGATACTGAACCGTGGTTCTTGAGCTTTCGGTAACGTTGCCGTTTTTGTCAATACCGCTGTTTTTAAGATTAACGCGATAGAAATAATCATTATACAGCTTTTGCGGATATTCTGCCGAAACGCTTGTTTTTCCGCCCTCAAAATCGTCTGCGGTAAAGGTTTTGGTGTATTTGCTCACCTTATTTGAACAGGTGTAAACTCCCACGGCAGAAGATTCGGTATATTCCTTACCGAAAAACTCATTCCACACGCTTGATACGCTGTCGTCAAGCTTAACGCATTCGGCCGTCATATTAACCTTATCGTTATCATTGCCCGAATAGCTTACGGAATAGCCTTTTGCATTTATGACATTTTTTCCGTAGGTAAACGTCTTGACTTTAACAAGCTCATTGCCTGCCGCCAAATAAACCGTAACCGTATTATCCCGGCCGCCTGTTATATAAATATCCAGACCGCCGTCATAAAGGTGTTCAAGCTCGGAATCGCTCAAACGGTAGGTATATGTATCCCAATTACCGCCGTATTCCGGCATATCAAGATATGCGCCGCTCTCGGTAATTCTCAAATTAACCGATTGCTGATAATAGCTGTCGGAATAAAGCCTTGTACGGGAGCTTAGAGTTATATTTTCACCGTCCGTTTCGGGATTGATCTTAAAGGTGAAATGCTGAATCCATTTACCCTCTACGGGATTACTGTAATCAACATCAACCTTTTGTGTTGGGTCGTTCATTTCGTGCCGCGTTACCAAGCCGTTTTCATACGCGGTTTTTTCGCGGACGATGCGTTTCTCGTTATAAGCCGCCTTTAAAATATCGTTAAGCGAACCGTTTGTGTAGGTGTAACAGCTGATTTCGGCGTCTAATGAAGCCTCGGACTTATCAAATGTTAAGCGCGTATCGTCAAATGAGATATTCTTTTGAACGAATGAGAGCGCTTTAAGCAGAGTGTTCTCTTTTTCGGCAACATAAAGCGAAATTTCACCGTTTTCATAGAAAATGTAAAGCACAAGTCCTTTATCGGAAGACAGCTGTGCCAATTGAGCCTTGCCGATATAATAGCTGTGTAACGCCCAATTACCGGCTTCGCCCTCTTGCAGAGTGAGCACGCTTTCGGTTTGTGTGAGCTTGAGCGCCGCAACAAACTGATAGCCGTAGTTATTTCCGAAAACGGTTGTCTGAACGGTGGCGTTCTTCAAAACATTGCCGCTCTTATCCACGGCGTCGCTCTTTAATACAACCTGCCATACCGACGGATCCGCCGCCGCAGTATACTTCACCGCTTTCAGCGTTTCTTTGCTTTCACCGGAGAATTTCTTTGCCTCGTTTATGCATTCCATATAACGCAGCGGTTCAACGGTCGACACCGTGTATGACTTGCCGTAAATTTTATTAAGGGCATTTTTAAGCGTAATGCTGTCGGCATATTTGTAGCAATCGACGATGACGTTAACGCTTGCCCCACTGTCTGCGGTATAAGAGGCTATATAACCCTTTGCCAAAAGCTTGTTTTTGCCGTATTCCATTGTCTTTAAGGGAACAAGAGCCGAGCCCTCCTCAACATACAGAGTAACGGACTTTTCGTTTGCCTTATGACTGACGATTATGTTTAATCCCTCGCCCGACGAAAGAGCCGCAAGCTGAGAGTCTGTAAGGCTGTAACGGTATTTTTCCCAGTTGCCGCCGTAATTCGCATATTCGATATATGCATTTTTGCCCTCAACAAGGTGCAAATCCATCGATTGACCGTAATACTCGTCGCCCTGCATTCTGGCTACCAGCCGGACAGTTGCATTTTTCAGTATTTCGCCGTTTGAATCAATAAGCTTTGCCGCCTTAACATTGAAACGGTCGAACCAGTTACCGCCGATATTAAAGCCTAAATAATCGTTATTTATCTTACCGTCCGCATTTTTAAGAACGGCGGAATCAATTTTTTGAATATCGGGCTGTATTTCCGCGCTTACTACCGATTTACCGTAAAGCGATTTAACCGTTTGCGCAAAGCTGCCGTTCTCACTTATCACACAGCCTGTTGCGTCTATTGTGAATGACGCATTTCCTCCTGCAACCTGCACACTGTAGCCGATAAGATTTTTAACATAACCGACGCCCGTGCTGCCGGTGAACAATTCTTCCTTATATGTAGAGGCAAGCACAATATTTCCGTTGCCGTCATCAACATACAAATTCATTTCGGGCGAATTGTTCTTATACTCGATATAAACGTTAAGTCCGCCCTTCGCAAGGAGCGCAAGCTGTTTCTTATTCAGGAAATAAACTGCCTGCGAGGATGCATAAGGCGACACTCCCTGTTGCCATATGAAATATGCACTGTCGCTTGCTATGCGCAGTTTAACGTAATTCGCATAATATGCATTCTTTGACCATGCCTTTGTGTTAAAGTATACCGAAGAGGTTTTCTTAATATTTCCGTTTTTATCCGCGGCGTCCGATTTAATATTGTAGCCGTAAAACGCATTTTCGGAAATATCGTTATGGTTCATCACAAAGTAATTTTCCTGTCCCGCGGCTAATTTTTTCGTCACGGGATTCAGGTACTGCACGCTTTGGTACTTTTGACCGAGGATATTTTCGATAAACTGTTTCGCGGTCATATCGTCCGAAAGGCCTGTATAGAACTCTGCACCCTCCGAAATCACCTTGCCGAGACCGGAGTTGCCCTCGTGCAGAACATACGCTCCGCTGTACCGATTAGGCCACGGGAACCACAGGGAATTGCTGTTGTAATCGTGTAAATCCGCGAATATTTCCATTTCGCCGTTTCCGTTATCTACGAAGAACGACGCAGTTATGCCGTTGGCAAATACGCCTACGCGCAATCCGCTTGTGCCGAGTAGTTTTATCTGCTCCTCCGACAGCTGTAATTTGGTTGTTTTACCTGTTTTGGTCACATAATAGTTATCTCCGTCGCAGGTAATGAAAACGTTAAACTGGTACCAATCTTTTCCGTCCTTTGAGGTGTCAACCCAGTAGCCGGTCGTCATTTCGCTGTACCGAATTTTACCGTTTTTGATGATTCCCGGAACCCGAAGTGTGCCCGTCCAACCGAAGGTTCCGTTAAAATCGCTCGTATCCCAGCTTGTTAAGGTTCTTACGGTTTTACCGTCCTTACCCTTTGTTTTAAACTCAATAATACCGTCGCCGTTTGCCAAAACAGCACTTATAGGATAGCTTGACTGCGTTTTTCCGAACGACAGCTTATGATCCTTAACATACCATATCGAATGGTTTACGCAGTGATCCGCAGAGAACTCCAATGTTTTAAGATAACGCTCGGAAGTAGCGGTAGCGTCGATTTCTTTAATTTTAAAGGTCAGGCCGTCGCGTACCATATAAAGCACAGCTTTTGAATCTGCAAAAATAATACGGAAATGCACCCCGTTATCGGAACAGAACTTCCTTAACTCGTCAATACCTATACGCGCAGTAACGGATTTGCCGTCAAGCCACAGCTTTGCCATCCACATACCGTTGCCGTCCCAGCTCATAATCTGCAAAAGCATTTCGCTGTTATCTATCGTCTTGCCATCGGCGTCGGTAAAGTTGAATCTATGATTTATTGCGGTATACTGATGGTCAAATTCCCCGAATGTCGGATCGGAAACGGGTGTTCCATCCTCTTCAAGCATTTTCCCGTTATATTTAATCGTAAAATCATATGCAAAAGAAGAAGCCATGCTTTCTGCCATACCCGTGCCGTTGAAAAGGACTTCTTTATTTCCCATAACCTGTTCATCGGTAAGTGATGTGACACGATTTTTGCCGTAATCTCCGGATGTGAGTAATATGTTATTTTTGCTGTTTCCGCTAACGTTAAGCGAAATTCGCTTTGCAACATACTTATATTTCAGAGAATATACTTCAAGCACACCGTTTCCCGCAGGAATCTCAATACTGTAAGAACTGCGGCTGTCAAGCGTGCCGGTATACGCCACACCGCCGCCTATAAATCTCAATCCTATATCGGAATTCACTTCGTTTGACAGCGCTCCGCCGTTCAGGGTAACTCTGCCCGACAGCGTAAACCTCGACTGCGGAATTTTTTCAAACTCCGCTATCAGCTTAATGTCGGCAGTGGCATTGCGTACTTTTATATAATTGATACCGTCTTCCCAAGTGATTCGGTCGGTAACATCTTCTTTTGTACCGTTCGTCTCCATTGTAAGAGATTTTATGCGATAACCGTCATCGGGAGTGATTTTTATTTTTTCGGTTTGATATCTTGCAATATAGTCGTTTCGGTATTCAAAGTTTCCGCCCTCGCCCGTTTCCAAAACAAGATCTACGGAATCAAGTCCGTTTTTATTGAATACCCACCATGTTCCCGGATCGCTCCATGACCAATTTGAGATGACATTCTGTCCGAAATTGTAATAAACATCTCTGCTGTCGCTTTCAAGGCTGTATGAACGCTCCAATGCGAAATTAAGATTTATATTTTCGGGGATCTTACCATCCTCAAACAAATAACTGTAAGGGAAATAGCTTTCCATAATATATCCCGTACATTCGGCGGTATTTATATCTCCGCCCTTTGTTGTTGTGCATACAAAAGGCTGATTTTCCCAGCCCTTAGCCTTTACTGAGGCATAGTAATATCCACCCATATATCTTTTTGCATTTATAAAATTATTCGGCAGAATATCTATTTCCCAAACATTATCGTTTAAATCGTGCGTGCCCTCTGCCGCCACATATACGGTTACAGCGCTGTTATTGTAGGAAGCGCGCTTCATATTAACATATACCTTATCATCGGTAACGTCAAATACGAAATATACACCGTTTTTACCGAGATATGAGGTAGCTTTCACCCTCACGGGGTCTTGCATTTCTCCCTCCGCGTAGCTTTCATCCCACCAGCGAAGACGGTTGTATATTTCTTCATCAAGCTTTCCGTCTATATTGAATAAATCGGTATCGTATTCGGGCAGCTTTTCGGCTGCTGCGGCATAGGTATACTCTGCCTCGTTATTCGCCTTACCTGCCAAAATAATAAGGCCTGCCGTAAGAGCCGAAAAAACAATCAAAGCCGCCAATCCGATTGCTATCCATTTAACTTTTTTTGATTTCATACGGACACCCTCCTTATTCTTTACCTATAACCGCAATGTCTCCGATTGCAAGCTGTGCCTCGCGCGTTGCGTCGTGCGTCATGATTTGTTCCGCAGTGGCAGGCTTGATTTTGATTTTTATTTCCTTAACTTTTATTTCATTAAATTCGGCTATTGCCGCTCCCGCGGGTTTCATGGAAAATCCCTGATTTGAATTTGCGGTCCAGTCAAATTTGAGATTATTTATAAACTTTGTTTTTTCTTTTCCGTTGTCGCTGTATTTAAACTCAATACGGGATATATCATAAAATGCGTTTTCTATCGTTTCCGAGTTAAATATCATTATTCCCTTAACAATTGTGTAATCATCAAATGACAGAGTAACCGTAGTCTCACCCGAGAACTCCGCAGCCTTTACATAGTTATCCATAAATATTGAATTAACGCCCGTCAATATCGGAATGTAACCGTCTGTAAGATAGTCTGCCTTGCTTTCCTTCAAAAGCTTTGTGGCAGTAACCTTTGCTTTTGATGCAACATTAGTATATCCGGTTGCAAAATCCGGCAACAGTTGAACGGTGCTGTCGGTAGGACCGTTAGTATACATTACGTCAAGGTCGTTCCCGTTTTTATCCTTGATAGTTATCCACCGAACCTTGTTCATGGCAATGTGTCTGGCATTCCCGCCAGTAAGCGGATCGTCGTGCTTATGGTAAACTATATACATCTCGTTCCCGACTTCGACCAACGCATGGTGGCCGGGGCCGGAAATGGTATCGATAGAGTCCGCGCCCAAGAGCACGCCGCCCTCGTTTTCCGTCAATTTGCGAAACGGTCCTAACGGACTGTCCGATATTGCCTGAATGACCTTATAATATGTGGTGCCGTAGCCGTTGGCGGAAAATGTTAAATAATACTTTCCGTTATGCTCGGTCATCCATGCGCCCTCGTTTATATTGGCGTCCTGCTTTTCGTAGGTTGCTCCGTCAGAGCCGTCGTCAATATCGTCCACTTCATAATAGCCGTATCTTGTAAGGCGCGAAAGGGTGCTGTAATCGGGTTCTGTCCAGGAATTCATTTTTATACCCATAATATAGGTATTGTTATTATCGCTGTAGCTTCCGTCCTTATTGCAGGTAAAATATAGATATTTATCGCCGTTTGACGCAACAAACGGATGCAAATCTATTCCTCTGAAAACCTTCTGCGGTTCATATTCCGCAATTTCCTTTACATAAGGATCGGAAGAATTAACTATTGCGTTCCAAATCTTATACGGATCGAAAAGGGCATATTTCAAAAAATAGGAATAGCCCATAGCATTGTCCGTTATCTCGTTATGCTCAATGGCAGCGGATGCTGCCTTGGTTACTTCCGTACCGTCTGCGGTCATCATTTTCGTACCGTCCGCATAGCTGTATTCGTCGGCGCGGTCTATAAGTTCAAACGGTCCTCTGAACGAATCACTCACAGCAACATACGGAATATTTTTATATTCGGCATTAAATATGCGGTTAGTTGTGCTTCCCGTGTCGTTTTTATAATTTGTAACGCTTGCTTTATTGCAAGGCGTTGCGCTAAAAAAGAGATAATACTTCCCGTTTTCTTTATCATAAATCATTTCGGGCGCCCAAGTATCGGCATATAGCACCTTTGATTTATCCGTTGTACTGTCGTCGTCCGCCTGCATGATGGGGCCTATTGATTCCCAATTTGCAAGATCGGAACTCATCCATGCCGAAAAACTGTATGATCCGGTTGTTACAAGCAAAATAAATTTTCCGTAATCGGGATCACTGCGATCGGTAATTTGCATAACCGCCGGATCTGCTCCCCTGACAGTTTTATTAAGAACCAATTCGTTTCTGTAAAACAGATTTTCATTTATAGAGGAATATTCGGCGTTATCCTCATATTTACATTCGTCATAATATGACATCTTAACCTTGCCGTGCGAACAGCCGGTAACCGTCATAATTCCCGCAAGTAACAGCAGCAGGAGAGCTTTGCTTTTGCGCATATATTTCAACTATTCCTTTCCGCCTCCGACGGCAATTCCTTCAATAAAGAATCTTTGGAAGACTATGTATACTATAAGCAACGGCAGAATTGCTATTAAAGCCGCCGCGCACTGCTGATTCGGATTACCGAACATATTTTGTATATTTCCGAGCGCCAATTGCAGCGTGTATTTTTTCGGATCACCGTAGAGGTAAAGTAACGGACCCGTATAGTTATTATAGCTTGCTACAAATCCGAATATAAACTGCGCTATGTAAGCGGGCTTTGCAAGCGGCGCTACTACTCTGCAATAGGTTCCGAAGGGACCCAGTCCGTCTATTTTGGCGGCCTCAACCGTTTCGGTCGGAATTGAAGCCATATAGCTTCTCATAAAGAAAATAGTCCCTGCAGATCCGAAAAGGCCCGGGACAATAAGCGGCAAAAAGCTTTGCCCCCAACCTAACGCATTGTAAAATACATACGACGGTATTGTCATAGTCGCAGTCGGTATCATCATGGTTGTAATTTCCAAAACAAAAAGTCTTTCCTTACCCCTGAATTGTAGTTTTGAATAGGCAAATGCCGCAAGTCCCGATACAAATAATCCGACAACACAAGGGAGCGCCGACGACCAAACGGTATTCAAAAATCCGACAACTATCGAGGACATCCCCATTGTAAGAATCATAGGATCCTTGAAGAGTATATCGGAAAACGAACTGAATGAGATGTTTTCCGGAAACCATACGAACGTACTTGAACTGCCGTATTCAACCAATGGGGTCAGCGACGTAATGAAAATTACATAAAAAGGGAACAGCAAAACAGCCGCATAAATCAGGCAAACCAAAAAGACAATTGCTCTGCCGAGTCTGTGACCTTTTTTGCTTTTTTTTGACGTCGCTTTTCCGCCGCTCAAGGAAACATTTAATTTTGTATCGATCATCAGTCGTCCACCCATTTTTTCTTGAATCTGAAGTTTATCATAGATACAATAAATATAACAACAAAAAGCGCCCAGCTCATAACGCTCGCTCGCGGCAGCTCGCCGTAATCATGGAACGTGTTGTAAATATACAGCACGGTTGTAAGTCCGGAATTTTCGGGTCCGCTTGTTCCGAGCCATGAGGTGCCTGCAAATATTTTCGCTATATCGAATATCTGCAATCCGGCAATAATACCCGTCATAAGAAGATAGAAGGTTGTTGGGGCAATTGCGGGCATGGTGATTTTTATAAACTTTGTCCATATACCCGCGCCGTCAACGTCCGCCGCCTCGTATAACGAGGGGTTTACCTGATTTAAAGTGGCTCTGTACATTACAATACCGTAGCCCGGCGCCTGCCATACTATCGCAACGATGATCATAATGGGATATGCCGCCGTACTGCCGAACCAATCAACTCTCGCACCCGATCCGCCTATCATTTCAAGAACGGTGTTTATAATTCCGGTATCAACGTCGAACATCCACATCCACATAAGCGAAACCGCTACTGACGAGCATATATACGGGACAAAGTAAATCACCTGAAAGACCTTATGCCCGAACGGCTTATTGTGAATCATTACGGATATAAAGAGCGCCAACGCAAGGCTTATAAGCTGACTGAGCGAAAGCAAAAATGTTACGCCTATCGACTTATAGAACATATTATCGGTAAAAACCCTTTTGAAATTTTCAAAGTTGTTCCATTTCATTGTGGACAAATCAAGTCCCGTCATGGAATTGAACTGCATACAGAACGAAATAGCAATCGGAAAAACATTGAAAAACAGATAACCGATAAGCGGAATGGAGACAAAAATATATGCCGCTATCGCTTCATGGGCAATTTTCCTTTTCTTTGCTTTGATTGCCGCTCCGGATGTATTTATCTCGCGATTATCACTCATCTTTTTTCCTTTCGCGTTTTACTGGAGACCTTTCCATTTTATAGTCTTGTATTTATCCTGTGAAAGGCTCTTTTTGTAGTCCTCTTCACCGTTAACCTTCGGATTCCATTTTAAGAAAAATTTATCAAGCGTCATAACGCCGTTACGAACGTCGCCGTTTAAGTCAAGACTCCAGTCGGTTATCCATTCCTTATCGCCGAGGTAGCTCCAGTCGCCGATTCTGGTGGTTATCGACATAAGACCTGCCGCCGCATAGTTATCAACAAGCTTTCCGTCCTGCTCGGCAAATTCCTTGCTCAAAGCAATTTCCTTGTTTGTCGGAGTTTCGCCGTTTGCCTTTGACATAACGCTCTGTGCTTCTTTTGATATCAGATACTGCAGGAATTTAAAAGCGGCCTCCTTGTGTGTGCTGTTTGCGGGAATCGCATATCCGATATTATCACTTGAGCCTACCGATTCACAGGCTATTTCCTGATCGTTTACCTTCTTTAATTCGCCGGTAAATTTAACTCCGTTATAGGTTTTGCCGACAACCTTAAGCTCACCGCTGCCCTGCTGCCCCTCGCCCTCAAACTCGCGGAAGGTGTAAAGCGTGGCAATATTGATTTTAGCCTTTGTGCTTGATACTATAGTGTTCATATTCTCATATGATTCAACAAGCATAGCAGTCTGACCGGATGTGAAATATTTGATTTTTGAAGAACTGCTGAATGAATTGGGATCGGGAGATATTCCGTAGCCGTATGTTGAATCGTCAATCTTAGCGTCGCTCTTCTGCGATAATGCGCAGAATTCTCTGAACTGCTCATATTGCGAAGGGAGCTTATACAACGCCGTCATATCAACGCTCGCGCTGTTGCTTGCAACATATTTTCTTGCATTATAACCGAGAACGTCGCCGGGCTTGTATTCCGTTCCGTCAATCGTAACCTTCTTTGTTACATAATAGCAGGGATTCGATTCGCCGAGCGTGAAAACGTGCTGATTTTTTTCATTATCCCATGCAACGCAGTTGCCGCCAACAGGCCAGCAATGTGAGAACCACCATTCATTCAAAAAGCCGTATGTGCTCTTTGAGCTTGAGGTATATGTCTTGGTAAAGTTCTTGCTCAATGTATTAAGCTCAATATAGTTCATAGGTATAAGGTTATTGAATACCTTTACAACCGTCTCGCCCGCTAAATTCTTTGAGGTTTTAAGCCCCGACTTCGGCGTTGCATCGGTCGTATATTCGCAATAACCCCTCGGAGCAAACGATGTGTTGTTAGCTTTGTTATAAGCCTCAAGTTCATCTTCCTTTACCGAAATTATGTTTATATCCGCTTCGGTAAAATAATCCTCGTTATAGAAAAGAACCGTCGGGGCGCTTCCTATCGAAAGCGCATATAACGTTCCGGTTTCAATATTGCCCGCCTCACCCGTTTCGCGGTTAAAGCAGAAACGGTCAACGGAGGATTCTGCCAAATCATTTAAATCAAAAACATATTCACCGTCTTTTGTTTTTGTGCGCAGCGATTCGTTTTTATACATAGACGACAAATCGGTATAGTAACTGCCTGAAGCAAAGCTTGCACCGGAAAATATGTAGCGATCCGAAACGCTGAGAATATCGGTTTGGTTCTTAACATTTTCCGGGCAAATAGAATAATGATTGCTGCTCGCATCGCTCTTTGTAAGGTCAACCTGAACCGTAACTCCGTCCAGTTTACCTTGTCCGTCATTGTATGCGTCAACAACCTGTTTCATTGCCGCGGTGGTGTATTGGTTCACACTCGCCCAAAACTTTATAACCTCACGGTTTCCCGAATTTCCCGAGCCGCCGCAGCCGGTCATGCCTGTAACAAATGT
>CAJJPG010000043.1 GCA_905193585.1 uncultured Oscillospiraceae bacterium
GCGATAATTCGGTGGATTGCGACGCGCTTTCAACCGTTTGCCTGTTGCTCGGCACCGAAAAGGGAAAAGAGATAATTGAAAACACGACTGGCACCGAGGCGGTTTTTATAAGCCGCGAGGGCGATATAACGCTGACCGCGGGGCTTTACCGTGAAAACGATAAAATATTATTTAAGAGGTAATAACAATGGGTTTATTAAAGGCACTGTTCGGAAATTACAGTGAAAAGGAAATTAAGCGCATAAAGCCTATGCAGGAAAAGGTTTTGGCGCTGGACGGAGAATACCAAAAGCTCACCGATGATGAGCTGCGGCACAAGACTGATGAATTTAAGGAGCGCTTATCGGCGGGCGAAACGCTTGACGATATTCTGCCCGAGGCTTTTGCCGCTTGCAGAGAAGCCGCAAGCCGCGTGCTCGGTATGAAGCACTTCCCGGTGCAGGTAATAGGCGGTATTATACTTCACCAAGGCAGAATTGCCGAAATGAAAACAGGTGAAGGTAAAACGCTGGTTGCAACCCTGCCGGCTTACCTAAACGCGCTCTCGGGTAAGGGCGTGCATATTGTAACGGTAAACGATTATCTTGCAAAGCGCGACTCCGAGTGGATGGGTAAATTATACCGCTTTATGGGGCTTACCGTGGGTCTTATTATTCACGGAATGGATCAGGATGAGAAAAAAGCCGCGTATAATGCCGACATTACCTACTGCACCAACAACGAGCTTGGGTTTGACTACCTGCGCGACAATATGGTAATTTACAAGGAGCAAAAGGTTCAGCGCGGGCACAACTTCGCAATTGTGGACGAGGTTGATTCAATACTCATAGACGAGGCGAGAACCCCGCTTATAATATCGGGTCAGAGCGATAAATCCACCGATTTGTATACCCAGGCAAACCGTTTTGCCTTAACCCTTAAAATGGTAAAGGTTAAGGAAATGGACGATAAGGCGAGCGACGAAGAGACTAACTATGACGGCGATTACGTTGTGGACGAAAAGGCGCACACTGCAACCCTTACCCCCTCGGGCGTTAAAAAAGCCGAGCAGTATTTCGGCATTGAAAACCTTAACGATACCGAAAATATAGCGATAGCCCACCATATAAATCAGGCAATACGCGCCCACGGCGTTATGAAACGCGACGTTGACTACGTTGTGAAGGACGGCGAGGTTATAATCGTTGATGAATTCACGGGCCGCCTTATGTACGGCAGACGTTACAATGAGGGTCTGCACCAGGCTATTGAGGCTAAAGAGGGCGTTAAGGTTGCGCGCGAATCAAAAACCCTTGCAACCATTACTTTCCAGAACTTCTTCCGCCTTTATAACAAGCTTTCGGGTATGACGGGTACCGCCATGACCGAAGAAGCGGAGTTCCAGGAAATATACAAGCTGGACGTTATTGAAATACCCACAAACAAGCCGATTGCGCGTGTAGACGAAAACGACGTGGTTTACAAAACCGAAAAGGCTAAATTCAACGCGGTAATTGATAATATAATCGCTTGCCATGAAAAAGAGCAGCCTGTGCTTGTGGGCACGGTCACAATTGAAAAATCCGAGCTTTTGTCGGGTATGCTAAAGCGCCGCGGCATAAAGCACAATGTGCTCAATGCCAAGCACCATGAAAAAGAGGCTGAAATTATAGCCCAGGCGGGTATGCCGGGCGCGGTAACAATAGCTACCAATATGGCGGGCCGCGGTACCGATATTATGCTCGGCGGTAACGCAGAGTACCTTGCGAAAGCGGCGCTGCGCCATGACGGTTTAAGCGAAGAAATGATTGCCGAGGCAACGGGCTTTGCCGAAACCGATGATGCGGATATAATTTCCGCTCGCGAGCAATACAAGGAATATTACGATAAATTCAAGGCGGAAATCGCTCCCGAGGCAGACAGAGTAAGGCAGGCGGGCGGACTTTGCATTATAGGCACCGAGCGCCACGATTCAAGACGAATCGATAACCAGCTGCGCGGCCGTGCAGGCCGTCAGGGCGACCCCGGTACCACAAGATTTTACGTTTCGCTTGAAGACGACCTTATGCGCCTGTTCGGCGGCGAACGCATTTCCAATATGATGGAGACCTTAAAGGTTGACGACGACACCCCGCTTGAAAGCTCCATGCTCTCCCGCACGATTGAAAGCGCGCAGAAGAAGAAAGAGGGCATGAACTTCGCAACCCGTAAGAACGTTTTGCAGTACGACGATGTAATGAACAAGCAGCGCGAGCTTATTTACAGCCAGCGCAACAAGGTGCTTGACGGCGAAAACCTTAAAGATACCGTACTGAAAATGATAGACGAAACAATTGAGGAGTACTCAAAAATTTACCTTGCCGACGAAGCTGTTCACGATAACTGGGATTTAAACGGTATGCGCGAATATTTCTTAGGCTGGGTAACCACGCCCGAGGATTTGCACTTTACCCCCGAGGAGCTTGGCAACACCACAAGGGAAGAGGTTGCCGAAAACCTCAAGGAAAAGGCGCACGCGCGCTATGAGCAGCGCGAGGAAGAATTCGGCAGCGATATTATGCGTGAAATCGAGCGCGTAATGTTGCTCAGATGCGTTGATACCAACTGGATGGATCACATTGACGCTATGGATCAGCTCCGCCAAGGTATAGGTCTTCGCGCTTACGGTCAGCATGACCCGGTTGTGGAATACCGCAACGACAGCTACGATATGTTCGAGGCTATGACCAACGCAATACGCGAGCAGACCGCTAAACTTGTGCTTACGGTTCGCGTTCGCCGCAATGAAGAAGTAAAGCGCGAAAAGGTAGCGGAGGAAACAAACGCGGGCGATAAGCCCCTTACCGTAAAAGGCAAGGGCGTTGTTAGCAAAAATGCGCTTTGCCCCTGCGGCAGCGGTAAAAAATATAAGCGTTGCTGCGGCAAGGACCTTGACGATTAAATTTAAAACGGAGTGACAAAAAAATGCTTGAAAATGTTGAGCCTTTGCGCGTGTTTCATTATTTTGAAAATATATGCGCCATTCCGCACGGCTCGGGAAATACCGACGGAATAAGCGAATTTTGTGTAAATTTCGCAAGGGAGCACGGTCTTGATTATAAAAAGGACGCGCTCAATAACGTAATAATCAAAAAGGCGGCGACTGCAGGGTATGAAAACCACCCGACCGTAATTTTGCAGGGGCACCTTGATATGGTTTGCGAAAAAACCGCCGACTGCGATATTGATTTTAAAAAGGACGGCTTGCGCCTTGTGCTCACAGGCGATATGCTTTCGGCTGACGGCACTACTTTAGGCGCAGATGACGGCATAGCCGTTGCCATGATACTGGCGGTTTTAGAGGACGAAACCGCCGCGCACCCGACGCTTGAAGCGCTTTTCACCACCGATGAGGAAACGGGAATGTACGGCGCTGAGGGGGTTGATGTATCGGCGCTTTCGGGCAGCACGCTTATAAACCTTGATTCGGGCGAAGAGGGCGTTTTAACAGTAGGCTGCGCGGGCGGCGCAAAGGCTGATTTTAAAATGCCCATAGAACTTTGCGAAAACACGGAGCCCTGCGTTAAAATTACCGTTTCGGGGCTTTTGGGCGGTCACTCGGGAATTGATATTAACAAGGGCAGGCTTAACGCCGATACCATTATGGGGCGCTTGCTTGGCGGCTTGAACCCCGAATTTCGTATAGTTTCCCTTTGCGGCGGGTTTAAGGATAATGTTATTCCCAACGCCTGCGAGTGCGTTATAGCAACAAACAGCGAAATAAGTGATTATTTAGCCGAGTTTGCAAAAAGCAATGTGCCTGACAGTGACAAGGGGCTTAAAATCACCGCCGAAAAAGCGGAAAAGGCGGATAAATGCCTTACAAATAAATCGACTGCCGATGTGGTGAAATTTTTATCGGGTTTTAAATCGGGCGTTGTGGCTATGAGCCAAAGTATGCCGGGGCTTGTGGAAAGCTCGCAGAACCTCGGTATTGCAAATATTTCGGGCGGATATTTTAACGCCGTTATGTCGGTGCGCAGCAGCGTAAAGCCCGAAAAGCAGCGCTTGCTTGACGGAATACGGGAACTGGCGGCGCATTACGGCGCAGAGCTTAATATACACGGCGATTACCCCGCGTGGGAATACAGAGAGAACTCTCGCCTGCGGGATAAAATGACCGAGGTATTTGCGAAAATGTACGGCAGAAAGCCCACCGTGGAAACCGTTCACGCGGGGCTTGAATGCGGGCTTTTGGGCGAGAAAATAACGGGGTTTGACGCGGTGTCATTAGGACCCGATATGTGGGATATTCACACCGCTAACGAGCACCTTTCGGTGTCTTCCACTAAAAGAGTGTACGAATTTTTGCGCAATGTTTTAAAGGAGCTTTAAAAAATGAGAAACGCAACAGTTAAAAAATTACAAAACGAGCTTGAAAAGGGGAGCGCGTTGCTTATTGCAAGCGTGCCGAACAGATTTTATATTACGGGCTTTGAAACAAGCGACGGCTATGTTTTAATAACCGACAGCAAGGCGTATTTTCTTATAGATTTCCGCTATGTTGAAAAGGCAAAGGAAATTGTGAGCAGCTGCGAGGTTCGCCTGTCTTCCTCTCCTTTTAAGGAAATTAAGGAATTGTGCGAGGAAAACGGCATAAAACGCCTTTATGTTGAAAACGAGTATGTTTCAATGAGTTTACTCCGTCAGCTTTCCGAGGGCGTTCAGGCAGAAATACCCGAATGCGACCGCTTTGATACATTACTTCGCGATTTGCGCGCGGTAAAGAACGAAAAGGAGCTTTCTTTAATGAAAGAGGCTCAAAGACTGACCGACGAAACCTTTAAGTACATAACCGCCCGCATTGAAGAGGGAAGAACCGAGCGCGAAATTATGCTTGATATGGAATTTTATATGCGTCGGCTCGGCAGCGAGGGCGTTTCATTTGATTTTATTGTGGTTTCGGGCAAAAATTCATCACTTCCGCACGGCGTGCCGACCGATAAAAAGGTTGAACGCGGCGATTTTATCACAATGGATTTCGGCGCCGTGGTGGGCGGCTACCGCTCGGATATGACAAGAACGGTAGCATTGGGCAGTATTGACGATGAGCAGAAAAAGGTGTATGATACCGTGCTTAAAGCGCAGCTTGCGGGCATTAAAGCCGTAAAAGCGGGCGTAGTGTGCAAAGATGTTGATAAAATTTCCCGCGATATTATTTACTCTGCGGGGTATGAGGGCTGCTTCGGTCACGGGCTCGGGCACAGCGTGGGTATTGAAATCCACGAAAGACCGCTTTTCAACACACGGTGCGATACGGTGCTTAAAGCCGGCACGGTTATGACGGTTGAACCCGGAATTTACATTGAAAACAAATACGGTGTTCGCATTGAAGATATGGTATATGTTACCGAAAACGGTTGTATAGATTTAACAAACAGCCCAAAAGAGCTTATCTGCCTTTAATTTATTCTTGCATTTTAGGCTTTAATGTGGTAAACTGTTTTTTATAATATATACTGTTTTAAAAAATCAGGGAGTTGAAATCGGTTGGGTAAATACATTATAAAGCGTGTTGCGATGGGAGTTCTCAGCATATTTATAGTTGCAACGCTCACGTTTTTCCTTATGAACCTTGTCCCCGGCGGCCCGTTTGTGGCGGAAAAATCAATAAGTAAGGAGGCGCAGGCGGCGCTTGAGGCTAAATACGGTCTTGATAAACCGCTGCTTGAAAGATACGCCACCTATATGACCGACTTTGTAAAGGGCGATATGGGGCTTAGCCTTCGCCAGCGCGGACGTACCGTGTCGGATATTATCTTTTCAAAATTCCCTGTTTCGGCAAGGCTCGCGGGCTTTGCGGTTGCGGTAGCGGTGCTTGTGGGTATTCCTTTGGGATGTCTTTCTGCCTACAACCGAGGGAAATTAGGCGATAATATTATAATAGTTTTCGCAACCTGCGGCATAGCAATACCAAGCTTTATAAGCAGCGTTATTTTGTTGTATACCTTCGGCAGTAAGCTGAATATATTGCCGACCGTCGGGCTTAACACAATGTCTTCGTATATAATGCCCGTAACCGCGCTTGCAATTTACCCCACGGCGTACATAACCCGCCTTATGCGTTCAAGCCTTTTGGACGTTATGGGGCAGGATTATATAAGAACTGCAAAGGCAAAGGGTCTTTCAAACTTTAAAATACTGTTTAAGCACGCGCTCCGCAATGCTGTTCTGCCGGTTGTAACTTATGTAGGACCTATGCTTGCAAGCCTTATGACGGGCTCGTTCGTAGTTGAAAAAATATTCACTGTTCCGGGTCTCGGCAGAGACTTTGTAAGCGCCATAAATCAGCGCGACTACACCCTTATAATGGGCACTACAATAGTGCTTGCAACGCTTATTATTACCGCGAACGTTATAGTTGATATTCTTTATAAGATAATCGACCCGCGCATTAACTTAAAGTAAGGAGCGACGAGAAGTTAAAATGAACAAGAAGTTTCCGAGTCTTCAGCTTAACCCCGAAGATTTTCTTCCCGCCACGCCTGACGAAAAAGAAAGTCTTGTAATAATGCGCGAAAGCGTAAACTTTTGGAAGGACGGTCTGCGCCGCCTTCGCAAGAACAAAATTGCAATGGTAAGCCTTGTTTTTGTTCTGCTTATAATGATATTTGCCTATGTTCTGCCTGCCTTTTGGCCCTACAGCTATGAGGAGCAGATAAAGTACAGCGAAAATTTAGCCCCCTTTGAGTACGGAAAGGTAGAGCAGGAAAAAATCAACGCAGGCGAGAGCGTTTTCCCGCATATCTGCGGCACTGATAAATTGGGACGCGACTTTGCCGTGCGCCTTATGATGGGCACCAGAGTCAGCGTTACGGTAGGTCTTATCTGCGCGGCGCTCGTGCTGCTTGTGGGCGCTACCTACGGCGCGATATCCGGCTTTTTGGGCGGATGGGTAGATAATATTATGATGCGTATAACCGATATTCTCTACACAATACCCGATGTTTTGCTTATAATAGTGCTTTCAATGGTTTTAAGACCTCGACTTGAGCAGCTTGCCAATGTTGCCGGATTTAACTGGATTCAGCTTATAGGGCCTAACTTTATAGCCATGTTTTTAGTTTTCGTTCTGCTTTACTGGGTAGGTATGGCGCGCATTACGCGTTCGCAGGTTTTGGTTTTAAAGGAATCGGAATATGTTACCGCCGCAAGGGCGCTCGGCGCTAACGGCTCAAGGATTATAAGAAAGCACCTGCTTACAAACTGCATAGGTACGCTTATTGTTACCACCACCTTGCAGATTCCGTCCGCTATATTTACCGAAAGCTATCTGAGCTTTTTAGGTCTCGGCGTTGCGGCGCCTATGCCGTCGCTCGGCTCTTTGGCTACCGACGCGGTTAAGGGTATGAACACATACCCGCACCTGCTGTTTTTGCCGGCGGTTATCATCAGTGTTACCATCCTTGCGTTCAATCTTTTGGGCGACGGTCTGCGCGACGCGTTTGACCCCAAGCTTAAAAATTAAGGGAGGGTGAGAGCATTGAGTGAAAAGCTTTTGGAAATAAAGGACGAAAGACTCTCGTTCTTCACCCCCGCAGGTGAAGTTAAGGCGCTTAACGGCGTTTCTTTCTCAATGGAAGAGGGCGAGGTTTTAGGAATTGTGGGCGAGTCGGGCTCGGGCAAATCCGTAACGGCTTACTCAATAATGGGGCTTACCGCATACCCCGGTAAATTGGTCGGCGGTACGGTTCGCTTTAACGGGCATGAAATTGAAAAAATGACCGAAAAGGAGTTCCGCAAAATCCGCGGAAACGAGGTTTCCATTATATTCCAAGACCCTATGACAAGCCTTAACCCGGTTTACACAATAGGGAATCAGATTGTGGAAGTTATACTTCTGCACACAAATAAAACCAAAAAAGAGGCTTACGAAAGGGCGAGGGAGCTTTTGGAACTTGTGGGAATAAACGAGCCCTCAAAGCGCCTTAAGCAGTACCCGCATGAGCTGTCGGGCGGTATGCGCCAGCGCGTTATGATTGCCATTGCGCTTGCCTGCGAGCCTAAGCTGCTCATAGCCGACGAGCCTACAACCGCGCTTGACGTTACCATACAGGCGCAGATATTGGAGCTTATGCAGGAGCTGCGCAAAAAGCTCGGTATGAGCATTATTATGATTACTCACGATCTCGGCGTGGTTGCGAGTATGTGCGAAAAAATAGCCGTTATGTACGCCGGTCATATTGTTGAGTACGGCACGGCGGATGAAATTTTCTACAACCCGAGTCACGAATACACAAAGGGTCTTATTAAATCAATTCCGAAATTAAACACGGAAAAAATCGAAAGACTAGTCCCCATTGAGGGTCAGCCGGTTGACCTGCTCAACCCCCCTGCGGGATGTCCCTTTGCGCCGCGCTGCTCTGAATGTATGAAAATCTGCCTTAATAAAATGCCCCCGAAAACCGAACTCAGCGATACCCATTACAGCTATTGCTGGCTTTTGCAGAAAGAGGCGCTGAAAGGAGAGGAAAACTGTGAGTGAGAGAGAAAAACTGGTTGAAGTGCAGCACTTGCAGCAGTACTTTCCCGCAAGAAGCGGCGGCAAAAAACAGGTTGTTCAGGCGGTAGACGACGTTTCGTTTTATATCTACCGCGGCGAAACATTAGGTCTTGTGGGCGAATCGGGCTGCGGCAAAACAACGGTCGGTAGAACGCTTTTGCGCCTGTATGAGCCGACGGACGGTAAAATTATTTATGACGGCAAGGTTATTTTCGATAAGGAAAAGAAAATAAAGGTTGATATGCTGCCTTACCGCCGCAAAATGCAAATGGTCTTTCAGGATCCTTACGCGAGCCTTGACCCAAGAATGACTATCGGCGATATAGTAGGGGAGTCAATTGATATTCACAAGCTCGCCTCCGATAAAAAGGAGCGGCACGACCGCATTATTTCCCTGCTTGAGCGCGTGGGACTTAACAGCGAGCACGCAAACCGCTACCCGCACGAGTTTTCGGGCGGTCAGCGCCAGAGGGTGGGCATTGCCCGCGCACTGGCTGTAAACCCCGAGTTTATAGTTTGCGACGAGCCTGTTTCCGCGCTTGACGTTTCAATTCAGGCTCAGGTGGTAAATATGTTTGAGGACCTGCAAAAGGACTTAAACCTTACCTACCTGTTTATAGCGCACGATCTAAGCGTTGTAAGGCATATTTCAAACCGTATAGGCGTTATGTATCTCGGTAAACTGGTTGAACTGGCGGACAGCTATGAGCTTATATCCCACAGCGTTCACCCCTATACCAAGAGCCTTATTTCCGCTATACCCGAGGCAGACCCAATTGCTGCGCGCGCCTCAAAGCGTATTCCCTTGCAGGGGGATGTTCCGTCGCCCCTTAACCCGCCGAGCGGCTGCCGCTTCAGAACGCGCTGCCCCTATGCGGATGAAAAGTGCGCGGAGGTCTGCCCCGAATTTAAAGAGGTAAGCCCGGGGCATTACGCTGCCTGCCACCACCTTGATAAGGTGAATTAACACGGTATTTATTGCGCTCAGGCGCAATGGATATAATAAAGCGGCTAAAGCCGTAAAATTTAAGAAAGAGGAGATCAAAAATGAAATTCAAGAAAATGCTGGCTATTTTCTTGTCTGCCGCTCTTTTTGTGACAGCCTTTGCCGGCTGCGGTAAGAAGAAGGCAGATGGCATCACTGTTCAGATCGGCCCGAACCCCGAAACGCTCGATCCGGCTCTTAACAGTACTGTTGACGGCGGTAATATGCTTATTACCCTGTTTGAAACCCTGCTCATTATTGATCAGGACAACAAAGTTCAGCCCGGACAGGCTGAAAAGTACGAGGTAAGCCCCGACGGTCTTACCTGGACCTTCACTATGCGTGACGGCCTTAAATGGTCAGACGGTACCGAGCTTAACGCTAAGGACTTTGAGTACACCTTTAAGCGTATAGCCGATACCAATGTTGCGGCTCCGTATGCCGAAACCGTTATCGGTATGATCGAAGGCTACAAAGACGCTATTGACAGCAAGAACCCCGAAAAGCTCAACGTTAAGGCGAGCGAAGACGGTAAGACTCTTACAGTTAAGCTTGCTTACCCCTGCTCTTATTTTGATAAGATCGTTGCTTTCGGTACAATGAGCCCCGTTCAGAAGGCTACCGTTGAAAAGAACGGTGACTCCTGGGCTACAAAACCCGAAACCTATGTCTGCAACGGTCCGTACACCATTACCGAATGGACACCCAGTGAAAAGATCGTTTGCAAGAAGAATGAGAATTACAAGGGCGGCTGGGATTCAAGCAAGATTGTAAACGATAAGCTCACATTCTTATTGCTTGAAGATTCAAGCGCTTCCTATACTGCCTACACCGGCGGTACCGCACAGCTTATAAAGGATGTTCCGACCGAGGAAATCCCGACCCTTAAGAAGGATAAGAAGGATGAATTC
Source organism: uncultured Oscillospiraceae bacterium (assembly GCA_905193585.1). Classification (GTDB taxonomy): domain Bacteria; phylum Bacillota; class Clostridia; order Oscillospirales; family Acutalibacteraceae; genus UBA737. The sequence continues at coordinate 10,418 of CAJJPG010000043.1, forward strand.
AATGTTGATCCCATTCTCGGTACCTATTACCTGAGCATGAACCTCAACAAGGCTCCCTTCAACAACAAGAATGTTCGTAAGGCTTTGAGCCTTGCTATTGACCGTGACTATGTTGCCAACACCGTAATGCAGGGCACATATACACCGGCTTACAACTATGTAGGAACCGGCGTTGACGATGTTGACCCCGGCAAGTTCCTTGAGAACTCAAAGGCAGCAAACGGCGGAAAGACCTATATCAGTGAGGATTACAAGGCTAACCTTGAAGAAGCTAAAAAGGCTCTTGCAGAGGCAGGCTATCCCGAGGGCAAGGGCTTCCCGACCATCACCTATTCTACCAACGATGCAGGCTACCATAAGGCTCTTGCCGAGTATTTACAGCAGGTTTATAAGGATCTCGGCATCACTATGAATATTGACATTGTTGACTGGTCGTCCTTCACACCCAAGCGCCGCGCCGGTGAGTACGAAATGGCTCGTAACGGTTGGGTTATGGACTACAATGACGCTTCCAACATGATTGAGCTGTTTGTTTCCTCCAACGGCAACAACGACGGTAAGTACAACAACCCGGCGGTTGATAAGGCTATGGAAGACTCTAAGGTTGCCGATAAGACTGCTCACTTTGCCGCTCTCCACGAGGCAGAGAAGATCGTAAGCGAAGATTACGGATTTATCCCGGTTGCTTACTACAACGATTTCTGGCTCCAGAGCACCAGCCTCAAGGGCACATGGCACAGCCCGTACGGCTACTGGTACCTCCAGTACGCTTACCTTGCGGACTAATTTGCTATAACAAAAAAGGAATGTCGGTTTACCGACATTCTTTTTTTTGTGTAGACGGCCCCTATTTTTCCGAACGGAAAAATAGGGGCCTTTTGTATTTTCGGTGAAATAATGAATTTATCGAAAAAAAATGGACGCTTCGATAAAGCCTATAAAACCGCGGGTGCGGTCGGATTTTTTTTAAAAGGAGCGGCTGTCCGACTGTTCTGATTCATGCTGTTTTGTCCATATGGCTAATATTTCATATTGAAATGATTAAGTGAAAATATGATAATATAAGTAATAATTAATATAAGAATTGAGAGGGAAAGTAAATGACTTGTAGAAAATGTCAACTATTCAATACGATAATCTCAATTATTACAGCGTCTCTTATATTAATTGCAAATTGTCCTACAGACTTTGCGGCGCAGGATTACTGGCAAAGCAGCTTCGCAATTCTGTTCAAAAAAATGCGCTGTGTCTATGAAAGCACGGAGGACGGAGAAAGAATACTTCATTTTTATAAAAAAAGCGCGGCGGGAATATTTACGGTTTATTGCTTTCAGCGTGACAAGCGCCCGCTGTTCTGCGTGTACCGCCCTTAAAAACTTCTCATAAGCGGCAGATAATTTTCTTATGCTTTGAGGATGTTTTTTAAAGGTTTCAAGCAGTTTTTTCTTGGCGCGTTTTGCTTTTACGGAACGAAGCAAAAGCTTTATTCTTGCAATAATCAGCTTATTAAAATTCATAGATTTTTACTGTTACCTATCTATTGTATCATAACAGTTTTATTTTATAAGAGTGTTTGTAAGATGCTCATAGGCATTACGGTTTAATGTTTATCTGAACAATATTTTCTTTGTATCTTCGCACATACTCGCGCGGGGATACGCCGTAATATTGCTTGAATATCTTTGAAAAGTGATAAAAGTCGGGATAACCAACAGATGCAGCGGCGTTTATCGGTCGCTCATTTAATTCGGTCATTAAGGTGACGGCAGCTTCCAGGCGTATTTTAATAAGATAGCTTTGCGGCGACATACTGGTTTCCTCTTTAAACAGCAAAGCTAAATAATTACGGCTTATGTTTAAATGTTGGGCGATGGAGCTTACGGTTATAGGATTCATATATCCTATGCGCATATAGCTTATTGCACGGTCAACATAATTTGTATGCTTTTTGCCGCGCTCTAAAATGATGCTTAGTATTTCCCAAATATGACCGCATAAAAATGCCGCTCTTCCGTTTTCAAAATCACGGCAGCGTTTCATGTCGGTAAAAACTTCACTTACTGCCGGTATGTGCAGAAAATGGTTTTCCTTAAAATACGGCATATCAAGAGTAGAGGTAAAGCCTATCCATGTATAATACCAAGGGTCGTCCTTATCCGCCTCATAATAGGTTTTTTGCCCGGGCGGAATTATAAACATATCGCCTTCTCCTAAATGATGTGTTTTGCCGTCGCGTATAAAAATGCCTTTGCCTTTAATAATGTAATGCAGTAGCCAGTGTGTGCGTATAAACGGTCCGAAGCTGTGGCACGGCGGATTTTTGTGCCAGCCGAATGATACCGGGTTTATTTCCTTTGAACGGTTATCGGTAATAATCTCCTCATATAAATCCATAAAAATCCTCCTTATGTATTATATATTACATTATAACATATTTTGTGTGCAAAAATCCATTTTTTTTTTTGGATTATTTGTATAATAAATAAAAAGAATACTGTTGCTATGGCGGGTAAAACAG
>CAJJPG010000044.1 GCA_905193585.1 uncultured Oscillospiraceae bacterium
ATAAACATTGAAAGCAGCGTAAAAAGCGGGTCAATGCCCATTTGCCTGCCTATTATTTTAGGCTCGGCAAAGTTTCTTATAACGGTTATCACCGCATAAATCAGCAGTATTCCTATACCGAGCCCTGTATTTTTATATAAAATCTCGGCTATGCCCCAGGGTATCAGTACCGTACCCGTACCCAGCACCGGCAGAATATCAATAACCGCAATTAAAAGGCTTAAAAGCAGCGCATATTTTACCCTTAAAATAAGAAAACCCGCGGAAAGCTCCAAAAAGGTCATAAGCATTAAAATGGCATATCCCTTTAACAGCTTAAAAACACTGCCCACCAGAATATTCTTGATTTTCAGGCAGTTATCATATGTTTTTTTGCCTATAACGCCGCCTGCGAATTTTGAAAGCTCCCTGAAATCAGCGGCGATGTAGCACCCCGCCACCACCGATATAATGCAGCTTAGTAAAAAGGATGGCGCGCGCTTTACCGCTGCCCCCGCAAAGGAAGACACCGCACCGCCCGCAACCGAAGCGATGCGGTCTAAAAAGCCGCTCCACAGCGTATCGGCGGCAGAGGCGAATTCATCGGGCAGCTTTTTAAACAGCGCGTTGAAATCACTGCGTACAGAGGAAATTATTTGCCCCATCTCCCCCGTTTTGCCCGATAATTCCCGCATAATTCCGCCCGCCGCGTTGGTAAACCCTAACGCTGCGAAAAACAAAACCGCCGCCAACGCAGCGAAAACCGCAATAGTCAGTACAACCGCCGATATTTTGGGCTTCAGGCGGGTCTTACCCGAAATGAAATAAGCGGGCTTTTGCACCGCCCAGGCTATAAGCCCGCCTATTATAAACGGCATCAGATATTTCAGCAAAAACCGGCAAACAATAAAAACAATAGCCCCTACCGTTACAATGTACGCCGTTGTAATTAAAAACTTCTTTTTTGCCTGCTCATCCAAAGGAAAACACCGCCCTGTAATAACTTTTATATAATTTTTACATTTATGTCAAAAAGGCAATTTTTTTGTTGCTTTTATACCCGCGCTGTACTATAATAGAATACAATAGTTCACGTACGGAGGACAATTATGGATAAAAAAAGCTATCTGCTGATTGACGCCGATATTCTGCCGCCCGTGTTTGCGGGGGTTATACGCGCAAAAGAGCTGCTGGCAGGCGGTAAGCTTTCAACGGCGCAGGCGGTAAAGGAAGCGGGTATTTCAAGATCCGCCTTTTATAAGTATAAGGATTTTGTTTTTAAATATTCGGGTTCGGGCGATACTTTAAGCCTTAACGCACAGCTTTCCGACCGTGCGGGCGTTTTTTCGGCGCTTACCGCGGCGCTTTTCAGCTGCGGCGCAAATATTATTACCGTGTCGCAGGGGCTGCCCGAAAACGGCAAGGCGAACGTATCGTTGACGCTTAGCATCGGCTCTGAAATGTCCGCCGAGGAGCTTATAAACAGGCTGCTTAAAACCGACGGCGTAATTTCAATAAACAGAATTGACGGAGGCAAAAAATGACAAATGTTGCAATAATGGGTCATGGCGTTGTAGGCTCGGGAACCGCCGAAATACTCATAAATCACCCCGAGCGCATAGAAAAAGCGGCGCACACCGCAGTAAACGTTAAGTATATACTTGACCTTCGTGAATTCCCGGGGCTTTCCTACAGTGATAAATTCGTAAAGGATTTTAACATTATACTGAACGACGATAGCGTAAGGGTGGTAGCCGAGGTTATGGGCGGAATTAACCCCGCTTACGATTTTGTTAAAAAATGCCTTGAAAAAGGCAAGAGCGTAGTCACCTCAAATAAAGAGCTTGTAGCCGCAAAGGGCGCCGAGCTTTTGAAAATTGCGGCGGAAAATAACGCGAATTTCCTGTTTGAAGCAAGCGTGGGCGGCGGTATACCCGTGCTGCGCCCCATATCGCAGTGCCTTGCCGCAAACGAGATAACCGAAATTTTCGGAATTTTAAACGGAACTACTAACTACATTTTAAATAAAATGATAATAGAGAATATGGATTTTGATTCCGCGCTCGCTTTGGCGCAGGAAAAAGGCTTTGCCGAGAAAAACCCCGCGGCGGATATTGAGGGGCACGACGCCTGCCGCAAGATATGCATATTGGCGGCTCTTGCTTTCGGCAAGCACGTTTACCCCGAGCAGGTGGAAACCGAGGGCATAACCGATATTACGCTTGACGACGTTGAGTATGCCGACAGCTTCGGCTGCACCGTAAAGCTGATAGGCAGGGCGAAAAAGCTTGAAAACGGCAAAATTACCGCCACCGTGCGCCCCACGCTTGTAAGCCGCGACTGTATTCTCTCGGGCGTAAACGGCGTGTTCAACGCTATCAATGTAAGGGGCGATGAAACGGGCGACGTTATGTTCTACGGCAAGGGCGCGGGAAAAGAGGCAACCGCCAGCGCGGTTGTTGCCGATATGATAGACTGCGTAAAGCACCTTGATACCCGCAAATACGTCTTTTGGGAAGAGGGCAGCGCCGATTATGTGGATAATTCGTGCGACGAGCCCACAAGACTTTTTGTACTGCTGCGCGGCGATAATTATGACGGACTTGTTTCCGAGGTTGAAAGCGCTTTTCACGGTGTATCGTGCGTTAAAAACAAGTTTAAAAACGAAATAGCATTTTTAACCGCAAGCGAAAAACCGAGCGTAACGCTTGAAAAACTTTCAAGGCTTAAAAATATAAAATCCCGCAAAATTTTAAATACTATGATTTAACCGAGGGGGTTTACCTAATGTCTTTAATGGTAAAAAAATTCGGCGGTTCGTCGGTTGCGAACGCCGAAAGAGTTTTCAATGTTGCAAACATTATAACCGAGGATTATAAAAAGGGCAACGACGTTGTGGTAGTGGTTTCCGCCCAGGGCGATACTACCGACGAGCTTATAGCAAAAGCAAAGGAGATAAATCCCGACGGCGGTTCTAAAAGAGAGCTTGATATGCTTTTATCGGCAGGGGAGCAGATGTCAATAGCGCTGCTTGCCATGGCGATTGAAAAGCTCGGCTTTCCCGTTATTTCCCTGCTCGGGTGGCAGGCGGGCTTTGCTACCGATTCAAACCACGGGATAGCGCGCATTAAAAAGGTAAACGCCGAGCGCATACGCAATGAAATTTCAAAGCGCAATATAGTAATTGTGGCGGGCTTTCAGGGGCTTAATAAATACGATGATATAACCACCCTCGGCCGCGGCGGGTCGGATACAAGCGCGGTAGCCATAGCCGCCTCAATGAAAGCGGACGTGTGCCAGATTTATACGGATGTTGACGGCGTTTACACCGCCGACCCGCGCAAGGTTCCCACGGCGCGCAAAATGGACGAAATAGCCTACGATGAAATGCTTGAGCTTGCAACGCTCGGCGCGCAGGTACTTAACAACCGCTCGGTTGAAATGGCTAAAAAATATAATGTTGAGCTTGAGGTGCTTTCCAGTCTTGAAAGCAAACCCGGCACTATCGTAAAGGAGACGGTAAAAATGGAAAAGACACTTATAAGAGGCGTTGCCAAGGATACAAACGTAGCTACAATTTCCGTTATAGGCTTAAAGGACACTCCCGGAGTAGCCTTTAAAATTTTCAATAAATTGGCGCAGTACAAAATTAACGTTGATATAATTTTGCAGTCGGTCGGCAGAGACGCCACAAAGGACATAACCTTTACCGTACCGCTTGACGACGGCAAGACCGCCGTATCCGCCATTGAGGGTATGAAAGACAGCCTTAACTATAAGGAAGTAAGCATTGACGACTCTATAGCTAAAATTTCGGTTGTCGGCGCGGGTATGGAAAGTCACCCGGGTGTTGCCTCTAAAATGTTCGAGGCGCTTTATGACGCGGGCATAAACATTCGTATGATAGCTACAAGCGAAATTAAAATTTCCGTGCTTATTGACGCAAAGGACGCCGACCGCGCGGTAAGAGTGGTTCACGACGCGTTTATATTTTAATTTCGGTTAAACGATAACAGCATTTTTATGTAAACCAAAGGCTCCCTTCTTTTGCGTAAGCAAATAGAGGGGACCGCCGTCGTCAGCGGCTGTCGTGCGAATACACGACTGAGGGGTATTTATCTAATATCTAATATCTACCGTCTAATATCTGATTTTTTATATTTTCAAGAAAAAATTCTCTTTTCACTTGTTATCGTATGAAAAATTTGCTATAATATCGTTAGACTATTTATAAGGAGTGTGCCATATGGTCAACGAAAAATATCAGCTATGGTGTGAAAAGGCAGTCGGCGATCCCGACCTTGTAAAAGAGCTTGACTCTATTAAGGATGACGAGGCGGCAATATCAGACGCATTTTATAAAGATCTTGAATTCGGCACGGGCGGACTTCGCGGCGTTATAGGCGCGGGCACCAACCGAATGAATATATATACCGTCGGCAAGGCGTCGCAGGGGCTTGCGGCGTATGTAAATTCCGTAAAGCAGAACGGTAAAATTGCCGTTGCTTATGACAGCCGCATTAAAAGCGAGCTTTTCGCGCGCACCGCGGCTTCCGTCTTCGCGGCAAACGGTATAAAGGTTTATATATATAAGGAGCTTATGCCCACCCCCATGCTTTCATACGCCGTGCGCAGGCTTGGGTGCGACGCGGGCGTGGTTGTAACCGCAAGCCATAACCCCGCAAAATACAACGGCTATAAGGCATACGGCCCAGACGGCTGCCAGTTGGGTCTTGAAGCCGCCGATTATGTGCTTTCCATTATGAATAAGGTAGATATTTTCGACGAGGTTAAAACGGTTGATTTTGATACCGCCGTTAAAAACGGAAATATTGAGTTTATAGGCGACGACGTAATTGAAGATTACTTAAACTGCGTTCTTGCCTGCCGCGTAGCGCCCGAGGCGGACGTTAAGTCGCTCAAAGTTATATACACACCCCTGCACGGCAGCGGAAACAAGCCTGTAAGAAGTATTCTTAGTAAAATCGGCGTTGAAAACGTAACGGTAGTTCCCGAGCAGGAAATGCCTAACGGCAATTTCCCCACCGCCCCCTATCCAAACCCCGAAATTCGCCAGGCTTTTGAGTGCGCTTTAAAGCTTGCCGAAACCGTAAAGCCCGACCTGCTGCTTGCGACTGACCCCGATTGCGACCGCGTGGGCATTGCCGTAAACACGGGCGACGATTATAAATTGCTTTCAGGCAACGATGTGGGCGCGCTGCTGCTTGATTTCGTGCTTTCCCGCCGCAAGGCAAACGGCACGTTACCCGAAAAACCGATTGCCGTTAAAACCATTGTTACAACCGAGCTTTGCAGAAAAATTGCCGCCGACTACGGCTGCGAACTGCGCGACGTTCTGACCGGCTTTAAGTTTATAGGCGAGCAGATAACCAATCTTGAAGAAAAGGGCGAAGAAAACCGCTTTGTATTCGGCTTTGAGGAAAGCTACGGCTATTTGGGCGGCACCTATGTGCGCGATAAGGACGCGGTTATTGCCTCAATGCTTATTTGCGAAATGGTGGCTTTCTATAAAGCTAAGGGGCTTTTGCTTACCGACGTTTTAGACGGGCTTTATAAGAAATACGGCTATTATTTCTGCTCGCAAAAGAGCTTTACCTGCGAGGGTGAAAGCGGCATGAAGCGCATTGCGGAAATAATGGATACCCTGCGAAGAGATACTCCCGCCGAAATTGCTGGCGAAAAGGTTGTAAAAGCAGACGATTACGAAAAATCGGTAAGCCGCAACCTTAAAAACGGCACCGAAAGCAAAATCACGCTGCCTGTTTCCAACGTTCTTTGCTATTATATGGCTGACGGCAGCTCACTTATAGTCCGTCCTTCCGGTACAGAGCCTAAAATCAAGCTTTATATCGGCTCGGTAGGCGTAACTGAGGAAGACGCAATTGCAAAGCGCACCGCGCTTGAAGAAAGCGGCACAAAGCTGCTCGGATTTTAAAATAACGATATGCATATAAGTAAAAAAGCGGAGCATAAATTACTATGCCCTGCTTTTTACTTATTTTAGAAAATTATTTCCGTCACCGCATGCTCGCCCTTATGTATTCCGAAATCAGCAGTAAAATCCTTTCCGGCTATACTGTAATTGCCGTAAAATCCGCGGAACTCGGCATAACCGTTTTCATCGGTTGTAAGCTCTGTTTCGGTGTGCCATACCTCGTTTATCAGCTTTTCAAGCCTTATACCCGCCTTTTTCGGGGTCAAATCGTGGTGCCACAGCCCGCCGCGGCACTGGTTTTCGTTCCAGCTGCCTGTGCCGTCGTCATAGGCATAGCCGTCGGGAATATTCCAGTAAATTATATCCTGCATTGCCGGGTGACTGAACCATACAGAGTAAAGCAGCTCAAGCAGATCCGCCTGTAATTCCTCGTCCTCAGCGGTATCGCCGAAGGTCGGCACCGTAACCTCGGTCATTTCAAGCGGCAGTCCCAGCTCGGCTATTATGTCAAGTCCCTTAAGATTTATAAGCGGGTCAACCAATTTTTCGCCCCGCTTAACGCTGTTTTCGTATGCCTCGCCGGTTTTATCGGTTGCGCCGGTGAAAATATGGTGCTGCAAGCCTATTTTATCGATTTCCGCGCCGCTTTTAAGCGCGTTTTCAATCATCATAAAGTAAGCGTTGCGGTATTTTGCTGCACTCAAATTAACCAGCGGGTTACCCTCGTTTATAACCAGTGTTTCATTCGGGAAATATTTTCTTGCAAGCGCAAATGACCATTCTATTATATCGTGCTTGCTGCTGATAACGCTTTTGTAGCCCCACCACTGCTCGCAAAGCAATTCGTTAATTACCTCAAATTCAAGCAGTCTTCCCGTAAAGCGCTCGGATATTTGTCTGAAACGCTCCTCATAAAGCTTTTCCATAGCCTTCATATCATCGCGCGGCAGCCATTCAGGTATAAATTTATCATACACAAGACAATGCAGCTTAGGCATTATACCGTTTTCCTCGCAGTATTCCACGCAAAGCTCGGGGGCGGGTCTGCGCCATACCTTACCGCTGTTTTTATCATAGCGCGGTTTGCCCTTTTCGGGCTCTAAACCGTCCCAATAAAACGGAACGGTTGCAAGGTTAAAGCATTTTTTAAAATTCGCGCGGTATCTTTGGTTATATTCTTCGTTATCAAATTCTTCAAGCATAAAAATATTTGCGCCGAAACCGAAATCGTGTGAAAGCTGGTTGACCTTAACTTTTGCGTTTTTAATCGGTCTGCCCTCAGCGTCGGTAAGGCGCAGCTTGCAGTAGCCCTTACGGTATTTTTCAATATCGTTTTTTACTCTGCCCTCAAGCAATTCGCGGCTGTCCTCCGCTGCTTTCATCCAAATTTTTCTGTTTCCGCCGGGTTAAGCATAAAAATTTCCTCCTGTATTCAAAAAAAAATAGTTTTCTTTTGCATATTATATATAACTTTTAAGGCGCTTTCATCAACAATATTACACTGTTTGCAAACAATATTACGATTACTTGATTTTTTTTACTCCTTGTGGTAAAATTATCCCACATAACTTGAAAAGGCAGAGATACTATGAAAAACAATTCAAAGGGACTGTTTATAAGCTATTTTCTCACAAAACAGCTTTATTAAAGCTGTTCGATTGTCTCCATTAAGTAATCGCCGAACTGCGAGCAGGTAGCGCCGTCCTCATGACCGGTGATAACATACTTTTTATCAACCTCGGTGCAGATGTGCAGCGCTTTATTCAGCTTATCCGCCTTTTCGGTAAAGCCGATGTGGCGCAGCAGCATTTCGGTAGCCTTAAACATACTGGTGGGGTTGGCATATGCTCCCCTGCCCGTTTCTATCATACGCGGTGCGGAGCCGTGAATAGCCTCGAACATAGCATAAACATCGCCTATATTGGCGCTACCCGCCGTGCCTACGCCGCCCTGTATCTGCGCTGCCTCGTCGGTAATAATATCGCCGTAAAGGTTCGGCAGAAGAATTACCTGGAAGTTGCTTCTCACGCGCTCGTTCACAAGGTTTGCGGTCATAATATCAATGTACCAGTCCTCGGCGGTAATGCCGGGGTAATCCTTTGCAACCTCGTGGCAAAGCTCTGAGAACTTGCCGTCGGTCTTTTTCATAATATTAGCCTTTGTAACTATTGCAACGTTGGTTTTGCCGTTGTTCTTAGCGTACTCAAAAGCGGCGCGCGCAATGCGCTTTGTGCCCTCGTTGGTGGTAACCTTAAAATCGAAAGCCAAGGTATCGGGAATTTCCACGCCGCGGCTGCCGAGAACATACTCGCCTTCAGTATTTTCACGGAAGAAAGTCCAGTCAATTCCAAGCTCGGGCACGGCTACGGGGCGAACGTTAGCATACAGGTCAAGCTCGCGGCGCATTGCCACGTTTGCGCTTTCAAGCGTGCCGCCTTTCAGCGTGGTGGTGGGTGCTTTAAGAATAACGTTGCAAGCCTTTATTTCTGCCAAAACGTCGTCGGGTATAGCCTGATTGTGCGCAATGCGGTTTTCAATGGTAAGCCCCTCAATGGTGCGCAGCTCAATTTTGCCCGCGGCAATTTCGTCCTTTAAAATAAACTGCAAAAGGCGCTCTGATTCGGCGGAAATTATCGGCCCTATGCCGTCGCCGCCGCAAATGCCGATTATAATTTTATCAAGCTTTTTATAATCGGTGTAGCGCTTATCTTGCTCCATTTTGCGCTCGCGCGCAATCTGCTCGTTTAAAAGTGTGCGGAACTGTTCAACCGCCGCGTCAATATATTTTTCCATTTTATATCAGCCTTCCTTTTTGGTATATTCAAGCAGTCCGCCTGCTTTGAGTATTGCTTTCTGCCGCTCGGTAAATGAGCATACAAGCGGTATTTCGTCGCCTGTGGTTTCGTCTTTCAGCATTATTTCGCCGCTGTCCATTCCCGCAAACACATTTGTAAGCGTTAATTTATCCGATTGGTTGAGCTTATCGTAATCATCGGGGTTTTTAAAGGTAAGCGGCATAATTCCCGCGTTTATAAGGTTAGCAACATGAATACGCGCAAAGCTCTTTGTAATAACCGCGCGAACTCCCAGATACATAGGCACAAGCGCCGCATGCTCGCGCGAGGAGCCTTGACCGTAGTTACTGCCGCCTACAATTATGCTTTTACCGAGCGCCTTTGCGCGCTCGGGGAAGGTCTCATCACACACAGCAAAGCAGAACTGCGAAAGGTGCGGAATATTTGAGCGGTAAGGCAATATTTTAGCGCCTGCGGGCATAATGTGGTCGGTGGTTATGTTATCGCCGACTTTCAGCACAAGCTCGGCTGAAAGGGTATCGGTCTGCGGTTCCGATTTCGGGAAAGGCTTAATGTTCGGTCCGCGCAGAACCTCTAAGTTCTTAGCCTCTTCGGGTGTTGCGGGCGGTATTACCGCGCTGTCGTCAATTTTGAAAGCGGCAGGCATTGTAACGTGCGGTTCTTCACCCAAAAGTCTCGGGTCGGTAATTTCGCCCGTAAGCGCCGCGGCAACCGCGGTTTCGGGGGAAACAAGGTACACGCTTGCGTCCTTAGTGCCGCTTCTGCCTAAGAAATTGCGGTTAAAGGTGCGTAATGATACACCCGCGGAATTAGGCGAAAAGCCCATACCTATGCAGGGCCCGCAGGCACATTCAAGCAGTCTTGCTCCGCTTGCTAATATATCTGAAAGCGCGCCGTAATCCGCCAGCATTGAAAGCACCTGCTTAGAACCGGGCGAAATGGAAAGGCTCACGTTGGGCGAAATGGTCTTGCCCTTTAAAAGCGCCGCAACCTTTAGCATATCAAAAAGTGATGAATTGGTGCAGGAGCCTATGCAGACCTGGTCAACCTTTGTGCCCTTTAATGACTCAACCGTAACAATATTGTCGGGGCTGTGCGGACATGCTATAAGCGGCTTTAACTCATCAAGGTCAATGTCTATTACCTTATCGTAAACCGCGTCCGCGTCGCTTGAAAGCTCTGTATAATCCTCCCCTCTGCCCTCTGTTTCAAGGAATTTCTTTGTGATTTCATCGGACGGGAAAATAGAGGTGGTAGCGCCAAGCTCGGTGCCCATATTGGTAATGGTGGCGCGCTCCGGCACGGAAAGGTACTTAATACCCTCGCCGCCCCACTCGATTATGGCGCCTACGCCGCCCTTAACCGAGAGTATGCGCAGAATTTCAAGGCTTATATCCTTCGCGGTAACAAAAGGCTTTAATTTACCCTTTAAATTTACCTTATACATTTTGGGCATTGTAATGTAGTAAGCGCCGCCGCCCATGGCAACCGCCACGTCAAGTCCGCCCGCGCCCATGGCAAGCATGCCTATGCCGCCGCCGGTGGGGGTGTGGCTGTCCGACCCGATAAGTGTCTTGCCGGGCTTGCCGAAACGCTCTAAATGCACCTGGTGGCAAATGCCGTTGCCGGGGCGTGAAAAGTAAATACCGTGCTTTTTGGCAACCGACTGAATGTAGCGGTGGTCATCGGCATTTTCAAAGCCCGATTGCAGTGTGTTGTGGTCTATATAAGCCACGCTGCGCTCGGTTTTAACGCGGTCAAGCCCCATAGTCTCAAACTCAAGGTACGCCATGGTGCCCGTAGCGTCCTGCGTTAAGGTCTGGTCGATTTTAAGCGCTACCTCGCTGCCCACGGTCATATCGCCCGAAAGCATATGCGCCTTAATAATTTTCTGTGCAATAGTGTAGCCCATAATTATTAGTCCTTTCTCATAATGTGTTTATAAGCGTTTTCAACATGCTCCGACGCATATTTTGCGGCAAGAGCGGTGTTTTTTGCCTCAATAGCCTCGTAAATTTTGCGATGCTCCGCAACAGACGCTTCTGCGCGGCTTGAATTTGCAACCGAGGCGCGGCGGTATTTCTGAATTTTCTTGTGCAGCGGCACAAGGGTATCATAAAACGCGGTGCTGCCGCTTAATTTATAAAGTGTTTCGTGAAAGCGGCTGTCCATCAGCTTTATTTGGTCGGGGTCTTTTTTATTCAGGTAAAACTCCTGAAATTCAAGCGCCTCGCGCAGCTGCTTCAGCTGCTCCTCGGTGCGGTTTTTCGCCGCAAGCGCCGCAACCTGGCACTCAAGGCTTTTGCGAATCATAAAAATATCTTCAAGATCCTTTTCGTTAATGCCTATAACAACCGAACCTTTTCCCGATTCCTCAATAATGTGCTCCTGCTCCAAGCGGCGCAGCGCCTCTCGTATAGGTGTGCGGCTTACTCCCAACTCCGCGCTTAATTTGCTCTCGGTCAGAATTTCGCCGCGCTGATATTTGCCGCTTAAAATATCGTTTTCAAGATGATCGAATACCTGATCAGCAAGGGATATTGTTTTATGCTCAATCATAACTGCACCTCATTAAAATCTTCCATCCGACAGCTCTTTTAAATGCTTTTCAAGCTCGCCGTCAGATATAGCAGTCTGCCTGCCGTTTTGATATTCCGTATCCACCCATTCCTTAAGGGCGATAACCGCGAGGTCCTTTTTATCAACCTCGTTCTCACCCTTTAAGCCGTAATTGTGGTTTATCCAGTAGGCTATGCCCGCAAGTCCGCTGGTTTTACCTACCGAAACAGAGGCGGGGCGGTTGAGTATCTTCTCGGTATCGAAAATATTGTAAATTTCCTCGTCCTTTAAAAGCCCGTCGGCATGTATGCCCGCCTTTGTAACGTTGAAGTTTTTGCCTACAAACGGGGTCATGGGCGGTATTTTATAGCCCATTTCCTTTTTGAAATATTCAGCTATTTCGGTTATAACCGTTGTGTCCATACCGTCAAGCGAGCCGCGGAGCGAGGCGTATTCCATAACCATTGCTTCAAGCGGAATATTGCCCGTTCTCTCCCCTATGCCGAGCAGCGAGCAGTTTACCGCCGAAGCGCCGTAAAGCCACGCGGTAGAGGCGTTTGCAACCGCCTTGTAAAAATCGTTATGCCCGTGCCATTCAAGCATTTCGCTCGGTACATCCGAATAGTGCTGCAAGCCGTAAATTATGCCCGGCACGCTGCGCGGCAGGGCAACCTCGGGGTACGGCACGCCATAGCCCATAGTATCGCACGCACGAATTCTTACGGGAATTTTCGCCTGCGCCGACATTTTCATAAGCTCGTTTACAAAGGGCACCACAAAGCCGTAAAAATCCGCCCTTGTAATATCTTCAAGGTGGCAGCGCGGCATAACGCCCGCCTCAAACGCTTCAGATACCGCCTCAAGGTACATTTTCATAGCCTCGCCGCGGGTTTTTTTGAGTTTTTTGAAAATATGGTAATCGCTGCAGGAAACCAATATTCCCGTTTCCCTGATGCCAAGGTCGCGCACAAGTTTGAAATCTTCTTTGCTGGCTCTGATCCATGTGGTAATTTCGGGGAATTTAAGCCCTAAAGCCTGGCATTTTTCAATTGCTTCCCTATCCTTTTTGCTGTAAACGAAAAACTCGGTCTGGCGGATAATTCCGTAAGGCCCGCCCAGCTTTGACATAAGCTTGTAAAGGTTAACAATTTGGTCAACCGTGTATGGCTCAACCGATTGCTGACCGTCGCGCAAAGATGTGTCGGTTATCCATATATCCTTCGGCATACCCATAGGCACCCTGCGGTGGTTGAACGCAACCCGCGGCACATCCTCATATGTATAAAAGTCGCGGTACAGGTTCGGCTCAGCCACATCCTGTAAGGAATATTTGTAATTGTCCTGTTCAAGTAAATTTGTTTTACCCGATATTTCAAGCAATGTATTCACCCTCTGTCAGTATCATTGTATACAATTATACAAGCGTTTCCGCATTTTGTCAATATCCCGAGAAGAATATTTTTGAAAAATTCGGCAAAAATATTTAAAAATACGTCAGGGGCGAGAATGTGGAAATTCTAAAGGTTATTATAACATCAATTGTTTCAATTATTGTGTTATTTTTG